>NZ_QUJD01000001.1:0-353215 GCF_003480555.1 Blautia sp. AM29-29
TCGCTGTATAAGACAGAAAAACGCTTTTCATCAATGGCAGGAAATATTTCATCGGCAAAGACTTTTGCCCAGGATTTTTCCAATGCTTTTTGTTCTCTGGCAGTTAATCCAGAAAAACTATCTGTAAATGACATTTGCTGGTAAGTATTTTCTTTGAATGACATAGAGATTGCCTTCTTTCCTACTAAGATATCTCTATTATACAGCAAGTAAACCATTTAGGCTTGTATTTACTACAAAATATATGAACTTTTCAAGGTACTATAGAGGGGCTTTTGACCCCAACATCATAGTTTTAAAATAATATAAAGCAAACGGATAAAAATATTTTCTCCGTCATAAACTTCAAAAAGAGAGGGAAAAACTTATGATTTTTTATTTTACCGGAACTGGTAATTCGCTTTGGGCTGCAAAAGAAATTGGAAAAGAGCTGAATCAGCCTGTTGAGAATATTATAAAACAGAAAGCAATTTTTTCTGCAAAAACGATATAATCGGTTTTGTCTTTCCTACCTACATGAGCGATCTGCCATGGATTGTAAAAGAATTTTTATTGAAGTTAACGGTCAATCCTGACTGCTATACTTTTGTCGTCATGACTTCTAACAATGGAAAAAGCGGAAATTCTTTTGTCAGCCTAAGTCAGGCACTTTCCCGCAGCGGTGCAAACCTGTCGGCTGTCTTTGATCTGCAGATGCCAGGCAACTGTTTAATCAGCTCAGAGCAGGAAAATCTGGAACGACTGAAAAAAGCACCGGAACGGTTAAAATCTATCATATCTTTTATAAAAGAACGAAAAACAAACTTTACATCTGACGGAAGTCTGCCAAAAGAAGATTTTGTTACTGCATCGTATTTTTATGGAGGACATTCCTGTGCAGCCTGTTATGCCTGTCTTCACTGGTGTCCCAAGAATGCTACCCTGCTTAAAGTTCCATTTTTGAAACATCGTCCGCAGTATCATCATCCAGATGTAACGCTGGCGGAAATCAAAGAATAAGTCTGTAAACGGCGCCCCGGTCCTGCATCCAAATGATCTGCAGGGCCGGGGCGCTTTGCAATTTATGTGCGTGTAAGATGTTGGCTTTTTATTTTCGCTCCGTCTCGCATACGATGATATGTTTGCTCTTCTCATACCCGGGAACTTTCCGGTCCGTGATAAAAATCGGTTTTTCAAAGTCTGCGAAGGTAACGGAACTGATGCTGTTAAATTTGCTTGCGTCACAGAGGACGTAGCACTGGCGGCACTGTTCCATGGCGGTCTTTTTGGTGACGGCCTCGTTGACGTCCGGGGTTGTGCAGCCGCTTCTTCGGGTTACGCCATTTGTTCCGAAAAAGCCTTTGGTGAAATGATACTCCTGGATCGTGCGGATTGCCTGGTTTCCGACGACGGCTTCTGTGGAGCTTTTGAGCTCGCCGCCTACCAGAATGACCTTAAACCCGCGTGATGCCAGCCGCTGTGCGTGAGCGACGGCGTTTGTCACGAAAACGGCGGAGGTTGCCCGGATGAAATCGATCATATGCGCCGTTGTCGTTCCCGCGTCGAGAAAGACGAAATCGTCCGGCTCGATGAGGGATGCCGCATATTCTGCGATTTTCCGTTTGGCATCGCAGTTCAGCTCATTTTTCTGTGCAACGGTGTACTCGTGTGCCGTCACCTTCTGGCCGGCTTCCACGGCGCCGCCGAATACCTTTTCCAGCTTGCCCTCCTTGTCGAGCGCTGTGATATCGCGGCGTACCGTGGACTCCGATGTATCGAGAAGATCCCGGACTTCCGTCACGGTGATGCTTCCCTTTTCTTTTAACAGTTTCAAAATTATCTCATGTCTCTGCTGTGTTAACATTTCTTTCCTGCCTTATATTCTGCCACGTTTGTTTCCAGAATGATCTTGCGGAGCGGAAGGATGCTTCCCGGAGAAACGGAAAGTTCATCTACGCCCATCGCAAGGAACTCTTTTGTCAGCTCCTGGTCAGCGCCGAGCTCGCCGCAGATACCAGCCCAGATGCCGGCTTTGTGTGCATTCTCCACAACCATCTGAATCATGCGCAGGATCGCCGGGTGATGCGGATCAAAGAACGGATCCAGCTTTGTGTTCTGGCGGTCGATCGCGAGGGTGTACTGACTGAGGTCGTTCGTTCCGATACTGAAGAAATCAACCTCTTTTGCCAGCTCATCGCTGATGATGGCAGCCGCCGGGGTCTCGATCATGATACCCTGCTCTGGATTTCCGTACTCAATGCCCTGCTCAGCGAGAGAAGCTTTTACTTCCTCCACAATCGCTTTGATCTGGCGAACCTCGCCGACACTTGTGATCATTGGATACATAATGGCAATTTTTCCATATGCGCTTGCGCGGAACAGCGCGCGAAGCTGTGTCTTGAAGATCTCCGGCCGCGTCAGGCAGATGCGGATCGCACGGCAGCCAAGTGCCGGATTCTCCTCTTTTTCCATCTCGAAATAATCGCACTGTTTATCGGCACCGATATCGAGGGTACGGATGATGACGCGTTTTCCCGCCATCGTCTCTGCTGCCTGTTTGTAGATACGGAACTGCTCCTCCTCTGTTGGATAGTGATCCTGCTCAAGATAGATAAACTCGCTTCGGAACAGGCCGATGCCGCCCGCGTCGTTCTGCATGACAACCGCAAGGTCTTTGATGTTTCCGATATTAGCATACAGCAGAATTTTCTGTCCATCCAGTGTAATATTTTCTTTTCCCTTTAAGGTGAGGAGCAGTTTTTTCTTTTCCTCCTCCTCGGTGCGGCGCTTCTGCATGGCAGCAAGAGTCTCCTCGTCCGGATCAACATAGATGGTTCCATCGGATCCGTCCACGATGCCGAGCTTTCCGTCTACGCTCTCATCCAGCGGAAGCGGTATTCCGACCAGTGCCGGAATCGCCATGGTTCTTGCAAGGATAGCGGTGTGGGAATTTAAAGAACCGTGTACGGTAACAAAAGAAAGAACTTTGTCCTTATCCATCTGTACCGTCTCAGACGGCGCAAGGTCATCTGCCACGATGATCGCCGGTTCGTCGTTTAAGGATGCGTCGGTGTCGTCTCCGTTTAAGATGGAGATCAGACGCTCGGAAATATCCTTTACGTCTGCCGCGCGCTCTCTCATGTAATCATCGTCCATGGCAGAAAACATCTGCGCAAAGTTGTCGCCTGTCGTTGCAACGGCATACTCAGCGTTGACGCCCTGGCTCTTGATAATATTCTCGACGGACTCGTTGTAGCCGTCGTCCTCCATCATCATCTGATGTACCTCGAAGATCGCTGCATTGGCCTCGCCAACCTCTTTGCATGCTTTTTCATACAGAACGCCAAGCTGTGCGATTCCTTTTGCCTTTGCTTCCTCAAACCGTGCCATCTCCGCATCCGGATTTTCTACTTTCACACGTTTTACCTGACGCTCATTCTTTTTGTATACGCGGATCTTTCCGATCGCAATGCCGGAAAATACGCTTTTTCCCTGATAAATCTGCATAAGTTTTCTCCACCTTTGTTCTCGATATCCGAATTTTCTGTCCAGACAGCCGGAGCGTGTTTAAAAAGGATTTCTTAGTTTCAGAAAGTTTTTCAAACACGCTCCGGCCGATTACTATATTGTAATTCTCCAGAGCCCCATCTCAATTCCGCTTACGCTCCATTTCGATGTGGCTTCTCGCCATATGGAATTCCAGAAAAAAGCACTCATTCATGCAAGCATGATTCGCACTTTTTTCTTCCATTCCGCATGGCTCTGTAGAATTACAAGTTCTCTTTCATGAAATTGCTGATTGCTTCGTATGCAGCATCTTCATCTGCTCCATCGAAGGTCAGGGTAACTTCTTCGCCCTGTTTTACAGCCAGTCCCATGATGCCGAAGATGGCTTTGCAGTTCATGGCTTTTCCGTCTTTTGCGATCTTGATATCACAGGAAAATTCTTTGACTGCTTTTACCAGCATTCCTGCCGGACGAGCGTGGATTCCTTCTGGATCTGTTACAACATACTTAAATTCTTTCATGATTTTTTCCTCCCATAGGATCTTTGATATTTTTATTTTACTTTGTTTTCTGTCTTTTTTCTACTCTTTTATGCAACTTTTTTCTTTAAAACTCCAAGCAGAACTGCGGATACCACTGTTCCGATGACAACTGCCACCAGATAAAGCAGCGCATTTCCCATAACCGGTACAACGAAGATGCCGCCGTGCGGTGCCATTAAGGTACAGCCAAATGCCATGGAGAGCGCACCTGCGAGGCCAGAGCCGATGATGCAGGCCGGAAGAACGTGGATCGGGTCTGCTGCTGCGAATGGAATCGCACCCTCGGTGATGAAGGCAAGTCCCATGATGAAGTTGGTCGGACCGGATTCTCTTTCTTCTTTTGTAAATTTATCTTTGAACAGCAGGGTTGCAAGTGCAATCGCACACGGAGGAACCATACCGCCGATCATAACGGATGCCATAATGTCGTAGTTTCCTGCTGCGATGGCTGCTGTTCCGAATACGTAAGCTGCTTTGTTGAACGGGCCGCCCATGTCGATGGCCATCATGCCGCCGAGGATCATGCCAAGGATCAGCTTGCTGGATCCGCCCATGGAAGCAAGACCATTGTTCAGTACCGTGTTGACGGTTCCCATGATCGGCTCTACAATGAAGAGCATCAGAAGTCCCATCGCAAGGATGCCGACTACCGGGTAAATCAGAACCGGCGCAATCTTTTCGAGTGCTTCCGGAAGTTTCTCACATGCTTTGCGGAGGACAAGGATAATGTAGCCTGCTGCAAAACCGGCAACAAGTGCTCCAAGGAAACCGGAGGTTCCGCTCGATGCCATCATACCGCCGACAAAACCAAGGGCAAGTGCCGGCCGGTCGCCGATTGCCATGGCGATGTAGCCTGCAAGAACCGGGAGCATGAAGCCGAATGCCACGCCGCCGATCTGTTTGAACATCGCTGCAGCCGGGGTAATCGTACCGAAGTTTGATCTGGCTGCGGCATCAAGGGAGTTCATATCAACAAGAAGTCCGTCGATCAGGAATGCGATTGCGATCAGAATACCGCCGCCGACAACGAACGGAAGCATATGGGAAACACCATTCATCAGCTGGGTGTACAGCTGGTGGCCGATACCGCCGCTGTTCTTCTTCGTGCTTGCTGCGGCTGTCTGCGCATTGCCGCTCTTGTAAACCGGTGCGTTTCCGGACATCGCAAGCTCGATCAGCTCATCTGCTTTGCTGATACCGTCGGATACCTGGCGCTGAATGACTTTCTTTCCGTCGAAACGATCCATCGGAACCTGTGCGTCGGCTGCAACGATGATGCAGTCCGCATCGGCGATTTCCTGTGCAGTCAGCACGTTTTTCGCTCCGCCGGAGCCTCGTGTCTCGACTTTTACGAAGCATCCTTTTGCTTTCGCTGCTTTCTCGATTCCCTCGGCTGCCATGTAAGTGTGGGCAATACCGGTCGGGCAGGAAGTAACGGCGAGAATCTTCACCTGATTTTCTTTTGCTTCCACCGGCTCTGCAAGACGCTCATCTACGCTCTTTTTCTCTTCATCGGCGCGGTCGATAATGGCAAGGAACTCTTCCGGTGTCCTTGCGTTTCGAAGGCTCTTGGTGAACTCTTCATCCATCAGCATCATGGAAAGTTTACTTAAGACATCGAGGTGAACGTTGTCTTTTGTGTTCGGCGCTGCGATGAGGAACAGCAGGGTGACCGGCTCTCCATCGAGAGAATCAAAATCAACGCCGTTCGGGATCACCATGGCTGCAAGGCCCGGTTTGTTTACTGCATCACATTTTCCGTGCGGAATCGCAATTCCCTCTCCGATTCCTGTGGTGCTCTCTTCTTCTCTTGCGTAAACCTGTGCACGGTACGCATCTTCGTCTGTGATCTTTCCGCTTTTGACCATCAGCGCTACGGCTGCATCAAGCGTTTCCTGTTTGCTTTTCGGTGCGGCATCCAGCGCAATACTGCGGATGTCCAGCAACTCTGTGATTCTCATGAGACGTCCTCCCTTTTATTTTGTAATCTGTTCGTAGACAGATGCAATTTCCTCCCGGGTTGCAAGGTTTTCAGAAAAAGCACTTGCACTTCCCGCTGCGATTCCCATATGGAACGCATGGAGGTAATCTTCTTTTTCCATGTAGCCTGCCATGAATCCGGCTACCATCGAATCGCCTGCGCCGACGCCGTTGATAAGCTTTCCTTTCGGGGCCGGAGCTTCAAAGACCTCACCGGATGCGGCAACGAGAACGGCTCCTTCGCCTGCCATGGAAACCAGAACGTTCTGTGCGCCCTTTTTCTGCAACTGTTTTGCATACGGAACAACCGACTCTCTTGTCTTTAATTCCACACCGAAAATCTCGCCGAGTTCGTGATTGTTCGGTTTGATGAGGAACGGGTGGTACGGCAGAACCTTCATCAGCAGATCACGGGTCGCGTCTACGACGATGCGGACGCCCTTGCCGTCGAGCATTTCCATAATTTTCTGATAGGCATCATCTGCCATGGATGACGGGATGCTGCCTGCGAGGAAGAGAACGTCGCCCTCGCCGAGTGCGGAAAGCTGTTTCATCAGCTCTTCCACTTTTTTCTCCGGGATTTCGGGTCCCTGTCCGTTGATCTCAGTTCCGTCAATGCTCTTTAATTTGACGTTGATGCGGGAATATCCTTCTTCCAGCCAGATGCAGCCGTTTTTAATTCCCATCTGGTCGAGCCGTCCGGCGATTTCTTTTCCGGTAAAGCCTGCCAGAAATCCGAGCGCTGTGCTCTCAATTCCAAGGTTTCCAAGTACGGTCGATACGTTGATTCCTTTTCCGCCCGGAAGCATCAGCTCGGAGCTTGTGCGGTTGGTAAGGCCGAGCTTGAAGTCTTCCACCGATACAATGTAGTCCAGAGACGGATTGAATGTCACTGTGTAAATCATATTTCCCTCCTGCATTATTTTGATCGTGTTTGCTTTGATGAACTTATTATATCGTCATATTCATTCAAAATCAATCATTAATATTTCATGAATTTTCCCTTCTCTTTTTGTCGTATTTGCATAAGTTTAGAGTTTTATGACGGATTTCCCCGTTTTATCGCCCTGCTTTGACCGAGTTTGACTGATCGTCATCTTTTCTTCCCTGTCACGCATCGATCACTTTATTCTCTCCATTTCGGTCATTTTTTATCAGACACTTTCTTTCTGTTCTCATTTTTGTACTTTACTTTTTCCGGATTTGGTACTAAAGTGAAGAGAAATCAAAAAAAGAATTTTCAGAAGAGGTGATTTTATTTGAAACGATACTATATTCTTCACTATTTTGATCCCGCCAATGTGGGCAGTTTTCTGCTTGTCTCACTGCTCGGCCTGATTCTGGTGCTTGCCCTTGTGCTTCTGATTGCAAAATTGCAGATTCAACGGCAGCTAAAAGAGGAGACAGAGGAAAAAGCAAAAAAAATACGCCGGAAGAAACACCAGCGCAGGCAGTATCAGATTGTGGAAAGCTTTTATGAGCTGGTTTTCTCCGGCACTTCGATTCTTCTCTTCCTCTCCCTCTATTACATTATCGATGAGCGTCTGCCGCAGATTTCGATGTACTGGGAGAAATATCAGGATGTGGTGCTTCTTGTCTTTATCGTGCTCTCCGTCTTTCTGACGAGCTGGCTCGATGTGGTTCTGGTAAAGCTCACGCACCTTGACCCGGAGCAGAAGGCGTCGGTGCGGCTGATTTCGGTCTTCTATATTGTACTGATTCTCCTGTACATCCGCTTTATCTACGAGGACACGAATTATGACGGGCTGATTCTCTATTTCCTGACACTGACGGTCGGCCGCTTCCTGTATTTCGACTTTACGGTCAAGAGTTTTCTTGAAACGATGCGGGGCGTGTTGGAAAATCTACCGCTTCTTGTCATCATGAGCGCCTACTCCGGTTTCGTGTGCTGGTATGGGTTCCATGTCGGCTTTCTGCTGAAATCAAATGGCGTCATTTTGAGCACCTTTCTTGCCCATCTGTTTATGGACTGCTCGATCTTTCTGCTCCACAAGACAAGAATTTTAAAGCATGTGATACGAAAAATTTAAAACCGGCATTTTTTTACTAGCCATATATCAAAAGCTCTGCAGATCAGAATTTTGCATTTTCTGTTCTGCAGAGCTTTTCTTATTTAATGTTCTTTTTTACATGCCAAACAGCAGTGCAAAGCCATGTACGACAAAAGCTGCCAGCCAGGCGATCACACACTGGGAAACGACAACACCGGCTGCCCATCTGCCGCCAAGCTCCCGCTTGATGGAAGCGACTGCCGCCACACACGGCGTATAGAGGAGGCAGAAAACCAGAAGGCTTAATGCGGAAACCGGTGTCAGAATTTCGGTCAGCTGCGCGGTCGTGCCGAACAGTACGGAAAGTGTGGAGACGACACTCTCCTTTGCCATAAATCCGGTTAGAAGGGCGGTCGATACTCTCCAGTCTCCAAATCCAAGCGGCCGAAAAACCGGGGCGAGACGGCCGGAGACAACGGCGAGAATGCTGTCCTTGGAGTCCTCCACGACATTGAGATGCGTTCCAAAGGTCTGTAAAAACCAGATCACAATCGTGGCAACAAAAATGACGGTGAATGCCCGCTGCAGGAAGTCTTTTGCCTTATCCCACAAAAGCTGTCCGACATTTTTTGCCCCCGGCATGCGGTAGTTTGGAAGCTCCATGACAAACGGAACGGCTTCCCCCTGGAATAAAGTTCCCTGCATCAGCATCGCCATCAGGACAGCCATGAAGATACCACCGAAATACAGAAGAACCATCACAAGGGCACTGTATTTCGGGAAGAATGCGGCGGTAAAGAACGCGTAAATCGGAAGTTTTGCCGAACAGCTCATAAACGGAGTTAATAGGATCGTCATTTTCCGGTCACGCTCGGAAGGCAGGGTGCGGCTCGCCATGACGCCCGGCACGGTACAGCCAAAACCGACCAGCATCGGCACGATACTGCGGCCGGAGAGGCCGATTTTCCGGAGCAGCTTATCCATCACAAATGCCACGCGCGCCATATAGCCGCTGTCTTCCAGAATGGACAGGAAGAAAAACAGGGTGACGATGATCGGAAGGAAGCTTAAGACACTTCCGACGCCGTTAAAAATACCGTCAATCACAAGGGAATGAAGCACCGGATTGACGCCCCATGCTGTCATGGCGCTGTCCACGAGCTCGGTCAGTTTTCCGATCAGAATCTCCAGCACACTCTGCAGCGATGCTCCAATCACATGGAAGGTCAGGAAAAAGACAGCCGCCATAATCCCGGCAAAACATGGCAGAGCCGTATATTTTCCGGTCAGCACACGGTCAATTTCTGTGCTCCGCACATGCTCACGGCTCTCTTTTGGTTTTACCACGGTCTCACGGCAGACTTTTTCAATAAAATTAAAACGCATATCCGCAATCGCCGCCGCGCGGTCCAGGCCGCGCTCCGTCTCCATCTGACAGACGATATGCTCGAGCATCTCTTTCTCGTTTTCATCGAGGGCCAGCTGCTCCAGGATCAGCGCATCGCCCTCTGCCAGCTTGCTCGCCGCAAACCGCACCGGAATATCCGCCCTTGCGGCGTGATCCTCGATCAGATGCATGATCGCATGCAACGCACGGTGGACGGCACCGCCGTGGTCATTCGCCTCACAGAAGTCCTTTCTGCCCGGTTTTTCCTGGTATTTGGCCACATGGACAGCATGGGCAACCAGTTCATCGATTCCCTCGTTTTTTGCAGCGGAAATCGGGATAACCGGGATGCCAAGTCTCTCTTCCATCTGGTTCACGAGCACAGAACCGCCGTTTTCGCGTACCTCATCCATCATGTTGAGGGCCAGTACCATCGGAATGTCGAGTTCCATCAGCTGCATCGTCAGATACAGATTCCGTTCGATATTCGTCGCATCTACGATATTAATGATGCCGCGCGGATGCTCGTTCAGCACAAAATTTCGCGTGACAATCTCTTCACTGGAGTACGGCGACATGGAATAGATACCGGGAAGGTCCGTGACCAGCGTGTTCTTCTGACCGCGGATTTCACCATCCTTCCGGTCCACCGTCACGCCCGGGAAATTTCCGACATGCTGATTCGATCCCGTCAGCTGGTTGAACAACGTAGTCTTGCCGCAGTTCTGGTTTCCTGCCAGTGCAAAGGACAGCAGCTCTCCTTCCGGCAGTGGATGCTCCTCTGCCTTATTGTGATACTTTCCGCCCTCTCCAAAACCGGGATGCGGAATCGCTCTGGCATCCGGCTGCTCCTTTTCTTTTACGGTATCCCGCACCTCATCAATTTCAATCCGTCCGGCATCGTCAAGGCGAAGTGTCAACTCATAGCTGTGAATCCGTACTTCCACAGGATCTCCCATCGGTGCGTACTTTACCATCGTTACCTCCGCACCTGGAATGATTCCCATATCGAGGAAGTGCTGCCGCAGCGCACCCTCTCCTCCTACAGTGCGGACAGTCGCCGTTTTTCCGATCGGCAGTTCTTTCAATGTCATATCTGTCTCTCCTTGTTGATTCTCATTATCAACAACAAGTATATGACACAATTCGACTGCGGTCAAGCGCCTGCCGCCATTTACTGTTTTCTTTCTTCCAGTTTTTTCTGTACACTTGGAAACCGCTCGAGATCCGTGTGTGGAATTGCCTGGGCGGCTGCCATCATGGAAATAAAGTCAGAGACCTGGCCAAACTGAATATAAACCATCTCCTCGAGAATCCGGTCAATCTCTTCGATTCGGGTTCTGTCCAGCAGAATTTTTTCCGCTCCCTCTAACGACGTATTTCCAGCACAGATGAGGCGTTCCCGGTCCATATCCGGGTACATGCCGATTGTGATGGCAGACTCCTTCGAGACGTGTTTTCCAAACGCACCAGCCGCGTAAAACCGGTCAATTTCTTCCATGGAAATGCCGGATTCACGCATCATGTACTCAACCATCGTGTAGGCCGCTGACTTTGTACGAAGGAATTCGGCGATATCACTCTGATAGAAGCACAGCCCTTCACTATATTCAACGCACCACTCTCCCGTCTCCGGGTCTTCCTTGATCTTTTCGGACCGCTCCGGCTGCAGGGTACCGAACAGGTTGATCCATCCATTTAGGAATAATTCCGCGAGCAGATCGATAATGCCGGAACCGCAGATGCCCTTTGGCTTACCCTCTCCGATTACATGGCACTGGATTTTCCCGTCTTCTATTTTTACCGTATCAACAGCGCCTTCTGCAGCTCGCATGCCGGTTTTGACCACGCCGCCCTCGAGCGCCGGACCGGCAGCGCCTGCGCCGCAGAGCAGAAATTCCCGGTTTCCGACGACAAGCTCGCCGTTCGTTCCGATATCAAAAAAAACGCTGATCGTTTCTTTTTTATAGAGTTCCGTTGCGATCATACCGCTTAATATATCACCGCCCAGGTAATTGGATTTTCCCGGCACGCAGTAGACACATCCCTTCATGGGAAATCCCATCTCTTTCGCCGGAAGGAATCCGACGCGGTCTGCGCGCACGGCGTACGGGGATGAAAAGACGCAGAACGGATCCAGTCCCAGCAGGAAATGGATCATCGTTGTGTTGCCGGATACGACCATTGAGAGAACATCCGACGGCGCAATTCCTGTCTTTTGGCGAAGTTTTTCAAAGAGCAGTGTAAATGTCTCCATCGTACACGCACGGATGTCCTGCAGTACCTCCGGTTTATCCTTACAGGCAAAGATTCTCGTCAGAATATCGGTTCCATAGGCAGTCTGGCGGTTGTATTCGCTCTCCTCGGCAAGCACGGTACCGTCGCTGCAGTTTACCAGGCGCACAACGACGGTCGTACTTCCAAGATCAGCGGCATAGCCGTAATGCTCTGCTGCTGTATCGCCCGCTTCCAGATCAACCACCTGCCAGATGCTTCCATTCCATGCGAGGGAAACCGTTATGTTATAGTCTGCCTCATCGCAGATGGGATACAGTTTCTGCAGCGCTGGAAGGGTAAATGATGCGGTGATTCCTTTCTCTTTTAATGCATCCAGTATCCGCATCTGGCTGGAGCGGGCGTCCTCCTCCGTCGGCGGGACCAACTCCAGATACTGTTTCTGTGTTACTCCTCTATTCATTATTACTTCCTCATTTCCTGATCATTTTTCTGTTTCTTATTGTAGCACTTTTCTCTTTTCCAGAGAACTTATTTTTTTCACATTTTTACTACATTTCCATCACAGATTCCCATTATACTGCAAAGCATAGAAACAAAAAAGGAAGCAAACAAAACCGGAAGCCGATTCCGGAACACAGTTTAAAATACAGATATCAGAAAGGAAGTATTTATTATGATGGACTACAGAAACAACTACAATAACGAAAACGAAACCAATAATGAGAACATGATGGCAGCAGAGCAGAACAGCTTCAACGGAAAGAAACCTTCTTCCAAAAATAAAAAAGCTGCTAAGCTTGCAAAAAAAATCGGAGCCATCGCCTTAAGCGCAGTTCTGTTCGGCGGTGTTGCCGGCGGTACCTTCCAGGCAGTCAACCACTTTGCCGGAAGCACGACAGCCGCTGCAACAACAACCACTGCACAGCAGACGACTTCCAACAGCAGCCTCTTAAAAGCCGCTGCCACATCCTCAAGCTCCACTTCCACCGGAACGATGGATGTTTCCACGATTGCGAAAAACGCAATGCCGTCGATCGTCTCCATCACAAACCAGTCCGTACAGGAAGTACAGAACTACTTCAGCATGTTCGGTTACGGTGCCCAGACTCCGCAGACCGAGGAGACCACAAGCTGCGGTTCCGGTATCATCATCGGAAAGAATGACACCGAGCTTCTGATCGTCACCAATAACCATGTAGTAGAAGATGCCGATACTCTTTCTGTTAGTTTTGTAAACAATCAGGTCTGCAAGGCAAATATCAAAGGTACCGATGCCGATAACGATCTTGCCGTCATCGCCGTTCCGCTCTCCGAGATCCCGGATGACACGATGAGCAGCATCGCTGTTGCCACGATGGGCGATTCTGATTCCGTTGAGGTCGGCGAGCAGGTCGTTGCGATCGGCAACGCACTCGGCTACGGCCAGTCCGTTACGACCGGTATCATCAGTGCTGCAAACCGTGTGATCGACAGCGATTCCTCTTCTGACGGAAGCTCCGATGGAACAACGGCAGATACTTCTTCCACTGATACAACCGGAAAGACCTACTTACAGACCGATGCAGCCATCAACCCTGGCAACAGCGGCGGCGCTCTTCTGAACATGAACGGAGAGGTCATCGGTATCAACTCCGCAAAACTTGCTTCTACAGAGGTAGAGGGCATGGGCTATGCAATCCCGGTCTCCCGTGTTTCCGATATCATTGAAAATCTGATGAATGAGCAGACCAGAACAAAGGTTGCCGCAGAAGATCAGGGAACGATCGGCATCAAATGCCTCGATGTCAGCAGCCAGATCCAGCAGGCATACAATATGCCGGCCGGCATCTATATCTCCGAAGTAACCTCCGGCGGTGCCGCTGAAAATGCAGGTCTGAAATCCGGATACGTTCTGACCAGCTTTGACGGACATTCCATCACCTCCACCAGCGAGCTGAAATCCCTGCTGCAGTATTACTCTGCCGGCGAAACCGTTGAGGTGGAAGTACAGGTTCCAGACAACGGATCCTATGAGACAAAGACCTTCTCACTGACCCTCGGAACGAGCACCAGCTCTTCAGATGATCAGCAGAGCGATTCCCAGCAGAATGCGGGTTCATCCCGCTCTGCAGAGGGTGGAAATACCCTGACCTCCGCTACTCCTTCGATCTGACTGCCCGCTCTCCCGTGAAAGAAATCCATAAATAAAAAACATCATAAGCATGAAAGAAAGGCCCCGAAACATAACTCCAATGTTTCGGGGCCTTTCTCCTATTCTCTTAATCCATTTCTTATTTTTCTGCTCCTGCAACTGCCTCGCGGGCTGCTTTCTCTTCCGGATCTTCATCCAGAATGGAGAATGCAATATTGGTTGCATGGTCCGCGACACGCTCGAGTCCGGATACAAGATCAGAGAAGATCATGCCGGCTTCCGGCGTACATTCGTTGCGGGTCAGACGCTCTACATGCTTCTGCTGCAGATCCCGCTCCTCCTGATCAATGGAATTTTCAATATCAATGATCTCCTGCAGGTGCTGCAGATCATTCTTTGCAAACATTTCGATCGACTCATCGAGAATTTTTAATACCATATCCAGCATCTCGGAAAGATCCAGTTCGCCCTGTTTGCTGAAGGTCACATTGTCATTCGTCATCTGCACAGCAGAATCTGCGACATTCTCGGCATGATCACCAATCCGCTCGATATCATTGACCACATGGAACAGCGCACCGATGCGCATAACGTCTGATGTCGGCAGCGATGCCTGATTTAAGTGAACCAGATAGTTCGTAATCTCTTTGTTCAGGAAATTAATATTTTCCTCGACACGGTAGACCTCGTCGATTTCTTTCTGATCGCGGGTCACCAGCGTATTCATCGCGCGAATCAGGTTGGTCTCTGCCATCTGTGCCATACGCTCCATCTCACGGACAGCCTGCAGAACTGCAGTCGTCGGGGACATCGCATGTTTCGAGCTAATGTAGGCAAGCTCGAACTTTTTGTCTTCCTCGTCATTTCCGCGGATGATAAAGTACGTTGCCTTCACCAGAAGCGGGGTAAACGGCAGCATCAGGAGTACCTGGCATACTTTGATGATCGAGTTTGCATTTGCGATCATACGGCCTGCTTCGTTTCCGGAAATACCCATAAAGAAGTCAACTACCTGATTTCCAAACAGCAGGAAAATAATGGAGCAGACAATCGTTCCGGAGATGTTGAACAGCAGGTGGACACATGCCGCACGTTTTGCATCTTTTTTGCAGCCGAAGCTGGCAAGAATAGCGGACATCGTACATCCGATGTTGCATCCAAGCATCATAAACAGACAGATCGGAAGTCCCATCAAGCCCTCTCTTGCAAGAAGCATGATGATTCCGACCGTTGCAGAGTTACTCTGCAGAATCGCGGTAGCCACCCAGCCGACTAAGAACGCAAGAAACGGATTCGTCAGGGATCCGAGGGCGTTAACGACTGCCGGGATCTCTTTTGCTTCGTTCAGGGCTCCTGAGATACCGGAGATACCCATAAACAGAATACCAAATCCCAAGATAACCTCGCCGAGACGGCTGATCGTCAGATTGTTCTTTACGAACATAACCATCAGAACACCGATGATGACAAACAGCGGCGCGATATCCGCAAGGTCAAACGCAATCAGCTGTCCGGTAACTGTCGTACCGATGTTTGCTCCGAGGATAATTCCAGGAGCCTGTGCCAGTTTCATCAGACCGGAGTTTACGAAGCTGACCACCATAACGGTTGTAGCGTTGGAGGACTGAATCAGCGCGGTAAAGAAAATACCGACCAGAAGACCGATCACACGGTTCTTCGTAAATACCTCCAGAATGCTTCTCATCTTGGATCCGGCAACCTTCTGCAGTCCTTCACTCATCAGCTTCATTCCATATAAGAAGAAGCCCAGACCGCCCATCAAAGACACTATTACACTCATATTCTTTTTTCTTCCTTGTCTTTTTCTGATGTCTTTTCAAAATCCCTGTCAAAGCATTTTCATGTTTTGGTCTCAATATTTTACATTTCCTTAACGCAGATTTTACAAGACACCTTTTTTATCATAAAAGAAATCATGACATTTGTCTATAGAAAAATTAAAAATTTCGACAAGAAATTTTCAGATTCTTTTCGTTTCTTTCTTGCATTCTACTTGATAATATTGTAACATTTAGGATGTTTCCATATTATGAGGCGACATTTCCGCCTACAAAATTCAAAAGGAGAGAAAACTATGGAAAAGTTTAGCAAGCTGATGGAAAACACATTCAAGCTGCGGGAAAATGGAACAACGGTCAAAACCGAGATCATCGCCGGTGTCACCACGTTCATGACGATGGCGTACATTCTTGCCGTCAACCCGAACATCCTTTCCTCCACCGGCATGGACCACGGCGCTGTCTTTACCGCAACGGCTCTGGCAGCCTTCCTTGGCACCCTGCTCATGGCACTTTTCGCCAATTATCCATTCGCTCTGGCACCAGGAATGGGCCTCAACGCCTATTTCGCCTACACCGTTGTTCTCGGCTACGGATATAGCTGGCAGGCAGCCCTGACCGCCGTTTTTGCAGAAGGTATCATCTTTATTGTACTTTCTCTGACCAACGTCCGTGAGGCGATCTTCAACTCCATTCCGGTCAGCCTGAAATCTGCAGTCAGCGTCGGCATCGGTCTGTTCATCGCATTCATCGGACTTCAGAATGCAAAAATTGTACTGTCGAACTCTTCAACCGTGGCAGGCCTCTATTCCCTGTCTTCCTACAATGCCAACCTGCAGTCTGCAGCCACATTAAACGGAACAGAGTATGTGGCAGGAACGTTTAACGATGTCGGAATCACCGTTCTGCTCGCAGTCATCGGTGTTATCCTCACCGCCGTTCTTGTCGTACGCAATGTAAAGGGAAACATCCTCTGGGGAATTCTTGCAACCTGGATCCTCGGCATGATCTGCCAGGCATGCGGTCTCTACGTTCCGAACCCGGCAAACGGCTTCTACAGCCTGTTCCCGGATTTTTCCAACGGACTTTCCATTCCAAGCCTTGCCCCGATTTTCGGAAAACTGGATTTCTCCATTCTGAAAACAGGCGAGTTCTTCGTGATCATGTTTGCATTCCTGTTTGTCGATATGTTTGATACCATCGGAACTCTGATCGGTGTATCTTCCAAGGCAAACATGCTCGACAAAAACGGAAAACTTCCGCGCATCAAGGGCGCGCTGATGGCAGATGCTGTTGCTACCTGCGCAGGTGCTGTTCTTGGTACTTCTACCACAACAACTTTCGTTGAGAGTGCTTCCGGCGTTTCCGAAGGCGGCCGTACCGGTCTTACCGCTGTTACCACTGCAATCCTCTTCGGCCTCGCTCTGTTCCTCTCCCCGATCTTCCTTGCCATCCCGTCCTTTGCAACGGCTCCGGCACTGATCGTGGTAGGCTTCTACATGCTGACCAACGTAGTCAACATTGATTTCAGCGATCTTTCCGAGGCGATTCCGTGCTACATCTGCATCGGAGCAATGCCATTCTTCTACAGCATTTCCGAAGGTATTGCCATGGGAGTTATCTCCTACGTTGCAATCCAGATCCTGAGCGGAAAAGCAAAAGAAAAAAAGATCAGCGTGATCATGTACATCCTGGCTGTTCTGTTTATCTTAAAATACCTTCTTCTGTAATGGCTTTTTAACGATACAGAACCGCATAAAAAGGCTCCTGTCCCACAGATTTTATTCTGTGAAACAGGAGCTCTTTTTATGCTCTGAATCAAAAATTTTTATTCTGCCAGGGTCCGGTAAAAGCAGGTGCGGTTTCCGGTGTGGCACGCTGCGCCGACCTGTTCTACTTTGGCAAGGATTGTATCGTTGTCGCAGTCGATCAGAAGCTGTTTTACATACTGCACATGGCCGGAGCTCAGTCCTTTCGTCCAGAGCTCATTGCGGCTTCTGCTCCAGTACGTCATTTTTCCAAGGCGCAGTGTCGTCTCAAACGCTTCTTCATTCATGTAGGCGAGCATCAGCACTTCGTCATTTTCCGCATCCTGTACAACAACCGGAACCATGCCGTCGCTGTTTGTCTTAAAATCCGCCCAGGTAAAATCACATTTTAATGCTTGTTTCATCTCTTGTTCTCCTCTTTTTCTGCTCTTACAGGCTGCCCTTGGTCGAGAGCACGCCGGCAATTCTCGGATCGAAGGAAGTTGCCTCATCGAGTGCCTTCGCAAATGCTTTGAACATCGCCTCGATGATGTGGTGGTTATTTCCGCCGTCAAGCACTTTGATATGCAGATTCATCTGCGCCGCATAGGAAACGGCATAGAAGAATTCTTTTACCATCTCGGTCTCCATCTCTCCTACTTTCTCCCGTGTAAATTCTGTCTGGAAAGAGAGATACGGTCTGCCGCAGAGGTCAACGGCCGAGAGCACCAGTGTCTCGTCCATCGGAAGGATTCTGTCGCCGTAGCGGCGGATGCCCTGTTTGTCGCCGACTGCCTCGCGGATTGCAGTTCCGAGCACGATACCGGTGTCCTCGATCGTGTGGTGGCCGTCTACATCAAGATCTCCGTCTACAGAAACGGAAAGGTCGAAAAGACCGTGGCGGGCAAAGCCGTCGAGCATATGGTCAAAAAAGCCGATGCCGGTGTGGATGTCGCTCTTTCCCGTTCCATCCAGATTTAATGTCATGCGGATCTTTGTTTCTTTTGTCACGCGTTCTACGCTGGCTGTTCTGTTCTCCACTTACTCTTCCCCCTCAAAACGGACGGCAATCGAATTGGCGTGTGCCGTCAGGCTCTCTGATTTTGCAAAGCTCTCGATATCCTCGTGGATCTCGGAAAGGGCTTCTCTGGAATAATAGATGATGCTGGATTTCTTCACGAAATCGTCTACGGACAGCGGTGAGAAGAATTTTGCGGTTCCGTTCGTCGGCAGGATATGGTTCGGGCCGGCAAAATAGTCACCGAGAGGCTCGCTGGAGTTCTCGCCGAGGAAAATAGCACCGGCGTTATGTACCTTCATCATATCCTCAAACGGGTTCTTCGTCACGATCTCGAGGTGCTCCGGTGCGATGGCATCTACGGTGTCGATCGCTTCCTGATGCGAATCGGTGACAAGGATGTAGCCGAAGTTGTCCAGTGATTTGGAGATGATGTCGCTTCTGGAGAGGACTTTTAAGAAACCGTCTACCTCTTCACTTACCTTCTCTGCCAGTTCTTGGGAGGTGGTAATGAGGATCGCACTTGCAAGCTCATCATGCTCAGCCTGGCTTAAGAGATCGGCTGCCACGAACCGCGGATTTGCAGTCTCATCAGCAAGGACAAGAATCTCACTTGGGCCTGCGATGGAGTCGATGCTGACATTTCCGTATACGGCTTTCTTTGCAAGGGCAACGTAGATGTTTCCAGGTCCTACGATTTTATCGACTTTCGGAATGCTCTCGGTTCCGTAAGCAAGGGCTGCAATTGCCTGTGCACCGCCGATTTTAAAGACGCGGTCCGCACCGGCTTCTTTTGCTGCCGCAAGGACAACAGGGTTGACTTTTCCGTCTCTGCCGCACGGCGTTGTCATGCAGATTTCTTTGACTCCTGCCACTTTTGCCGGAAGAATGTTCATCAGAACGGAGGACGGATACGCTGCCTTTCCTCCCGGAACGTATACGCCGACACGGTTCAGGGCAGTCAGCTTCTGGCCAAGCATCGTTCCGTTCTCGGTGGAGGTGAACCAGCTGTTCTGTTTCTGTTTTTCGTGGAACTCACGGATATTTTTCATGGATCTGCGGATGACACCGATCAGCTCTGGATCTACGATGTTGTACGCTTCATCAATCTCTTCCTGTGTTACTTCTACGGTAGAAGCATCGAGTACCGCGTGGTCGAATTTCTCGGTATATTCGAAAACGGCTGCGTCTTTTTTTGTTTTTACATTCTCAATGATCTCCTGCACGGAAGCCTCGTACGTTCCGTACTGTGTCGGGCTTCGTTTCAGCATATTCTCCAGAATATTTTCTGTGGTCTCTTTTGTCAGTTTTACGATTCTCATACCAGTGCTCCTTTCAGATCCTGAATTAATTTGGTAATTCTCTCATTTTCCATCCGCATGCTCACCTGGTTGACAACCATGCGCGCAGACAGCGGGCAGACCTCCTCGAGAACGGTCAGGCCGTTTTCCCGTAAAGTGCTTCCTGTCTCTACAATATCCACAATCACTTCGGAAAGTCCGACAATCGGTGCCAGCTCGATCGAGCCGTTCAGCTTGATCATCTCAACGGTCTGGTGCTTGCGGTTGTAGAAGTAATCCTTGGCAATGTTTGGGTACTTCGTTGCCACACGGATCTGCTGGTTGTGCTGCAGCAGCTCACGCGCGGACTCCGGTCCGCAGACACACATGCGGCACTTGCCGTAGCCAAGGTCCAATACCTCGTAGAGGCGTCTTCCTTCCTCCAGAATCGTGTCCTTTCCGACGATTCCGATATCCGCTGCGCCGTACTCCACATAGGTCGGCACATCCGGACCTTTGGCGAGGAAGAAACGGAGCTTATGCTCTTCGTCCGTGAAAATCAGCTTTCTCGTATCTTTATTTTTCATTTCATCGCAGGTGATGCCGACTTTTTCCAGCAGCTCCAGCGTCTGGTACGCCAGGCGTCCTTTTGTCAGTGCAATGGTCAAATATCTCATCTTTTTCGTACCCTTCCTCTCCTACAGCTCCACCGGCTGTACTTCTCCTGTCGACAAATCGATAGCAAGCACCGAATCGCTCTTCTGAATATAGACAATGCCGCCGAACTGGTTCTTTCTGCCGTATTCTTCATAATCTGCAAGAACCTTGTCCCTTGCAAAGCAGACCAGCGCGACATCCATGCCCTTGCTTCTGTGCTCGTTAGCAAGTTTTACGGCCAGCGGCTGAAGAAAATCCGGGTAGAGTAGCATCGTTTTCGTATTGGCAATCGGAAGAGAAATTTTCTGGCGCTCCAGTGCATTCATCAGAGATTCCATGACAGTACAGAATCCGATCGCCGGCGCTTTCTTTCCGAAGTGCTGCAGCAGTGCATCGTAGCGGCCGCCTTTTACGATCGGCTCGCCGGTGCCGTAGGTGTAGGCCTGGAAAATAATACCGGTGTAGTAATGGAATTTGCTTAAAAGGCCGAGATCGAAGAAGACGTATTTTTCATAGCCGTAATCTTTAACGATCTCATAGATCGTAGCCAGACGATCGAGTGCCTCTCTTGCCGCCGGATTTCTTGTAAGGCCTTTTGCCTTTTCGAGAATCTCTGCATTTCCGAACAGCTGCGGAACATCACGGAGTGCTTCAAACAGATCACTTCGAAGGTTCTGTTTTGCCAGCAGCTCCTCGGCGCCAAAATGATTTTTAATGGAAATCAGTTCTTTTAATTCGTTCAGAACATCCTCGGCGAGCGCAGCTTCCTCGGCGAGCGCCTGGAAGAAACCTACGTGGCCGATGCTGATCTGGAAATCGGTAAGACCGGCATCCAGCATAACTTTTACGGTCATCGCAATGATCTCTGCGTCTGCCATTGCGGAATCATCGTTTAAGAGCTCGACGCCCATCTGGGTGGACTCTTTTAAGCGGCCCTGATAGCTGCTGCTGTTGACGAAGCTGCTTCCTCTGTAGCAAAGGCGGATCGGCATCGTCTCTTCCATGAAATACATGGAGGCTGCGCGTGCAATCGACGGGGTAAAGTCCGGACGGAGCACAAGGGTGTTGCCGTCGCGGTCAAAGAATTTGTAGAGCTCGCGGGACGGTGTTGTTCCCACTTCTCTTCCGAATACATCAAAAAACTCGAACGTCGGTGTTTCAATATCCTGATATCCAAACGCATGAAATACCTGCTCAATCTGATTCTCCAGGTATAATTTTTTCGTACATTCCTGATTGTAGACATCCCGGACGCCTTCCGGGGTATGAATTAATCGATCCATGTTTTGTTGTCCTCACTTTTTCACTTTAGTTCACTACCATATTACCATATTGAATTTAAAACTATGGTTAGTATATCGGAAAACATTTTCCCTGTCAACTCAAAATTTTAATCCGCTTTCGAATCCCGTATCTCCAGATCCTTCTGGATTCCGTTCAGGTACGGGACGAGAACGCTGCTTCCCGTTCTGGGAAGGAAGAATGACGTTTCAAGCTCGGTGTAGGAAAAATGCTTCTTTCCGCCGTTCTGTCCGCGGTCCCAGAAGGTTTTCATCGTCTCATACCGCAGGTAATAATATTCGTCCCGCGCCGTAAAATACAGCAGCAGGAAGGAAATCCCCCCCTGCTGCTCGAAATCTTTCATAAACGTGACCTGGTGCTCGTGGATGTTTGCGAGCGGAAAGGAATCCGTTTTGCACTCTTTGGCATCGAAGCAGACGGGAATGCCCTGTACAGCGCCGATGTAATCAACGGTACTCTTCTTTTCAAAATAAGCCAGCGTGATGTGTCTGCTCTCCTTATCTATTTTGATCGGGGTGATCGGCGTCGGCACCTTCTGGATCAGTGCCAGATGCTTGTCACGGTACTGCTCGTTTGTGCGGTTGATCATTTCCTCCAACGTTGATCCGCGGAGTCCCCTCGATGTCCATGCCATAATTCCTGTCCTCGTCTTCGTTCTGTTCTTATTCAATCAGAGAAATTTTGTTCAGCGGCCAGTAGCGCAGAAAGGCCTTGCCGATGATCTTGTCTTTCTCTACGTACGGATTCAGCCAGTAGCGGGAATCCTTTGATACGTTCCGGTTGTCGCCGAGCATAAAGTAGCAGCCCTCCGGCACCTCATACGGTCCGAAATCGCCGACCGGTGTTTCCGGGCAGAAATCATCGCGCAGCGGCTCGGTGGAATCGTTGATATACACCTTTCCGTCGCGGATCGTAACCGTCTCTCCCGGCAGTCCGATGACGCGCTTGATAAACTTCTGCTTCTCGTCGTCCGGATAATAGAAAATAACGATGTCATACCGCTGCGGATCGCTCTTTACATAAGCAAGGCGGTTACCGAAGATCTGGTCTCCGGTCATAATCGTGTTTTCCATGGAAGGAGATGGGATTCTTGCGTTGATGACAATGACCTGCTCCACAAAAACAACGACTGCCACGACAATGGCGATCATTTTTACATATTCCCAGATTTCCCGTCCGATGCTCGTCTCCTCCGTTTTTCTTGGTTTTGTTTCTTTCTTTTCGTTGTCTTTTCGGCTCATAATCCTTCTCCCGTCAAATGTTCTCCCTGTAAAATCCGGCGCACGGATGATGGCAGGGGCGCTGTAAAGGTTTTTCCGGACAGATCCGATAAGGTGCCCGTAAGCTCTGGAAATACCGCCTTCCACGAATGGAGAAGTTGGTATTTCAGTCCGTATTTTTCCCGGAAGCGGCGGTTAAACTCCGCATCCCCGTATTTCGTATCTCCCGCAAGCGGATGACCGATGCTCGCGAGATGGCTGCGGATCTGATGGCTCTTTCCGGTCACCAGCTCAACCTCCAGCAGCGTGCAGCCTCTTCCGGCACAGAGCGGCCGGTATGCGGTTTCTATGTAAACAGCATCTCCCTGCTGCTCTCTCTGAATCGAAACACGGTTTGTCCTCTCATTTTTTGTGAGATATCCGCGTATCCGCTCTGTCTCTGTCACGGTTCCTTTTACAACCGTCAGATAGTATTTTCCAACAGCCCGCTCTGCGATCAGTTCTGAAAGCTGCTGCGTCGCCGCAACGGTTTTTCCGGCAAGAATCAGACCGCTGGTGTTCCGGTCCAGACGATTGCAGAGTCCGGCGCGGAACATGGTCTCCTCCCCGGCATTTTTTTCCGAAAGATAGGCGCCGAGCGCTTCGGTAAGGCTCACATCCGTCTCTTTCGCCTTCTGTGAGAGGACACCTGCCGGCTTGTTCAGGAAAATTACTTTTTCGTCTTCATAGACGATATCCAGCTTCGGATACTTTACCTGTTTTCCAGCCGCCGGTTTTTCCGGTGTTTTCCGAAATTTTTCGATGGTCTCTTCCGCCAGATACAGCCGGATCGTATCGCCTGTTTTCAGCTTTTCACTGCCGTCCGCCTTTTTCTGGTTCAGCACAATGTTTTTCTTTCGCAGCATTTTATAGAAGAAACTCTTTGGCGCCTCCTCCATATATTTGGACAGATATTTGATGAGCTGCTGCGCGCAGTCTTTTTCTGTCACGGTCAGTTCTCTCATAGCAATGGTCTCCTACAGTGCCAGCGCCAGCATCGTGTGTTTCACCAGTTCCGTGCGGGACAGATCCGGGTACCGCTCATCCGGTTTGAAGTTTTCACTGGCGCCCTTTTCCAGCTCATCGTAGTTGCGGTTCAGGGAATCGAGGCGCTCCAGAAATGCTTTTTCCCGATCAAAAATCTTCACATGGCATTTGTAGCCGTTGGCACGGATGATCTTGTTCAGATACGTAGTGCAGTCCTCGATCTGTTTCTGGTCTTTGGCGCGCGTGGTGTAGCAGGCGATCTCCTCACCGCAGAACGCCGCTGCTTCGATCATCAGACTCGATTTTTCCTGTGTGATATACATTTCATATCCCATCAGCAGTTTTCCTTTTTTTGCCTCAATGGCATCGTACACTGCTTTGTCCACTGGCTTTTGCATAACCATCATGATAAAACCGACGGCGGCGCGGCAGCCCGGCAGACAGCCTACTACGGCGACAACCGTAAAAATGTTGCTCTTGTTTCCGTCTGCAAGCACAAGCCCGACAATAAAAACGATGGCCGGAAGGACGAACAGTCCCAGTGTCACAAGCAGTCTTTTTTTCTTTTCCCGGCGGATATAGCCGTAATCCCCTTTTCTGATCTTCATTCTTCTGTCATTTCCCTTCTTCGATAAGATCCCCGCTCATCTTCTGCGTGTTTATTTCTTTTTGTGCACGTTGCGGAGCGTCTTTTTCGGCCGTCCGCCTGTTTTGGCTTTTCCCTGTCCGGAACGGTCATTCGCCGTCTTCTGGCCAAAGCCTTTTCCGTTGGACCCTTTTCCTCTTGACGGTTTTCCTGCCTCCCCGGCCATCTTTCTCGGCCGTACGAGACATTTCGGTCCGAATCCGATCAGATCCTCCCGGTGTGTCCGGCGCAGTGCCTCGCAGACGAGCTCATAGTTCTCCGGATTCCGGTACTGAATCAGCGCACGCTGCATCGCCTTCTCATGCGGCGATTTCGGCACGTAAACCGGATCCATCGTCCGCGGGTCAAGACCGGTATAGTACATACAGGTGGAAAGTGTGGAAGGCGTCGGATAGAAGTCCTGTGCCTGCTCCGGGATAAATCCCATATCGCGGATGTACTCGGCAAGCTCCACCGCATCCTCCAAGTCACACCCCGGATGGGACGACATAAAATACGGAAGTGCGTACTGCTGCTTCCCCGTCTTTTTGTTGCACGCATCGAAGCGGCGGATAAATTCCTGATATACTTCGTGGCGCGGTTTTCCCATATAGGAAAGCACACGGTTCGAAACGTGCTCCGGCGCAACGCGGAGCTGACCGCTGACGTGATCCTTTACCAGCTCGGAAAGGAACGTCTGGTCTTTATCGGCCAGGACATAGTCAAAACGGATGCCGGAGCGGATAAAGACTTTCTTCACGCCCGGAATGTCTTTTAATTCCCGCAGCAGCTTCACATAATCTCTGTGATCTGCCACCATATTTTTACACGGCTCCGGGAAGAGACAGTTCCGGTTCGGGCAGGCGCCTTTGGTGAGCTGCTTTTTGCATGCCGGACCGCGGAAATCCGCCGTCGGGCCGCCGACATCGTGAATATAGCCTTTAAATTCTTTTTCCTGAACCATCTGCCGCGCTTCCGCCAGAATGGATTCGTGGCTTCTTGTCTGCACAACGCGTCCCTCGTGGAACGTCAGCGCGCAGAAACTGCAGGACCCAAAGCAGCCGCGGTTGCTCGTCAGACTGTATTTGATTTCCCCAAGCGCCGGCACACCGCCGTCTTTTTCATAGCTTGGGTGATAGGCGCGCATGTATGGAAGCGCATAGACATCATCCATCTCCTGCTCTGTCAAAGGACGGGAAGGCGGATTCTGTACAATGTAGCCCTGGCCCTCATACGGCTCTGCCATCGGCTTCGCATTGATGGCATCGGTATTTTTATACTGAATCGCAAAGCTCTCCGCATACGTCCGCTTGCTCTCCCGCACCTCCTCGAATGACGGCAGCACCACCGGGTCAATCAGGTGATCCAGCGTTTTGCTCCGATAAACGGTTCCCGGAATAAAGGTGACATCATGAACGTCAATGCCAGCCGCAAGTGCATCTGCAATCGCTACGATCGAAAGTTCTCCCATTCCGTACGAAATCAGATCCGCACCGGAATCGAGAAGGACGGAGCGGCGCACCTGGTCAGACCAGTAATCGTAATGCGAAAGGCGCCGGAGTGATGCCTCGATGCCGCCGAGGATCATCGGTGTATGTTTATACGTTCTCCGGATCAGATTGCCGTACACGGTAACCGCGCGGTCCGGCCGTTTTCCCATGACACCGCCCGGCGTAAAGGCATCTGTTTTTCGGTGCTTTTTCGCCACGGTATAATGGTTGACCATGGAATCCATATTTCCGGAAGAGACAAGAAAGCCAAGACGCGGTTCACCGAAAATCGAAATGCTGTTCTCGTCCTTCCAGTCCGGCTGTGAGATGATGCCGACGGAATAGCCGTTCGCCTCGAGCACACGGCTGATGATTGCCGGTCCGAACGAGGAATGGTCCACGTAGGCATCTCCGATGACATAGACAAAGTCAAACTGTTCGATTCCCCGTTTCTTCATCTCTTCTCTTGTAATTGGTAAAAAAGGCATGCTTTACTTTCCTTTCTGTGTTTCGGCGTCCGCTATGCCAAGCGCCGCTTTTTCTTTCTGCGTCAGGAGACGGGCACTGCCCTTTGGCAGCGCCGGATCAAGTTCCAGGCTCCCCATCGACAGCCGTTTCAAATAGACGACCGTTTTTCCGACCTTCTCAAACATGCGCTTGATCTGGTGGAAGCGGCCCTCACAGATGGTAATGCGGATCCGGCTTTCAAAAATGCCAGGCTCTTTTTCTGTCGTTTCCAGAATGGTAAGCTCGGCCGGAAGTGTCGGTTTGTCGTCCCCAATGTCGAGCCCTTCGGCAAATGCCTGCCGATCTTCTTCTGTCACTTTTCCGTCAATCACGGCCTCATACACTTTCGAGACATGCGATTTCGGAGAGAGCAGCCGGTGGGAAAGGGCTCCGTCGTTCGTAATCAGCAGCAGCCCTTCGGTGTCCTTGTCGAGCCGTCCGACCGGAAAGAGGTCTTTTCTTGCCGCATCACTTAAAAGATCGAGTACGGTCCGGTCACGGCGGTCCTCCGTCGCAGAGACGACACCCGCCGGTTTGTGGAGCATCCAGTATTCCATTTTCACATAGGAAATGCTGTTTCCGTCCACAGTCACCTGCGCTTCATCCGGGTCGACTTTCAGTTCCGGGGCTTTTGCCGTAATTCCGTCTACGGCCACCCGTCCCTTCCGGATCAGGGCCTTTACTTCCTGGCGTGTTCCCACACCCATGTCCGCCAGATATTTATCGAGTCGTAATTTACTCATACCATCCGCCATCCTGCATAATATTTATTCTTTAACGTTCCGTTGTTTATTTTTCCCCAGCCAAGTGGGAAATCATCCAGGCACACAAGCACCCAGCCCTTTTTCCCCTGACACTCTTCCTCGGAAAACGAGAGTGTCTCACCCTTTAAGTAGCGCATGACACGGTCATCTCCCTTGGGAATGGTCAAACACGAAACGTATTCTTCTTTTTTCAGATACGCCGCCAGCGCCTGGGACGGCTCGAAGCGGTTTTTCTTTACGGTGCCAAGCGAAAGTCCGGTCCGCAGATAGCGCAGACCCTTTGCCGCACAGACACCTTCCGGCAGAAAATAGAGCTGGTCTTTCACAAGGGCAAACGAACCATTCTTCCAGTCCATGCGCACGCCAGCAAGAAACTCTTCCGCCTCTTTCGGCAGCTTCTTTGTCGTTTCCAAAAGTCGGGACGGCTGCCGTTTCCGGCTCTCTCCCTGCTTTTTCAGGAGCGCCACGAAATGGCCTTCTCCCTCCATCCGCTGCGGGAAAATATGAACGCACCGGGAAAGATCGCGGCCATTCACGGATACTCCCGGCGCAAACCCTTCGTAACCCGGGGTAATTTCCTGCACTTCCATATCCGGATGCGCATCCAGCAGCCCTGCGATGACCTCTTCGTTCTCCTTTACAGAAAATGTACAGGTAGAGTACAGCAGCTCTCCGCCCTCTGCAAGCATCTGATACGCCTGCTCGATCAGTTTTTTCTGGATCGGCACATAATGCTCCGGCCCATTTTCACTGTAGTAGCGCAGCATTGAGCTCTCTTTTCGGAACATGCCCTCCCCAGAGCACGGCGCGTCAAGAAGGATCTTGTCAAAAAAGGCCGGATACAAGGTTACTAATTTTTCCGGATCCTCGCTCGTCACGAGAAGACGTCCCACTCCCTGGATTTCCAGGTTGCGCAGCAGCGCCTTCGCCCGCGAATTGCTGATATCGTTTGCCAGCAGCATGCCGCCCTCACCGATCCGGCTTCCCAGCTCCGTTGCCTTTCCGCCCGGTGCCGCACAGAGATCGAGCACACGGTCATCCGGCTCAATTGGAAGGCGGGATGCCGGTGTCATCGCACTCGGCTCCTGCAGATAATACAGGCCCGCATAGTAATCGGCATCCTTTGCCGGATTGCAGCTCTCTTCATCGTAATAAAATCCATTTGGGATCCACGGAACCTTCTTAAGCGGAATATCGGTCCGCCTAAGAAACTCTTCTGTCGAAATTTTTCCGTTGTTTACCCGCAGTCCTCTATGTACCGCCTCGTCAAATGTCTTGCGGTATGCCTCATATTCTTCCTCACCGAGCAGCTGTTTCATCTCCTGCTCAAAGGCTTCCGGCAGTGTGATCATATCCGTTTATCCCCTTTTGTTCTAAAGTTCGTCTGTAATTGCCTGTGCGCGGTATCCCTCTGCAATTAGATCCAGTTCTTTGTGGAACCGTTTTAACTCCTGCAGATCGTTCTGCGCATAGATGTGATAAAACTCATCCTGAATTTTTTCTACTTCGCGTTTGTTCGTCACCTTGTAAAGATTCTCGATATTATTCAGGATATCCGTGATCAGATTCCGCTGTATCTGGGAGGAATTCTGTGCATCCATAATCTCACTCCGCACAGAGGACATCTCATTATCCAGCACAATAATCGCCTTTGCAGCTGCACTTAAGCGCTCCCGGATGTGATCCGGAATGTTTGCCTTATATTTGTACTGCAGCGAGTGCTCAATCGTCGCCCAGAAATCCATCGCCATCGTGCGGATCTGGATTTCCACCTGGATGCGCTTCGGGCCGTTCATCGTCTCCACGGTATAGTAAACAATGAGGTGATAGCTCCGGTAACCGCTGTCCTTCATGTGGCGGATGTAGTCTTTCTCGCTCTTAATCTCAATATCCGACCGCTTCTGGATCAGGTCGGCAACCTTTTCGATATCTTCAACGAACTGGCAGATGATGCGGATGCCCGCGATATCCTCCACCTGCTCCTCCATCTCTTCGGGCACAATGCCCTTTCTCTGCATTTTTTCCAGAATACTGGAAACACTCTTCACACGGCCGCTCACGCTCTCGATCGGTGAGTACAGCCCTTTTCCGTGGTGCTCCTTGATCAGATGCCGGAATTTCACCTGTAATTCCTTGACAGCCAGCTCGTATGGTTCCAGAATCTCATGCCATAACAGTATATCCATGTCCCCTAATCTCCTTTTTTGCTCCTGCTTTCAGCCATTTTTCTTATCGGATGGTAAACGCTTTGGAAATTCAATCCCCACCCTGTTACTTTATGCCTGTCTTTTCTGTTTTATGACTGTTTTTCAGAAACTTTTTTGAAATAGACACGGGCAGTTTTTTATGCCTGCCGTTTCGAAAGCTGCTCCAGAACGCGGCACAGGTACTGATACGTTCTCTCCACGGAGGAAATCGAAAGCCGCTCCTCGGTCGTGTGGATTGCTTTCATGTTCGGGCCGAAAGATACACAGTCAAGACCGGAAAGCTTTTCATAGAACAGACCGCATTCCAGTCCGGCATGAATCGCTTCCACTGCCGGTTTCTGTCCATACATGGCTTCATATTCCGCCACCATCAGATCGCGGAGGGCAGAATCCTCTTTATACTCCCATGCCGGGTACGCGCCCTCTACGTGGAACTCACCGCCCAGGAAACCGATCAGATACTCCAGCTTGTCGGAAAGGGCTTCCTTTGCACTTCCCACGGAGCTCCGCACACTTGCACACGCATGCAGGTGATCCGGCTCTAATTTCAGAATACCGAGGTTCAGGGATGTTTCCACCAGTCCCGGGATCTGGCCGCTCATCTTCTGTACCCCGTTCGGAAGATTCATCAGGAAAAAGACGGTTTTCTGCAGGCTGACCGGATGAAGCGCCGGTGCAGCGCCCTCGCCTGTTTTCTCTACCGTAACGGTAATACCGTCATCTGTTCCGCTGTACTCTCTGCAAAGATTTTCGGTGAAGCGTGATGCTTCCTCTTTTAAGATCTCTTTCTCTCCGCCGTCGATGGCAAGAAGCATGCGGGTTGTCCGCGGAATGGCGTTGTCTTTTAAACCGCCCTCCAGCTCGATCAGGGCATAATCCATCTTTCCTGCCAGTTCGTACAGGAAACGGCCCGCCAGAATGTTGGAGTTGGCACGGTTTTTGTGGATTTCCGTACCGGAATGGCCACCGGCAAGACCGGAAATCGTCACTTCCATCTGCTCACCCATCACTTCGCTTCTGCGCACCGGCAGATCCATCATGGCTGTCATACCGCCTGCGCATGATACAGTGAGAATGCCTTCCTCTTCAGAATCCATATTTAACAGTGTTCTTCCCTTTAATTCATTCCCGTTTAATGCTGCTGCGCCGAGCAGTCCGATCTCTTCATCCGTCGTAATCAGTGCCTCGATGGCCGGAAGCTGCAGATCATCCGATTCCAGCACAGCCAGCATATAGGCAACGGCAATTCCGTCGTCTCCGCCAAGCGTCGTGTCCCTGGCATAAATCTCATCGCCGTCGATGTGAAGCTCAAGGCCGTCCTTCGTAAAATCGTGGCTGCTGCCCGGCTTCTTCTCGCAGACCATATCGCAGTGGCCCTGCAGAATCACGGTCGGAGCCAATTCACATCCCTTCGATGCCGGGCGGCGGATGACCACGTTGTTGGACGCATCCTGATACCAGGATAATTCATGGTCCCTTGCAAACTGAACCAGATAGTCGCTCACTTCTTTTGTGTTTCCGGAGCCGTGCGGAATGCGGCAGAGCTCTTCAAAATAATAAAATACACGTTCTGGTTTTAATCCTGCTAATACGCTCATTTTTTCTTCTCCCATCTTCTTTTTTTCAAAGCTTCGTCATACTCTATTTTAGAAAGCGGGAGGAGGTTCGAACGTCATGAAAAAATCACTTTTATTTCTCTCTTCCCTGCTTCTTTTTTTCTGTCTTCTTATCTTTCCCGCGCGGACTTTTTTCTATGCCTGCGAGGGTGTCAATCTCTGGTTTCATACCATTCTTCCGTCACTTCTGCCGTTTCTGATTCTGACATCTCTTCTTCTGGAAACAGGAGCCGCGCGGCGGATCTCTGCCCGTGCAGAAGTTTTTTTTCAAACGGTTTTCGGTCTTTCCCCGGCTGGGTTTTATGCACTTTTTCTCGGTCTTTTCTGCGGTTTTCCCATGGGAGCGCGCATCACTGCCCAGCTCTATGAGGCAGAAGAAATTGACCGGAACGAAGCGTGCTATCTTTTAACCTTCTGCAGCAGTCCGAGTCCTGCCTTTCTGTCTTCCTATGTTATCTTAACTGCGTTTTCCGGACAGATCCATCCCGGGTTCGTCTTCGGCGTGCTCTACGGTTCCAATTTTCTAACTGGTTTTCTGTTCCGGCTTGTTTTCCGCCGCTTCCGCCTGCACCGGCACACCGCCCATCGGACACATTCCGTGGAAAAAAAAGAGATGTCAAAACAGACTTCCAAAGGAAACCTGCTGGACACCTCTATCATGAACGGATTTGAAATCATTACACAGCTTGGCGGATACATCATCCTGTTTTCCATTCTGTCCGGACTTCTGATGGATCTGCATCCGTTTGGTTCCGCCTCGCCCCTGCTCTGCGGCGTGCTGGAAATCACGACGGGAATCGCACAGCTTGCCGCGTCCTCTCTTCCTTACGCCGGAAAAGTCTCTGCTATCCTTACCTGCGCCGCCTTCGGCGGTCTCTCTGTCGCTGCCCAGACAAACTGTATGATCCATAACAGCGGTCTGCCCCTCTGGCCTTATCTTGCCGGGAAGCTCTGCTGTGCTGCTTTCGCAGGAACGCTTGGTTTATTCCTCTTCGCTTTCCTCTTCTGATGCCGGATCATATTCCGGTACGACAACTTCTTCCTCTGGCTGCTCTTCTTCCGGAGCACCCTGCGGGGAGAGCTCACTTCTGTTCTGAACAACGGTATTGTAGCAGCTTGTCAGGGATTCTACAAAGCTGTTGTATTTCTCTCCTGCATCGTTTAATGCAGTCGTCATAATATTGCTTAAGTTGGCAAGCATATCATCGGTATATCCGATGGCACCGAGACGGATGCTGTTGGCATCGTTGGTTGCAGCATCCAGGATTTCCTGTGCCTGCTGGTTTGCATTGTTGACGGTCTCATTTGCCTGTGCGTATGCTGACTGCATCACTTCACTCTGCTCTACCATCTCTCTTGCCTTTGCCTGTGCCTCTGCAATGATGGCATCTGCCTTGTTCTGTGCATCTGCCAGAATCGCATCTTTGTTGCTGATGATCTTCTGGTACCGTTTGATCTCGTCCGGTGTTTTCAGACGGAGCTCACGGAGAAGCTCTTCTAATTCTTCTTTATTTACAACGATTTTGGTGGTAGACAGCGGCTGATATTTACAGCTCTCTACATACTCCTCAATTTCTTCGATGATCTGTTCAATTCTGCTGCTCATTTTAATTCTCCTTATCTTTTATCCTGCGGCATTCCTTCTGAATTTCGGGCGGCATACTTTGCGCGGATTTCTTTTTCCACAAAATCCGGAACAAATTTGTGAATGTCGCCGCCAAAAGCAGCTACTTCTTTTACTACCGTGGAGCTGAGGTACGCATACTCCAGCGAGGTAATCAGAAACGTGGTATCTACTTCCGGTTCCAGAACGCGGTTCGTCTGTGCCATCTGCAGTTCATATTCAAAGTCTGTGATCGCGCGGAGTCCGCGGACGATCGTATGCGCCTGGCATTCCTTCGCAAAATCAACAGCGAGCCCGCTGAAAGAACGGACTTCGACATTTGGAATGTCCTGGGTCGCTTTCTTTAGTATATTAACACGTTCTTCCACAGAAAACAACGGAGATTTTGAGGAATTATGTAAAACTCCCACGATTACGCGGTCAAAAAGCTTGGATGCACGCAAGATAACATCCAGATGACCATACGTTACAGGGTCAAAAGTTCCCGGGTATACGGCTGTCTTCATGATTCTTTTACTCCTTCGTGTTTGCTTTTCGGGGTAAGGAATACATGGACATTTGTCTTATAGATTTTTTTCTTCAGAATTTCGTATCCGGCATCCTCCGCCCAGTCGAAATCAGTATTCAGCGATGCTTCTACAATAATTAAGGTATCCTCACCGATAAAAGAGGCGTCGCGGAACGCATACAGCACGTCCTTTTCCAGTCCCTTATCGTATGGCGGGTCCATAAAAATGCAGTCAAAAGGCTCCTGTCCCTGAAGCGACTGCAGAGCTGCATGCGCTTCCATGGGCAGGAGCACTGCCTGCTGTTCCAGCTTCGTAAATTTTAAATTCTGCCGGATACAGTCTGCTGCAGCTTTGTTCTGCTCTACGAACCACGCGCGCTCGGCGCCGCGGCTCAACGCCTCGATTCCGATCGCCCCGCTTCCGGCGAACAGATCGAGAAAACGCGCATCCGGCAGATACGGCTGAAGCATGTTAAATAAGGTTTCTTTGATCCGGTCCGTCGTCGGCCGGGTCTGTCTGCCGGGAACCGTCTTTAATGGAAGACTCCGGCATTTTCCTGCTATTACTCTCATGTTGGTCTTATTTTCGTCCTTACTGTTTTTGTTTGATGGATCAGTCGGCTTTCAACTGCTCTCTCCAGTCCAAATCTCCTCTTGCAAGTCCCAAAATCAGAGACTCCGCAGTTCCGATATTTGTTGCAATCGGGATATTGTACTGGTCGCAGGTACGGATAATTTTGTAGACATCCGGCTCTTTCGGATTGATCATCGTCGGATTGTAAAAGAAAATTACCATATCCATATCGCCGCGTTCAATCATCTCGGTAAACTGTTTGTCTCCGCCTACGCTTCCAGGCAGAAACTTGTGTACATGAAGGTTCGTCACCTCTTCAATCCGCCGTCCGGTGGTTCCGGTGGCGTACACCTCATGTTTCATGAGGATTCCCTTGTATGCAATACAGAAATCCTCGATCAGACTCTTCTTGCTGTTGTGTGCTATGATTCCAATATTCATTACTGCAAACCGCCCCTTCTCCTGTTTTTACTACCATGTACAGCAATTATAACAAATTTATTTTCAATACGCAATTCTTTTTGTGAATTTTTACACAGTTTTTATATTTTTTTCTGCCGTTCCATTTTTCCTTCTTCTTTTACTTTCTCCGCTTTTCCGGAAAAAATACAGAATCTGGAAGTTTATTTTTGTTTTCTTTCCACATACTATGACCGTAGCAGAACAGATGAAAAACACATCCGGATCTGCTTCACAGCAGCTTTTAACAATCACAAAGATAAAGGAGGGAATGAACATGGCGAATCGTTCATCGAATACCGCAGCAGTACCAGAAGCAAAAGGCGCTCTGGACAAATTCAAATTTGAGGTGGCAAGCGAACTCGGCGTGCCGCTCAGTGATGGCTACAACGGTAACCTGACTTCCAAACAGAATGGTTCTGTCGGAGGTTATATGGTCAAAAAGATGATTGAGCAGCAGGAACGCCAGATGTCCGGCGGTTCTTCTGGCCAGTACTAATCATCCCGGTATAACATCCTGATGCCGGAACAGGCATCAAAAAGCGTGAGCTCTTTTCTTTTCGGAAAAGCTCACGCTTTTTTCTTGCTCCTGCAGAGCTGGTACATAATACTTACAGATCAATGCTTCCGGTTACATCATCATTGATTACGTAGTAAGCAGTAAATTCCTCCGGTTTTACATAAACCTTCAGGCTCTTTAATTCCTCTGCCTTCTTGCCATATCCTTCGATCCAGATCTGCTGGATTCTCTCGTACAGATCTTTCTCCTTGATTTCTCTTCCGCCGAACTGTAGAATCATCTCCTGCTCCGCTTCTTTCTTTGCTGCTTTTGCAGGTGCTTTTTTCTCTGCCGGCTTTTTCGCTGCTGCTGGTTTTTTCGGTGCAGCCGCTTTCTTTGTCGTTGTTTTCTTTGCTGTTGTGCGGGTTGTTTTTGCAGCTTTTGCTGCCGGTTTTTCTTCTGCTTTTGCAGGTGCTTCCTCTGCTGCTGCAGTTTCCTTTACAACTTCTTTTGCAACTTCTTTTACAGCTTCTTTCTCTGCTGCGGTTGTTTTTTCTGCTGCTTTGGTCTCTACTTTTACTGTCTCGTTCTCTGCTGTCTTAGCCTGGGCAGCTGGTTTTTTCTTTACCATATCTGTTTCCTCCCATTTAGACCGGCCCTGTATATTTTGGAAGAGCCGTCCTGCGAACTATCATTCAGGCGAACGCTTGACACTCACGGTCCGCACATTTTTTGATTCCTTGTTTATGATACATGAATTTTTTTGTCATTTCAAGTAATATCTGATTTCGCACGAATTTTCCACGAAATTGTACAGTCATTTTCCATACTATCCAATCAGGCTGTTACTTTTATCCGATTTTGCATTTTAAAGCCGGATTTTTTTGTAATTTTTCACAATCCAATGTCGTGGTTTTCCAGATCAAGATACGATTTCATTACCTTTTTCAGCAGTTCATGCTCCGGTTTTTCAAAATAAGGATCGTCGGCAAGCAGTTCTGAAGCCGCCTCACTCGCTTTCTGCAGGATATCGGCATCCCGGAAAATATCTGCCATCTGGAATTCCATATCCCCGCTCTGGCGCGTTCCCAGCAGATCGCCGCTGCCGCGCAGTTTCAAATCTTCCGAAGCAATATAAAACCCGTCGTTCGAATGGTTCAGGATTTCCAGACGTTTGGCAGTCTCCTGATCTTTGTTTCCGCGGATGAAAATACAGTAGGACTGATGCTCTCCTCTTCCGACACGTCCGCGGAGCTGATGGAGCTGTGCAAGGCCGAACCGTTCGGCATTTTCCACCATCATCACCGTCGCATTCGGCACGTTGACACCGACCTCCACGACTGTCGTCGAGACGAGTACCTGGATTTCTCCGCTGGCGAACCGCTCCATGATCTCGTTTTTCTGCGCCGCCTTCATCTGTCCGTGCAGCATCTCTACTGTGATGCCCGGCAGCTCTTTTTTCAGGAGCTGTGTATAGTCGGTGACGTTTTCCGCTTCCAGACCCTCGCTCTCCTCCACCATCGGGCAGATCACATACGCCTGACGGCCCAGTTCGACCTGACGCGTGATAAAGCGGTAAGCTTTTGGACGGTAAGACGTATCCACCACACAGTTTTTGATCGGCAGACGCTTCGCCGGAAGTTCATCAATCACAGAAATCGAAAGATCTCCGTACAGAATGATAGCCAGGGTTCTTGGAATCGGCGTTGCACTCATAACGAGAACATTCGGCGGTTCCCCTTTTTCAGCAAGTGCCGTTCTCTGCCGGACACCGAAGCGGTGCTGTTCGTCTGTGATGACAAGCGCCAGATTTTTGTACTGTACCTTTTCCTGAATCAGTGCATGTGTGCCGATCACCATTTTGCAGCTTCCGTCTTCCAGACTGGCATAGATTTCCCGGCGTTCTTTTGCTTTCGTGGATCCAGTCAGAAGGCGGGGATTGTATTCCGTCAGATTGTTTTCTTTCAACAGAGTGCAGAGCGATTCATAATGCTGCCGCGCCAGAACCTCCGTCGGAACCATCAGCGCCGATTGGTAGCCGTTCTCAGCTGTCATAATCATTGCAAGGAATGCCAGAATCGTCTTTCCGCTTCCGACATCTCCCTGTACCAGCCGCGCCATGCGGGTATGGCCTTTTAAGTCCCGCTCCAGTTCGCCCCACACGCGCATCTGTGCATTCGTGAGACGGTACGGCATATTTTCGATGACTTCCTCCGTCTTCCAGACGGCGCGGATCGGGAACACATTGGTAATTCCCTCCGTCTGCTCTTTTAACTGCCGCAGGGACAGGATGAAGAGAAAAAACTCTTCGAACACAATTCTGCGCCGCGCCGTTGCCAGATGCTCCTGGTCTTTTGGAAAATGAACCTCATGGAGGGCATAATTGATTTCACAGAGTTCATACCGGGCACGGATTTTCTCCGGCAGATAGTCCTGCGCAGGTGCGCATCGTTCCAGCACCTGTGCTACGGCCTTGCTCACCATCTTGTTCGTGAGACCGGCTGTCAGCCCATAAACCGGCTGAAGACTTGCCAGAAGCTCATGGTATGCGGCAGGAGTGAAGATTTCCGGCTGCTCCATCACGAGACGGCCTGATTTTTCCTGTATCTTTCCGCGGAAGATAAAAACACTGCCTTTCTTCAGCGTGCTCCGCAGAAACGGCATATTAAACCAGGTAAGCTGCAGCCGCACCGGCTCCTCGTAGAGTTCCAGGACAACGACGCTCTTTCTCTGGTTTCCTTTTACCGACGGACTGTGGACAATTCTTCCGTATACCGCATTCTTTTCCTCTTGTCTGCATTCGCGAAGGGGAACCGGCTCTGCATAGCAGTCATAATCTCTTGGATAATAATGCAGAAGCTGCTGCAAATTGTAGATTCCTACTTTTGCAAACAGCTTCTCCGTTTTTTCACCGATCCCCTTCAGTGTTGTCAGGGGTTCCGTATTCATATTTTTCTTTCCTTACTCTTATTCAACCGAAACGACACAGTAGTAAATCGGCTGTCCGCCATAGTTTACTTCCACATCGCAGTCCGGATATGCCTGCTCGATTTTTTCGCCAAGGCTTTCGGCATCTTCCTCACTCATATCTTCACCGTAGTAGATGCTGATCAGCTCGCTGTCCTCATCGACCATGGCGCGGATGGTTTCTTCTGCAACGGTAAGAATATCCTGTCCGACAGCGAGAAGTCCGTGATCGCCAAGTCCCATGATGTCGCCCTGATGGATCTCTTTCTCATCGATGTGGGTATCACGTACCGCGTACGTTACCTGACCGGTTTTCACCATCTGGATGCCCTCTGTCATGGCCTCCTCGTTCTCTTCTGCAGATTTCTCCGGCACATAGCTGATCATGGCTGTGATGCCCTGCGGAACGGTTTTGGTCGGAACAACGATGATATTTTTGTCCTCAGTCATGGCTTTTGCCTGATTTGCTGCGAGGATGATATTTTTGTTGTTCGGCAGAATAAAGATATTCTTTGCATTGACCTTCTCAATTGCAGTCAGCATATCCTCGGTGCTCGGGTTCATGGTCTGACCGCCCTCGATCAGGTAATCAACACCGAGTCCCTGGAAGATCTCTTTGATTCCCTCTCCGATGGACACGGCGATGAATCCGTTCTCCTTCGGCGGCTGTTTTGCTGCTTCTTTTCTCTTCTTATCTTCCTCTGCCTGCTGTGCTGCGATCTTTTCTGCGTTCTTGATCAGGCGCTCCTGATGCTCCTCACGCATGTTGTCGATCTTCATTCTGGTCAGCTGTCCGTACGTCAGCGCCTTGGAAATTGCTTTTCCAGGATCGTTGGTATGTACGTGTACCTTAACCAGCTCGTCGTCTGCAACGAGAACGATCGAATCTCCGATTCCATTCAGGAAATCTTTGAATGCATAAACCTCTTCATCCGGAAGCGGGTTTTCCAGCATAATGATAAACTCGGTGCAGTAGCCGAATTTGATTTCTTTTTCTGTCTCTTTGGACGGTCTGACAAATTCTGTCTTTGCTTCCGGCATCTCGAAATTCAGATCAATCTCTTTCCCGAGGAACGCGTCATATGCGCCCTGCAGTACGGTTAAGAGACCCTGTCCGCCGGAATCCACAACGCCTGCCTCTTTTAATACCGGAAGCATCTCTGGTGTCTGGGAGAGCACGTACTCTGCATGCGCGAGAACGTCCTCGATGAATGCGTTCAGATCTTCGCTTTCCGGTGCAAGCTCTGCTGCTTTCTCTGCTGCTCCCTTTGCCACGGTCAGGATGGTACCTTCTTTTGGCTTCATAACGGCTTTGTATGCAGTCTCGACTGCTTTTTCCATTGCCTCTGCAAGAATCTCTGCATTCAGCTCTTGATAGTCGCGGATCTTCTTGGTAAAGCCACGAAGGAGCTGGGAAAGAATAACGCCAGAGTTACCTCTGGCACCGCGCAGAGAACCGGAAGAGATTGCCTTGGAAAGGTTGTACATGTTCACTTCTGTGAGCGAGTTTACTTCCTTGACTGCGGACATGATCGTCAGCGTCATGTTGGTACCTGTGTCGCCGTCCGGTACCGGGAACACGTTCAGCTCATTGATCCACTCTTTCTTTACTTCCAGATTTTTTGCACCAGCCAGAAACATTTTTGCCAGTAAGCCGGCATCAATTGTATTTGTAGCCACTTTCTTCATTTCCTCCTATTACCATCAGTCGATGACGCGAACGCCTTCAACCAGGATGTTGATTTTTTCAATTTCCATTCCGGTGAACTCTTCCACCTTGTATTTCACATTATTGATCAGGTTATCTGTTACGGCAGAAATACTGACTCCGTAAGAAACAATCACGTGGAAATCCAGGGAAATTTTATTTTCCGAAATCGATACATTGATTCCGTGTGTCAGACTCTCTTTTTTCAGAAGTTTGACCAGTCCATCTTTCATGTTTACCGCTGCCATTCCGACAATGCCGAAGCACTCCACAGCAACGCTGCCCGCATACAGGGCGATTACATCCGGATTAATTACGATTTCTCCCAAGCCTGTATTCATACGACCTTTCATGCCTTGTATCCTCCAATTCCATCATACTATTCAAAACACATGGAGACAGGAATAACTGACTCCACTCTACGATACATTATAACCGCTTTTCCGCAAAAAAGAAAGTTTAAAATGAAAAACCTTCAAAATTCATATAATTTTTTCATTTTTTACTTGCAAAACCGGTATAGATCTGTTAGAATGACTTATGTTGTGAGTCTAAAATGCGTTTTGACTCAAGTACGTATGTCAAGGAGGTGCAATCATGGCAAAGTGTGCAATTTGTGAGAAGGGTGCTCATTTCGGAAACAACGTAAGTCATTCACATAGAAGAAGCAATAAAATGTGGAAATCTAACGTAAAATCTGTCAAAGTTAAAGTTGACGGTGTACCGCAGAAAATGTACGTATGTACTTCCTGCTTAAGATCCGGAAAAGTAGAGCGTGCATAAGTTGAATGGTTAAAAGGCCTTTCCAGTCCGGGAAGGCTTTTTTGCTGTTTAAAAATAGAATTAAGATTTTAAAAAAAGTTCTGGGAAGAGCAAACAGGACATAAGTTTTCGCTTATGCCCTGTTGTGCTCTATTTTTTATATTTTAAAAGGGAGAAAAAAATAGCGTGGTCTCTTAAGCTGAACCTGCCAACGATCCATATGCTTAGCAAAAGAAAAAGAGCATCCTACCGAAACTTTCATTCTGGTAAGACGCCCTCGTCTTGATCTATGATATTAGTATAGTTGGCTGATTCATTTAAGATGGACTTATTATAGCGCAGCTTTCTTCATTTTGCAAGTATTTCTCTGTACAAATCAGCCAGTTCATTTCCGATCTTTTTGTGCATCTTTCACTATTCCCCTGTATTGCAGAACAGATGATATCCCACGCACAGCAGCAGAGCGGCCGCAAGAACCGTAAGAAATGAGCTGCGGATCATCAGGCTGATGAGAAGCCCGACCCCCATCCAAAACAGCAGAAAACCTAAAATTCTGCACAAACGAGCTTACTCCTTATCCGCCTCTTGGTTTATTATATGCTCTACTTTCTCTGCGGTATACCCGTCCTCTTCCTTTTTGCCGGTAAAGCGGCTGATCAGATCCGGAGCCATGTCAATGATTTTGGTCACAGCATCCTGGTTTTTGATGTTGACCAGACGCGTTCCGTTTTTGCTGATGACAAGAACGGCGCTCGGAGAAATTTTTCCGCCCATACCGCCTCCTGCATTGTTCTTTGCATTTTCTGCGAATGCACCCGCTCCCACGCCGAAGGAAACGTCTACCAGCGGCAGAAGAATCGTATCCTCAATGTGGATCGCCTCACCTACGACCGTCTTTGTTGTGATAAAACTGTCCATTCCGCGGAACAGTGCTTCTACGGTATTCTGAAATGTGTTGTCCTTTTCTGCCATCTTTTAGGCCTCCTTGTGTTTGAAATGTCGTATGGTTTTCCGAAGATTCTGATCCCGGAATAATCGAAGTGCAATGCCGGCTGCTGTCACAGCCTGAAAACTTCCTTTCATCCGGACATCGCCCTGGAGAATTTCCTGTTCGAAATCCGGCTGGATGGAAAGGTCTTTCGGCAGTTTTCCATAAATCATACCCAGAATGCCGAGTGTCTCTCCGGTCAGTGCCGGATCGTCAAATCCGAACCGGACTGTGCCGGTTACTTTTTTCGGTGCTGCTTTCTTCAGGAAATAAAGCACTTCTTTCTTTGCATGGAGCAGCGCCTCACGAAACATCTTCGAACGGAAGAATTTTTTCACACTCTCCCACTTTCTTTTTAACCGTCTGCCTGCCTGGATTTTCTGCTCCAGTTTTTCAAGCAGACGGAACGGAAGTTCCAACAGCCGGAAAGCTGTCTGCAGCAGACGGCTGGCAAGATTCAGCAGTTTTTCCGGAAGATATTCGATCCTTCCGAAAAACCGTTCCAGAATGCTTTTTTTCGGCGCATCCGGTTCCTGCTCTTGCTCTGGCTGCTCCTTCTGTGCTGTCACCTTCTGCTGTTTTTCTGTCTGGTCCGGTTCTTTCTGCTCTGCTGTTTTTTCTGCTTCCGGCGCATTTTCTGTCTCATTTTCCTCCGTCCGGGGCACGGACGCTTCTCCCCGGCGGATCTTTTTCAGCCGCCGTTTCCATGTTTCCAGTGATGCCCCGAAAAGCAGAATCTGCGCCTCCGGCTTCTGTTCCTCATACGAGGCCGTCAGCGCGACAGCTCCGAAAAGCCACGATACTCTTCCGCTCGCTTTTACGCAGGCAAATCCCTCTTCTTCTTTCAGAACCTGCGCCCGGTAGCAAAAAGGAAGAAACAGGACGGTGCAGACGATAAGAAGCACGAGAAACAGTAAAACAAGGAGTAAAATCCCCAGTGCCTTCAAAATCATGAATAGTATATGTATCATTCACATCCCTCAATCCGGTTCAGCAGCCATTCCCGGATTTTTACTTCTCCGGTTTCCCGATAAGTTTCCAATGCGATCGCCTCCACAAGCTCAAAAGCTTCCTCGCGCGACACGGCAAGTCCAACAATCATCGGACAGTTTCTCCGCACGGCCGGCTGCAAAAGCAGATCCGCCGGAATTACATCCAGATTGTTCTGCTGACTGGAAGGCAGTGTGAGGAGCCAGACTCCCGGAACTGCTTTTTTGTTCTCAATCCGGCGCATCCATTTTTTCTGTTTCTTTTTTGCAGTATCCCCGACGTACAGATTTTTATACCAGTTTACCATATTTTCCCTGAGCCTGTGGCTGAACCTTCCATAAATTTGCTCTCTTCAGTTCCAGATACTCCTGATAGGCCTTTTCCAGAATCTGCCGTTCATTGGAAAACTTCAGCAGATGATATGCTTCGTGATACTTGTAATAGCCCGAATCCACAAAGTATTCTTCTCTCTGTGGACGGCTGTAGTAGCCGGATGAGACCATCAGATACCAGTGCACCTCTTTTTCCACGGTGTCCTCCGGAATGCTGAAGCTGTACTGGCTTTTTCCCACGTACTTGATGATGGTGCCGTGTACGCCGGACTCCTCATATACCTCGCGGACAGCAGTCTGTTCATGGGTTTCTCCCGGCTCAACGGTTCCTTTCGGCAGAACCCAGCCTTCATATTTGTTGCGGTAGCTTTTGTAAAGCGTCAATATTTTTCCACGGTAGATTACGATACCTCCGCAGCTTACTGCTTCGATCATACGTTTTAAGCTCCTTCTGGCTTTTTCCATTCTCTGACAGCTCTTTTCTTCCCGCTTGCCGCCAGATCTTCTGTTAAAAAGTATACCTCTTTTCCCGCCCCCGCGCAACCTTAAAACCGCATCCTTTTTCTAACATTTTTCTAAAAATTCAGAAAACGCGCCCGAACCCATCCTTTCCGGTTCGAACGCGTTTTTTTCATCGTTTACTGCTGTGCATAATATGCTTCAATTACCTGTCTTGCAATCGGTACAGCGACTTCACTCGAATATCCGCCGTTTTCTGCCACAACAGCAATGACAATATCAGGATCATCCGCATTGGAGAATCCGACAAACCAGGAATGCGGTGTCTCTCCGTCGCTTCCGTGTTCTGCGGTTCCTGTTTTACCGGCGATATTGTACGGCAGATCTGAAAGTGAAACTGCAGTTCCGCTCTGGACAACGCCTTTCATCAGCTCTGTCAGCGTATTGGCTTCGCTCTCGGACATTACCGTGCCAAGAGACTCTTTGTAAAAGGTTTTGACTGCCTGTCCGTCCGCAGACACAATGTTGTCCACATAACGCGGTTTGATCATTTCTCCGTCATTTGCAACCGCGGAGGCGATCAGTGCCATCTCCATCGGTGTTACCAGCGTATCGCCCTGGCCAATGGAGGTCTGCATCACAAGAGCATCCGCCGTTGTCGAATCAAGGTCGAAAGAACTTTTGCTGGTCGGAAGCTCCAGATCCAGACGGCTGTTCAGATACAAGGAATCCGCCAGCGAGCGGAAGGCATCTTTATCCAGCCCAAGGCCAATCTGTGCAAAGGCAGAGTTGCACGAATGTGCAAACGCACCTGCAAAATCTTCCGGTCCATGCACTTCACCGCCGGAGCAGTGAATCGTATAGTTTCCTGCTGTCAGCTCACCGTCACAGTCGAACGAAAAACCGTCCAGTGTGCCGTTCTGACGGAGATACGCAAGCGAAGTAACAATCTTGAACGTAGATCCCGGCGGATATCTTCCCTGCAGACCGCGGTTCAGAAACACGCCGCTCTCATCGTCTGCGTTCAGTGCCTCCCAGTCCTCATCAATCGTATTAGGATTAAAAACCGGATTGCTCACATTGGCAAGTACACGGCCCGTTTTTGCCTCCAGCACGACAACTGCACCGCGGTATCCGTCCAGTGCATCGGCCGCGGCCTGCTGGAGTGTTGTATTCAGCGTTGTATAGAGACTGTCTCCCGGGTTCTTCGCATCGCTGAATTCATTCTTTACCTGCTTTAACTTACTTGTATGGGACTCCATCAGCATATAGTTGTAGGAAGATTCGAGGCCGCTGTTTCCTTTTCCCGTGTAGCCAACCACCTGCGCAAACAGGCTGCCGAACGGATACGTTCTTACCTCATCCCCGTTTTCATCTGTCGTCGTCTTTGCCAGTTCCTGGCCGTCCGCAGAATAGATTGTTCCGCGGATCACGCGCTCTGCATAGTTATTCTGTCTCGTATTGTAAGAACTATTCAGAAATTCTTCTTTCCGCACGACATTAAAGTAAACGAGATACGCGATCAGCCCAAGAAACATGGCCACGAACAGGAACGAAACGATCAGATACGGCCCTGCGCCGTTGTTTGCCGCCTTACCAGTGGAGGCTGTTCTCGGTCTGCTCTTCGATCCGCCGTTCGAATTCATCCGGCTGCTCGCGGTACTTCTGGCGGGTTCCCTGTCCATCGTTCCGGCTGCCGCTCTTCTTTCGTCTTTCGGTCTCTTCGTCCGGGCGTCGTTTTTTCTTGGCGCCTGGGTCGTTTTTCTGCTGGTTTCGTTTCTTCTTGTTTCGTCTTTTCTCAAGCTCCTCACCTTCGTCTTCCCTTAAGATGTACAATCCCTGAATGATCGACAGCATCAGCACCGTGGAGAACATAGAGCTTCCTCCATAGCTGACCAGCGGCAGCGTGATACCTGTCATAGGAATAAATTTAATGGTTCCTCCGATGGTGAGGAACACCTGTGTCGCATATTCCGTTCCAAGACCCATGGCAATCAGTTTGTAGAACCGTTTGCTCATCTTCATGGAAATATTGATAATCAGAAGGAATGTGGACATGCACAGCAGAATCAGGCAGATTCCGAAGATAATGCCCATCTCCTCACAGATCGCACAGAAAATAAAGTCTTTCGTTGCAACCGGGATAATGTCAGGCCGTCCCTCGAAAAGGCCGGTTCCGAACCATCCGCCGGAGCACATGCCGAAGAGGCCCTGTGCTAACTGGCTGCTGATATCCCAGTTTCCGATCGGATCCTGCCAGAGTGCCACACGGTTCCGTACATGGGAAAACAGGAAATATGCCACAACGCAGGCGGCACTCATTCCCGCAAGTCCCAAAAGCGGATATCTGGCTTTTCTCGTTGCCACATAGATTACAACCACGTACGCCATAAAGAAGACGAACGCAGTTCCAAGGTCGGTGGATGCAACAAGGATCAGCACATGAACTGCCGCAATGACCGTTGCTTTCACAACGTTTCCAAAGGAATTATCCTCGCGCAGCATGCCTGCCATAAAGAACACGAGTGTGATCTTGGCAATCTCGGAGAGCTGGAACGTAATGCCGTGGATTTCGATCGACAGCTTCGCACCGCCGGAAGTAAAGCCAAGCACCATAACGACGGAAAGCATGGCAATTCCGAGCACAGCGTAAATCCAAGTCAGATTTTTCAGGAACTTGCCCTTTCGGACAATGACCGGAATGATGAAGCAGAGCAGTGTGGATGCCGCCAGAATTTTGTACTGGGACATCGCCTTTGACACGCTCAGTCTCGTCAGAATAATCATGCTGATCGAGAGCAGCATACACATGTTGTTTACCAGGATCATCGATGCCTTCCGGTAAATCAGGCGGTACAGGATCTGTACGCCCAGGATATACGCCATCGTGAGCAGAAACATCTGAATCGTTGATACTTCGCCCTCCTGGAGGAACATCACGAAGAAACAGATGAAATTCATCAGAATGATCATGATGATCTGCCGCATCAGAATGTAATGGCGCTCATCCTCATCCCGCTCTTTGAGTGCAGCAAACGACTGCACGGTAAAACAGATCATGAGGAAGGTAATCACATATTTTGATAACTGAACAATGGTATTTTCCATAAATTCCCCTTATTTTTTCTCACCGTTTACTCTACTTTCCGGCGGAAATGGCCTTTGGTATATTCCTGTTCGGCCGGAACTGCGATTCCTTTACAGTACGTTCCAGCAAACGCAGCGGCGATTTCTTTTGTCTCCTCCAGTGTCTCGATGGTAAAATTCAGCCGCACCGCAGCCGGATGCATGGACCGGATCTCATCGGCTTCTTTTACCAGGCCGAGCGGAAGGCTGTTGTAGATCACACTGTAGCACGAGGTGCAGTAACTCTTCACTGGGAAGTATTTTCCCATCCGGTCTTTTAAGCGTACCAGAGAATAACTGTGATTGCAGCCGTTCAGGTTCTTCTGGACACACTGGGCGGAAACCATCATCGGAAGGTAGCCGTAGACCACCATTTCGCTGTTCGTATTGTCACGTTTTCCGATTTCCCGCTCGTTCAGCTCATACGGAACGGTATCACGCTGCACGCCCTGCTCCTGCCAGAATGCCTGCGCACGGCTGTTGTACGTGTAAACGCTGTAATCGAGCCGGATATCCTTTTCCATTCCCATCTCTTTCAAAAACGAAAAGCTTTCGAGATTGCGGATCAGGAAACCGCCAAGACCGATCTCCTTCAGACAGCGGAACGTGTCGCGGTATTCCTTCAGATCGCCTTCACGCACAACGTGCGGCAGCATCAGATAAACCTGTTTTCCCAGTTCTTTCGCCTGCAGGATACCTTTTTCCGACTGCTCTTCGAAGTTTTCCCGTTTGAAGCATCCCATGCCGGCGTAGATCGTCGTAATCTCCGGAATCTCGAGCAGCGCATTCCACTGGGCTCTCGTCTCGGCAGATGCGGTCAGCTCCATTTTCTTTTCTGCCCTGCTCTCCTGTTCCGGTTTTCCAGATGCTTTTGCTTCCTGTTCCGGCTTTTCCGCTGCTTTTCTGCGGTATGGCTCTGTCATCTCTTTCACCAGCTGGTCCGAAACGCCTCTCCGCAGTTCGTTTAACGTCTGCATCGGCACGAAACAGTTGTCATCCATACAGACATCGAGTTCTTTGAAATAGAATGGTGTCTCGCCTGTCTTTTCCAGCTGTGTTTTTACACGTTCCTCGGTCAGCGGCTGCTTCTTTGCCGGTTCTACCATGCCCGCCTCTGCTGTTACGCTGTATTTTCCGCTTTCTGCACTTAAGAACGCCGGCTGGCCCGGATACAGGGTCAGAAAGCCGGAAATCGGCTCTTTTGCCTCAGTCTCGATATAATCTCTCTGGATCTCATAAAAGAGCTGCTCATTTCTGCGCTGTTTCTTTTTATTTTCCTGCTCTTTTTCGTTCTTCAGCGCCATCATATCGCGTCCGTTTCTTACGGTATAATAGCTTTTGTTGAAACCGTCACGGTTATACAGCTCATACAGCTTTTTCATGTCCTCCGGCAGAACGTGGAAACGGGACGGCTTTTTCTCGTACAGATCGAGGTATTTGCGGTAAATGCTGACAACGCCCGCTGTATACTCCGGCTTTTTCATTCTGCCTTCGATTTTGAGGGACATAATCCCGGATTTTACAATCTCCGGCAGCAGTTCTACCGTACACATATCCTTCGGGCTTAACGGATAGCGGTCGCCCGGCTCCCCCATGCGGTGGTTGTCTTTATCGTACGCTTCGTACGGCAGACGGCACGGCTGCGCGCATCTTCCGCGGTTTCCGCTTCTTCCGCCGATCAGGCTGGAAAAAAGGCACTGTCCCGAATAGCAGTAGCAGAGCGCCCCGTGGACGAAGCATTCAATTTCAAGGTTGGTCGTCCGGTGGATTTTCTGGATCTCCGCAAACGAAAGCTCACGGGCCGGTACCACACGCGTTGCGCCAAGGCTCTCCAGGAAACGCGCTCCCGCAGATCCTGTCACTGTCATCTGTGTGCTCGCATGAATGTCGAGATCCGGGAACCAGGAGCGGACCGCCTTTAAAACGCCCATATCCTGGACAATCACGGCATCCAGTCCCTGCTCATAGTACGGACGCAGATACGGATACAGTTTCTCTTCCAGTTCCTCCTCTTTTAAGAGGGTGTTGACCGTCAGATACAGTTTCCGGTTCCGCAGATGGACGTAATCGATGGCTGAGAGAATCTCCTGCTCATCCAGATTTTTTGCATACGCTCTTGCGCCGAATGCGGCTCCGCCGAGATAGACGGCATCCGCACCGGCGGAAACCGCTGCTTTTAACGCTTCCATCGAACCGGCTGGTGCTAATAATTCTGTCTTCATCTTTATCTCCTAAAAACGGGCGATTACCTGTTCCGCAATCCCCCGTTTTTCCTTCTTTTACGCTTTTAATAAATCTTCCAGATCCTTATTTGCCTTATCAAGCTGCCGCTGCAGTTCTTCCATCTCGCCGCGCACATGTTCCAGCTCGATTCGTTTCTCTTCCAGCTCTTTTTTCAGATCGCCGGCCTGGATTTCCGCTGCGATCAGATCGTGCTTCATATCGTAGGTTTCCCGGTCTTTGGCTTCCATATCCTCTTCGAGGGTATCTACCTGGCTTTTTGCTTTGAAATAGTCGTCTGCAATGTTCAGTGCAAGCAGTGTGTGCTTCGTATCCACCGACAGGCGGTTGTATCCGGCTGACTGGGAAAGTTCGCTGATCTTCTGATTCAGATAAGCAGCTACTTTCTGCAGATATTCCGGGCTCTCATAGCCTCCCAGTGTGATAATTTTTCCATCTATTAAAACCTGTGTTGTATTTTTTACAGCCATTCTTTTGCTTTTCCTCCACTGAATTTAACCGGACCAAACTTCCGGCTAATATAACCTATCATATACCGAAAATGGAAGAAAAACAACCTTTTTCTGCAAAAAGCGACAGAAAATGAAAGATTCAGGGCTTTTACTCTTCGATCTTACGCGGTGCCTCCAGCCCCAGGTGGTGCCAGGCAAATTCCGTTGCCACTCTTCCGCGCGGAGTGCGGTTGATAAATCCGGATTTGATCAGGAACGGCTCGTAGACATCTTCGATGGTGCCGGCATCTTCTCCAATCGATGCTGCCAGGGTATCGAGTCCCACCGGACCGCCCTGGAACTTTTCCATAATGGTGGTAAGAAGCAGCCGGTCAGTCTGATCCAGTCCGTAACGGTCTACTTCCAGCAGATCGAGAGCAAATGATGCGACCTCTTTTGTGATTCTTCCATCGTATTTCACCTGGGCAAAGTCGCGGACACGCTTTAAAATCCGGTTTGCCAGACGCGGTGTTCCCCTGGAACGGCGCGCCATCTCAAGCGCTCCCTGCGGGTCCACCTCCACATTCAGTACTTTTGAGGAGTGCAGGATAATGTTGGCCAATTCTTCCTCCGTGTAAAATTCCAGATGGTGGATGACACCGAACCGGTCGCGGAGCGGGGCAGTCAAAAGACCTGCACGCGTTGTTGCGCCGACCAGCGTAAACTTCGGCAGATCCAGGCGGATCGAGCGCGCCGAAGAGCCTTTTCCGATCATGATATCAATCGCAAAATCCTCCATCGCTGGGTAAAGAACCTCCTCGACCTGGCGGTTCAGGCGGTGGATCTCATCAACAAACAGGACGTCGCCCTCCTGCAGATTGTTGAGGATCGCTGCCATCTCACCCGGTTTTTCGATCGCCGGGCCGCTCGTTACCTTCATATGGGTTCCCATCTCATTTGCAATGATGCCCGCCAGCGTTGTTTTTCCAAGTCCCGGAGGGCCGTAAAACAGCACATGATCGAGAACATCACTTCGCTGTTTTGCTGCTTCAATATATACTTTCAGGTTCTTTTTCGTCTTTTCCTGTCCGATGTAGTCGTCCAGGTGCTGGGGACGGAGCGAACCTTCGATTTTCACGTCCTCCTCGAGAACGTCAGTTGTGATAATTCTTCTTTCCATCGTTATAAGGTTTCCTTCTTCCACAATTTAGGACCATCTGCTAAAACATATGCTTCAATGCCGCTTTCAGCACAGCCTCGCTGTCCATGCCTTCGGTGATTTCGACTTTCTTTACTGCCTGCAGTGCTTCCGTTCCGGAGTAGCCAAGCGCAGTCAGCGCCTGTACCGCATCCTGGAAGGCATCCGGTTCGCCTGTCTGCCGTACCGCCGCAGCCGCCTGATTTCCTGCCAGCTTCTGCTCGAACGCTTCCTGCAGGTCGAATTTGTCTTTTAATTCCAGAATCAGCTTCTGCGCGGTCTTCTTTCCGATGCCCGGTGTTTTGGCAATCGCCTGGACATCTTCCGAGAGGACGGCAAAGCGCAGATTGTCTGCAGTAAGCGTGGACAGCACCGCAAGCGCCGCTTTTGGTCCGATGCCGCTTACGCCGATCAGCATACGGTATATTTCAAGATCTTCACGGGACAGAAAGCCGAATAGGGAAATTCCGTCTTCCCGCACACTCATATGGGTATATATCTTTAACTCTTCTCCCTCCCGGATGCCTGCGTCGAACATACTCGCTGGAATATTCAGCTCATAGCCGATTCCATGGCTTTCGAGAATCATTTTTCCTTCCGAAAGAGAATCTACAGTTCCTTTGATAAATGCAATCATGTTTTTCCTCCAAAGCGCCGTTTTCTTTTTTCGAAAGCGAACGCACATTCTATTATAGCAGAACTTTTCTCATCACGCAACGATTAGTCGCTGTCTTTCTTGCATGTCAGATTTTTTCGTCTTATAATATCTTTAGATTCAAAAAAGTTTTTCAAAGGAGACAAAAAACCTTATGCAGATCATAGATTCTACCCCCGCTGCTCTCTCTGCCAATCTTCAGATGTATCTGAGAAACGGCGATGTCTTTTTCGATATTGAGACGACCGGCCTTTCCTGGCGTACCTCGCATCTCTATCTGATTGGTGCGCTGTTCTTTGACCCGGCCGCGGATGCTTTCACACTGCGCCAGTGGTTTCTTGATCGACCGACCGAAGAAAAAGAGATGCTTGTCTCTTTTTTCACGTTTCTTTCCGACGTGAAGCAGCTGGTGCATTTTAATGGAACGACATTTGATCTTCCTTACCTCACACACAAAGCACTGTTTTATCAGATGGAAGATCCGCTTTCGTCAATCGCATCCCTGGATCTTTATCAGGCACTCCGCCCGTTTCAGTCAATCCTGGGACTTTCTTCAATGAAACAGAAAAATGTGGAACAGTATCTCTCATTCCCACGGAAGGATCAACTTAACGGAAAACAGTTGATTTCTGTTTACCACGACTATCTTCAGACACTGGATGAAAAGAAACTGGAACTGCTTTTCCTTCACAATTATGAGGATGTCCTCGGCATGGGTTCTGTTCTGGAACTGCTCGCGCTTCCTGCCCTGTTTCACGGCGATTTTTCTGTCCAGTCGTGTCGTTTTACCGGACAGACACTGGAAGTTTCACTGCAGCCCGAGCGGGAAGTTCCGGTTTTCCTCTCCCGTGTCTGCGCGGATGGTTCTCTTACAGCCTTTGGTTCACGGGTTTCTCTCTCCCTGCAGACGCATACGGCGGAGCTGAAATATTTCTTCCCGGACTATAAGAATTACTATTATCTTCCGCTGGAGGATCAGGCTGTTCACAAGAGCGTTGGCGCGTTTGTCGATCCGGAACACCGTCAGAAAGCAAAGGCTGCCAACTGCTATCAGCGGCGGACCGGTACATTTCTTCCGCAGCAGAAAGAGTTTTTCACCCCGGCCTTCCGCGAGGATTTCAAAAGCCGCCCTTACTATTTTGAGTGGTCCGATGCCTTTCTTTCGCAGGAAGATCTCCTGAAAGAGTATCTCTGTTCCGAGCTTCAGCTCTTTTTCAAAGACGATAGCAAAACCAGAAAATAAAACAGCCGTACACGTTTTTGCATGCACGGCCGTTTTTCCGGGACTGTCCTTTCCAAGCAGTCCTTTATTTTTTCTCTTCTTTCTCTTCTACCTTTTTTTCTTCCTTTTTCAGAGAAGCATGATGCGTTCCCTGCAGATGCGGATAGGCGCGCAGATAACGTTTCGTTGTCAGGCGCATCAGCCAGTTGGTCGGAAGCTGCGGTTTTGTCATCTGGTCAAAGCGCTCCAGCAGCTCTTTAAGATCCGGCATCTTATCGCTGCGCACATCAAATCCAAGTGCCGCAAACCGTTCTTTCTGCTCTGCTCCGAACTCGGTCAGGCGTTCCTTCTGCTCTGCTCCGAACTCCATCAGGCGGTTCTTCGACTCGGAAAGCGGATTTCTTCTTCCCTCGGCTTCTTTCCGCTCCTTCTCCAGCTTCTGCATCTGCTCCATTGCCTCAGACAGTGTCTGGCGTTTCTCGGCCAGATATTCTTTCATCTTATCTCTGGAATACTCTGCACGATACTGCTGTACTTTCGCATTCATCTCCTCGGCAAGCTGGTTAAAGCGGGATTTCTGCAGATATTTCATAAATTCTCCCCACGTTTTCTCCAGACTGCGCATCTTCTGTCCCAGCTGGAATGCTGCGGCTGCGGAAAATCCAAAATCTACCAGATAGCAGACGGTAACAACGGAAACAATGATCTCTCCTGTAGTATCCGAAACAAGATTCACTACTTTCACGGCAATCGGCTGCAGAATATAGAACAGCCCCAGTGTAAAGAATCCCCAGGCAATCGAACTGCTGAGGCAGATCTTTCCCTGAAAATTAAACTTCTGATTGCTGTAGTCCCACCAGTGCGCATGAAAAATGGTCTCCATCAGCACGCCGGTTACATATTCCAGAACCGTCGCTACAATGACACCTCCGAAATACAGTGCCCAGACGTTCGCTTCAAACGGGCGCAGGATCAAGTATACCATAACAGCGCCGGTGCCGTACAGTGTCAGCAGCGGACCATTGACAAAACCGCGGTTGACCAGTTTTTTCTGCCGGATCGATACATAGGAACTCTCCCAGATCCATCCGCAGAAGCTGTACAGCCAGAACCATGCTAGAACGTGGTACAGATCCACACCCAGAATCTTCGTCTCCCACATAAACTTTCATCCCCTTTTTCTTTTCTGGTGCCAAAAACAGGATGATAAGAAAATACCGCAGGCAACAGGTTTCCTGTCTGTTCAGGAAACCCGGTTGTCTACGGCATTCTAATCATCCAACTGCAGCACCTGCAAGTTAAATTATTCTTACTCTTCTACTGGCTCTTCGTTTTCCAGAGCCTTCATGCTCAGAGAGATTTTTTTGTCTTCCTCGTTGAAATCAACTACTTTTGCAGTGATTTCCTGTCCGATTTTCAGTGCATCAGACGGTTTCTCAACGTGCTCTCTGGAGATCTGGGAAACATGAAGCAGAGCATCTACGCCCGGCTCAAGCTCAACGAATGCACCAAAGTCAGTCATACGGGCAACACAGCCTTCTACTACGTTGCCTACAGCGTATTTGTCAGCAGCGTTCAGCCACGGATTCTCTTCCGGGAATTTTAAGGAAAGAGCGATCTTGTCGCCGTTGATGTCTTTGATCAGAACTTTTACAGTCTCACCAACTTTGAATACTTTTTTCGGGTTCTCTACGCGGCCCCAGGACATCTCAGAGATGTGAAGCAGTCCGTCAGCTCCGCCCAGATCGATGAATGCGCCGAAATCGGTAACATTCTTAACAGTTCCCTCTACAACATCGCCAACTGCAATGCGTGCGAACAGTTCTTCCTGCAGTTTCTTCTTCTCAGCAACGATGAGCTGTTTGCGGTCACCGATGATGCGTCTTCTTCTCGGGTTGAACTCGGTAATAACGAATTCAATTTCCTGATCTGCATATTTAGACAGATCTTTTTCATATACATCAGATACAAGGCTGGCCGGAATGAATACTCTGGTCTCCTCAACAACTACGGATAATCCTCCGTTCAGTACCTGTGTTACTTTTGCTTTCAGAACTTCATGATTCTCGAATGCTTCCTCGAGTCTCTTGTTGCCTTTTTCAGCAGCAAGTCTCTTGTAAGTAAGAAGGACCTGTCCCTCTCCATCATTTACTTTCAGAACTTTGACTTCCATTTTGTCACCTGGCTGTGCAACGGTGTGAAGATCGATGGAAGAATCGTTGGAATATTCGTTTTTGGTAAGAATACCATCGGCTTTGTATCCGATATTCAGGATAATCTGATCGTCTTTGACATCGATTACAGTACCCTCAACGACTTCTCCGTTTCTGATTGTTTTAAATGATTCATCCAGCATTTGTTCAAAACTCATTTCTGACATTTTTTGAACCTCCTCAATTATTTTATTCGGGGTGGATGCCCCAGCTGTAATACCTACGCGACCAAATGATTGAAAAGGCTTAGATTCCAAATCAACGAGTGTCTCTATAAAGTAAGTATTTTTACATTCTTCTTTACATATCTCATACAGCTTTTGCGTGTTTGAACTATGTCTGCCTCCCACGACAAACATGGCATCAACCTTCCTGGCAATTGCTCTCGCTTCCGTCTGTCTTTCCTCGGTAGCGTTGCAGATAGTCTTTAAAACAGTACTATCATAACTCTTTTTCAAAAAAATTTCAACTAAATCTTTAAATTTGTTGTAATTAAATGTCGTCTGTGCCACAATAGATATTGGTTTTCCATTTTCGGGCACAAAACTTTCCGCTTCTTCGGCGGTATGCATCACGGTAACCGGGCCGCTCGCCCATCCCATGATGCCCTGTACCTCCGGATGATCCGCGCTTCCGATGATGACGACGTGGCGGCCTTTTCTGCCCTCCTCGTCCACAATCCGGTGGATCTTCTTGACAAACGGGCACGTCGCATCTACAATCTTCATGCCGCGCGCTTCGATCTTTTCACAGACATCCCGCGACACGCCATGCGACCTGATCACAACGGTTCCGCCAGAAAGCCCCTCTAGTTCATCTTCCGAATGGATCACCTGCACGCCGCGGTTTTCGAGATCCTCCACAACCTGTTCGTTGTGAATAATCGGCCCGAAGGTGTAGACCGGCTTTTCACCGCTCTCAATTTCACGGTATACCGTATCGACCGCCCGTTTGACGCCGAAGCAGAAGCCTGCACTTTTTGCAACAGTTACTTCCATCTGTTTTTCTTCTCCTCTTTTCTCTGCCGCGTTTACATACGCTCGCGGGCAAGGCTTAAGATCTTTTCCACAACCTCATCGATCGTCATTTCAGAGCTGTCAACGAGTACGGCGTCTTCTGCCTGTACCAGCGGGGAATGCTCTCTGTGCATGTCCTGATAATCACGCTCATTGATATCTTCCTCGATTTTCGCAAGATCGGCTGTCTGTCCCTTTTCGGTCAGCTCTTTCCAGCGGCGCAGTGCGCGGACATGGGCACTTGCTGTCAGATAGACTTTCAACGGTGCGTTCGGCAGAACGGCAGTTCCGATATCGCGGCCGTCCATCACAAGATCCGTATTCTCCGCCATCTCCTGCTGCAGCTCCACGAGTTTTTTCCGTACTTCCAGATAGGCGCTTGTCGCGGATGCCATCTTTCCAGCCTCCTCGGTGCGCAGTCTTCCGGTGACATTGACGCCGTTTAAATAAACCTGCTGCTCTCCGTTTTCGTAGGAAATGGAAATTTTCACATCTTTGCAGGCTGCCTCAATTTTTTCCTGCTCTTCCGGTGCAATGCCAAGATCTGAAAAATAGATGCCCATGGCACGGTACATTGCTCCTGTATCAACGTAGACAAACGAAAGCTCCTTTGCCACACGTTTTGCGATTGTACTTTTGCCAGCGCCTGCCGGTCCGTCAATTGCAAGATTAAATCTCATCTTCTCTCTTCCTCCTGAAAATTCTAAAATCTGTGATCCATATTTTATTCCTGTTCTTCCTTTGCCCGGATCTCTTCGGCTGCAGCGTGGGCACTTGCCCAGGCAATCTGCAGATTGAAGCCGCCGGTCAGTGCATCGAGATCGAGCACTTCTCCTACGAAGTACAGACCTTCTTTTTTCTTTGCCTCCATCGTGCCCGGACGGATCTCTTTCACGGAAACACCACCCTGTGTGATAATTGCTTCACGGAAACCCCGTGTTCCGGTTACTGTAAACGGGAAATGCGTGATCAGCTCTTCAAAGTGCTGACGCTCCGCTTTCGATACGGCATTGACCTGTTTGTACGGGTCGATCCCGCCAAGAGAGAGCATCACCGGAAGCAGTTTCGCCGGGAACAGACTGTTGATCACGTTGCGGAACTGTTTGTTCCGGTTTTCCTCAAATTCACGCAGGATCCGCGCATCCAGCTGTTCTTCCGTGAGTGCCGGCTTCAGGTTCAGATATCCTTTCAGCGGCTGCTGTTCCAGTGCTTTTCCGATGTAGGAGCTCGCAGAAAGCCCCAGCGGGCCGGAAATTCCGAAATGTGTAAACAGCATCTCGCCGAATCCATCGAACAGCGTCTTTTTGCCGTTTTTAATCGTCATCGTCACATTTTTCAGGGAGAGTCCCTGCAGCTCACGGATGTACGCTTCCTCTGTTTCCAGCGGCACCAGCGCCGGGCGGAGCGGAGTGACGGCAAGTCCTGCCTTTTCTGCGAAACGGTAGCCGTCTCCATCCGACCCCGTCGTCTGGTACGACATACCGCCGGTTGCGACAACGACATCATTGTAAAAAAGCTCTTTCCCGTTTTCCAGGCGGATTCCTTTCACGCGGTCTCCTTCGAAAAGAAGCTCTTTTACTTTTGTATTCTTATGCACCTGCACATTTTTCCGTTTCAGTTCCGTCTCCAGCGCGCGGATAATATCCGAGGAGTGATCTGACTCCGGGAAGACACGGTTTCCGCGCTCCACTTTTAAGCGGACACCTGCCGCTTCGAAAAACTCCTGCACCTGGGCGCTGTCAAAGCTGTAGGCGGAGCTGTACAGAAATTTCGGGTTTGTCACCACATTCGTGAAGAACTCTTCTGTCGGGCAGTCGTTTGTCACATTGCAGCGGCCCTTTCCTGTGATAAACAGCTTCTTTCCCAGCTTTTCATTTTTTTCATAGAGATGAATCTCTGTCTTTTCGCCGGCGGCAAGCACGGCGGTCATCATTCCGGCGGCGCCTCCGCCGATTACTGCTGCTTTTCTCATGCTTTCTCCTTTACCGGCAGAGCTGCCTTTTTTCCGCCCATGGGACGTGCATCGTCCAGCCCGTTGATTTCATCGTTGCTGTAAACCTGGTACTCATCCCACAGTTTTTCCATGCTCTCAAGTGTCTTTTTCACATCCGCCTGGCGTTTCATGCAGAGCGCCACGACAAGCGCATTGATTACACTCAAAGGGGCCACCAGAGAATCAACGATCGATGCCATATCGCTCTTGGCAATCAGCGTACAGGCTGCATAAACATTCATCGGTGAATGCACACTGTCTGTGATCGTAATCACCTTCGCTTTGCGACTGTTCGCAAATTCCAGTGCCTTCATCGTACGCATCGAATACCGCGGGAAGCTGATGCCGATCACCACATCATCCTCCGTGATGCGGATCATCTGCTCGAAAATCTCGCTGGAACTGTTTGTCTGTACCTGGCGCACATCCGGGAAAATCATATGGAAATAGAACGCCAGAAAGCTCGCAAGCGGCGCGCAGCTCCGAATGCCGACAATGTAAATTGTCCGCGCAGAAAGAATCGTATCCGCAGCGCGCTCAAAGGCGCTCCGGTCCACTTCTTCCAGCGTCATCTTGATTTTTTCAATATCCGACTGCAGGACGGTCTCCAGAATTTCTCCCTGCGGCACGCGGCCATACGTAAACTGCATCCGCTGCACTGAATTCAGACGATTCATCACCATCTCCTCCAGTGCGCGCTGGAACTCCGGATATCCCGCGTAGCCAAGCTGCATCGCAAAGCGAACCGTTGTCGATTCGCTGACGCCGACCTGCTGTCCCAGGCGCGCTGCCGTCATCGATACGGCCTGGTCATAATGTGCCGTAATAAAATCTGCCAGCCTCTTCTGTCCTTTGCTCAACTTTCCGTAATTTTGATTCAGACGAATGAGGAGATTCTCGTTCGCTGCCTTCTGCTCTTCTGAAGAAGACTGTTCTTTTTCTTTTTTCATGTTATTTTCTTCCTGATTTGTTTTTCCGATCTGCAAATGCCGTTCGGCATCCACATTTTTTCTTTTGGGGGCATCCTGATTCTTTTTCGGACACACCTCGATCTTTTGAATTATAACACGAATAAATTACTGACGCAATGGCTGAAAAGCTGAAAAGGAAAGCCGGTGTTCTGCATTCCCTTTTTACAGGGAACACAGAACACCGGCTGATTTTTTTACTCAGATTTTATTTAGACCGGATATGCGCCGTCTTTTTTGTCAGCGGCTGCCGGATCTACTTTTGTCTGCTGCGCTTCACGATATTTGAAGAAGTCTACAGCTACCTGCGGGAACAGAGCGTAGGTTAATACATCCTCATCCTGCTGTTTCCACTGCTCGATCTCTTTCTCCAGTTTCGGAAGCTCCGGCTCAAGCAGGTCTGCGTAGCGGCAGGTGATCGGCTCGGTATCGCCGATGCATTTCTTCTGTACTTCCGGATTGAACGGTTTTACAGTTGCACCGTATTTTCCGGCAAGAACGTCTTTTGTCTCTTTCGTTACCATCTTGTAACGCTCGCCCATCAGGACATTGAATACAGCCTGGGTACCAACGATCTGGGAAGACGGAGTAACCAGCGGGCACTCGCCGAGGTCTTTTCTTACGCGCGGTACTTCTTCGAGTACATCGTAGTATTTGTCCTCTGCGTGCTGCTCTTTTAACTGGCTTGTCAGGTTGGAGAGCATACCGCCCGGTACCTGATACAGAAGAGTCTTGATATTTACGCCAAGGTTTTTCGGATTTAAGAGGCCTGTATCGAGCGCTTCGTCTCTCATCGGACGGAAGTAATCTGCGATCTCAGCCAGTTTGTTCTGATCCAGACCAGTATCGTATGGAGTGCCTTTGAAGGTTTCAACCATAACCTCAGTTGCCGGCTGTGAAGTACCCATAGCGAATGGAGACATTGCGGTATCGATGATATCAACACCAGCCTCTACTGCTTTCAGGTACGTCATGGATGCAACACCGGAAGTATAGTGGGTGTGCAGCTGAATCGGAAGATCGGTTGCTTCTTTCAGCGCGGTTACCAGCTCAGTTGCCTTGTACGGAACGAGCAGGCCTGCCATATCTTTAATACAGATGGAATCTGCACCCATCTCTTCGATTCTCTTTGCCATGGTGGTCCAGTAATCCAGGGTGTAAGCATCTCCTAAAGTATAGGAAAGTGCTACCTGTGCGTGGCCTTTTTCTTTGTTTGCTGCGCTGACAGCGGTCTGCAGGTTGCGCAGATCGTTCATACAGTCAAAAATACGGATGATGTCGATTCCGTTTGCGATGGATTTCTGTACGAAATACTCTACTACGTCGTCTGCGTACGGACGATATCCCAGGATATTCTGTCCGCGGAACAGCATCTGCAGTTTCGTGTTTTTAAATCCGTCACGAAGTTTTCTCAGTCTCATCCATGGATCTTCATGCAGGAAACGTAAGGAAGCATCAAAGGTTGCGCCACCCCAGCACTCTACTGCGTGATATCCGATTTTATCCATTTTATCAATGATCGGAAGCATCTGTTCTGTTGTCATTCTTGTCGCGATCAGGGACTGATGTGCATCACGCAGAACAGTTTCCATAATCTTGACAGGTTTCTTTTCTACTGCCATTTCTATCCTCCTAAATGAAGTGTTTTTCACTTTTGTTTGTCTTAAGAAGTTATACACCAAAGATCGCCATGAAGGTACCGGCCGCTACTGCTGTACCGATAACACCGGCTACGTTCGGTCCCATCGCATGCATCAGCAGGAAGTTCGTCGGATCTGCCTCAGCGCCAACCTTCTGGGATACACGGGCTGCCATCGGAACCGCAGATACACCTGCAGAACCAATCAACGGGTTGATTCTTCCATGTGTTGCCTTGCACAGTATTTTTCCTAACAGGACACCGCCTGCAGTACCAAATACGAATGCGATCAGACCCAGTGCAACGATCTTTAAAGTGCTGACATTTAAGAATGCCTCCGCACTTGTGGATGCACCAACGGAAGTACCAAGAAGGATAACAACGATGTACATCATGGCGTTGGAAGCTGTCTCCTGAAGCTGTTTTACAACGCCGCACTCGCGGAACAGGTTACCAAGCATCAGCATACCTACCAGCGGAGCGGTAGACGGAAGAATCATGCAGACAACGATTGTAATGACAATCGGGAACAGAATCTTCTCAAGTTTGGATACGGAGCGAAGCTGCTCCATTTTGATTTTACGCTCTTTTTCTGTAGTCAGAAGCTTCATGACCGGCGGCTGGATGATCGGCACAAGTGACATATAGGAATATGCTGCTACTGCGATCGGTCCCATCAGGTGCTGCTGTCCGAGCTTGTTCAGAAGGAAGATAGAAGTCGGGCCGTCGGCACCGCCGATGATGGAGATAGCTGCTGCCTCTCTTCCATTGAATCCCATGAAAATAGCGAAAAAGTACGCCAGATAGATACCAAGCTGTGCTGCAGCTCCCATGATGAAGCTGATCGGGTTTGCAATCAGCGGACCGAAGTCTGTCATCGCACCTACACCCATGAAGATCAGGGATGGGAGGATACTCCACTCGTCCAGAGTAAAGAAATAGTAGAACAGACCGCCCGCATGCTCAAGACCCTGTACGTCGGTATAAGGCTCAGCCATGATGTCCGGGTAAATGTTTACAAGCAGCATACCGAATGCGATCGGTACAAGAAGCAACGGCTCAAATTCATGCTTAATCGCAAGATACAAGAAGAAGCAAGCCACTGCGATCATAACGTAATTGCCCCAGTCCAGATTAAAAAACGCCGTCTGGTGAAGCAGGTTGTTTAAAGTTTCAGTAATCATTTTTTCACCTCCGGTTTTTTCTTACAACGGGCATTAGTTCATGGTTGCAAGAACGTCACCGGATTCTACTGCATCGCCTACTGCTACATTGATGGTTGCTACTGTGCCATCCTGCGGTGCTACAACCGGGATTTCCATCTTCATGGCTTCCAGTACAAGAACAGCATCTCCTGCTTTTACAGCGGTGCCTGCTGCTGCTTCGATTTTGCAGATTTTACCAGGTACAGAAGCAGTAACCTCTACGCTGCCTGCTGCGCCTGCCGGAGCTGCTGCTTTCGGTGCTGCCGGTGCTGCTTTTGGTGCCGGAGCTGCTTTTGTTGCGCTGACAACTGGAGCTGCGCCTGCTGTGGTTCCTTCTTCTACAGTTACGTTATATACATTTCCGTTTACGGTAATGGTGTAGTTTTTCATTGAAAATTTCCTCCTTAAGCTCTTTTGCCTTTTCTGCGGATCGGACGTGCAACATAAGCATCTCCGGATGCAGAAGCCATATCTTCTTCATACATGGCGATTGCAGCTGTAATAACAGCCTGCAGCTCCATATCGTCTGCTTGCGGTGCTGTCTCTTCAACAACCGGTGCTGCGACAGCCTTCGGTGCTTCCTGTACAGGTGCTGCCGGTGCTTTTTTCTTCTTCTTGTCTCCCAAAATGTAATCAAACGAAGAAATAACGAAAATCAGGAAAATCAGCATAACAAATACGGTACCGATTCCGATGATGGTGTTCATGCCGGCCTGGCCGATCAGAACGCCCTTTGACTCCTCAACGGTGATGGTGAGGTCGGTCGGAACTGGTGTTCCGGTGCTGATGTTCCAGAATACGCGGACAATACCAGGATTTTTTTCAAATTCACCCGGAATTGTGCAGGTTACAAAATCTCCGTCTACTTCGAGAGTACCGTCTTCCAGGCTTTTTACCTCTCCGAGGTCAGCCTTTGCCTCTTCCCATGCCTCAGCTGCTCTTGCATAGAACTGCTGGTCGGAAGCTTCCATATTGGCAAGATCGTCATCGCTGTAGGTCATCAGGCTCTGTCCTACCCACTGAACACTGGAGGAGAGCAGAGAATCTACCGTAGATGCCTCAACCGGTGAATAAGCCGGTGTAGATGCCGCATCCGCAAAAACAGGAGCTACGGTCACAACCATGGTGCAGGCTGCGGTAAGGACGAGACTTACTAATTTTTTCCAGTTCTTTCTCATCGTATGCCACCTTCCTTAGACTGTTCCGTGTTTTCTGTCCGGTCTGTCTTCTCTCTTGGTATACAGCATCTCGAATGCGCCGATAACATATTTTCTGGTGTCTTCCGGCTCGATGATGGTGTCCACATAGCCTCTTCTGGCTGCGGAAGTTACATTGTTCTGAAGGGTTGCATATTCAGCTGCTTTCTCGTTGATGGTAGCAGCGTCAGATCCTTCGTACATGATCTTTGCTGCAGATTTTGCATCCATCATTCCGATTTCTGCGTTCGGCCATGCAAATACCATGTCTGCTCCGATGGATTTGCTGTTCATGACAACGTATGCGCTTCCGTATGCTTTGCCGACAACAACGTTTACTTTCGGAACGGTTGCGTTTGCGAAAGCTGCGGTCAGGGCTGCTGCGTTCTTAGCCATGGTTCTCTCAGAGCATTTGGTTGCCTTGAATCCGGTTACGTTTGTGATGGTAAGTACCGGGATGCAGAAAGCATCGCAGAAGTTTACGAAATCTGCTGCTTTTTTGGCTCCTCTTGCGCTTAAGGTTCCATCCATTTTCTCTTTTACAGTTCCGTCCTCGCCGTAGATTTCAGAGCGGTTTGCAACTGCTCCTACGGTTGCTCCGTTTAACTGGATGAATGCGGTTACAACATCTTTTCCGTAAGCGGCTTTGGTCTCAAAATAGATGCCGTTGTCGCTGAGCTGGGAAAGAAGGATTCCGGTATCGCCTGCGCAGTTTGCAAGGTCTGCACATGCACGGTTCAGATCATCCTCGCACTCGGTGTATGCTTCGTCCTCGTTGTTTGCCGGAAGCATAGATACCAGGTTTCTGATCTGTCCGAGGATTTCTTCCTCGGTTCCAGCAAAGTCAACAAGACCTGCTTCTTCGCCCTGGAAATCTGCGGATGCGGTATCACATTTGGATACGTGGTTTCCGTCCAGTGCGTTCGGGGAGTTTACGAAAAGTTTTCCGTTTTTAGACTCCATGAACGTGAAGTCTGTCATAGCCGGGATGAGTGCCATACCGCCGCCGCAGGTACCAAATACTGCTGTGATCTGTGGAATCACGCCGGATGCCATTGCCTGCGCCATATAGATTTCGCCGAAACCGTTCAGAGCATCAGTTGCCTCCTGCAGACGCATACCGGCACAGTCTACCAGTCCGATGACCGGAGCACCTGTTTTCTGTGCAAACTCATACAGTCTCGCGATTTTTTTTGCATGCATTTCGCCGATGGTACCGCCCATCACAGACGCATCCTGGCTGTATACGTATACCAGGCTGCCGTTGATCACACCGTAACCAGTAATTACACCATCGGATGGTGTCTCCATGCCGGCCATGTTGAAATCTGTGCTTCTGGCAGTAACCTGTCCGCCGATTTCCACAAAGCTGTTTTCATCCAGCAAAGAGGCGATTCTTGTGCTCGCTAAACTTTGTGCTGTGTTACTCATTCTTCAAACCTCCATCTTTCTATTTTCATTATAAAATTTTAAACAAATTTTATACAAGTCTATCATATCTGTTTTTTCGTTTTTTTTCAATACTTTTTCTCACCTTTTTGACAGAAAATAGACAGAAAAATTTCAGATTTTTCCTATTATAAATGGAAGGTCAAACTTGATTTTTCCCGGCCTTTCCTTTTTCAAAAAGTCCTGTTTTCTTTCCGCATCGTACAAAAAAGCCGCCCGGCGGCGGCTTTTCTTACACGTTTTTCCTTCGGTTTAATATAGTTCAATGTGAACCGGAATTCCATTCTCATACTGCATCGCCGGTTCGCCAAGAATCAGCGGACGAAGATACGCCATCATCTCCTCGGTCACATCATGACCATCTTCTGTAATCCAGGAAAGCGGCACTTTCTTTTCTTTATTTGCCACTTCCGATACCGGAACGGAGGTATACTCCACGCGGTAAGGATCCGCGGAGATTCTTCGGATCGATGCCATCTGTCCTCCCTGTTTTTCCAGTGCACACTGGCAGGCTTTCATGCCGAGCATACGGGACTCCTCAAGATCAGTCGCACTCGCAAGATGAGCCGCGCACCGCTGCATCAGGTTCAGTTCAATCGATCTTACCTTACAGCCGATACGGTCACGCACCAGCTCTTCGAGTACTTTTGCAGAACCTGCAATGTAGCTGTGCCCAAACTGATCCTGTGCATCGCTCTGCACCTGCTCAGAAACATAGCGGCCCTCGCTGTCATGGATGCCCTCGCTGATTGCAACCAGAACACTGTCCTTCTGTTCCAGTTTTTCCTGCACATCCTTTAAAAACTGTTCGGTGTCAAAGACCGGCTCGCAAAGATAGATCAGGCTCGGCCCTTCTCCGCCGTTGACACGGGACAGTGCAGACGCTGCCGTCAGCCATCCTGCGTTTCTTCCCATGACCTCCACGATGGTCACAGCCTTCTTTTCATATACATGGCAGTCTCTCTCCAGCTCTGCAAAGGTTGCTGCCAGATATTTTGCCGCAGATCCAAAGCCCGGGCAGTGATCCGTTTCGACAAGATCATTGTCAATCGTCTTTGGCGCCCCGACAACAAACACATCGTCCACACCGTTTTCTTTGCAGTACTTTGACATCTTGTCTACGGTATCCATCGAATCATTTCCGCCGATATAAATAAAATAACGGATCTCATGTCTGCGAAAAATTTGAAGTATTTCTTCAAAATCCTCCTTGTTTTCTTCCGGATCGCCCAGTTTATAACGACAGGAGCCAAGCGCTGCTGCCGGGGTCTGCATCAGAAGAGAGATTTTTTCTGCTGAATCCAGTTTTTTTCCAAGATCAAGAAATTTTTCTGCAAGCACGCCTTCAATTCCATTTACCGCACCATAAATATGATCTACTTTTCCGGACAGTACAGCACAGGAAACAACTCCTGCCACCGTTGCATTGATCGCCGCGGTCGGTCCGCCAGACTGCGCTACTAACAGATTTCGCATATGATTTTCCTCCATCTATTCCCACTACTTTCTAAAAGTTTTTCACGAAATCACTTTCGCTTCGTCCTATAGCGTACCATATTTTTTTTCTTCCGTACACCCTGTTTTGCGTTTCCGGGAAAAGCCTGTAGACTTTCACAACGGATTGCAAAGTTTTTCGTTTTTTTCTTGCAGGATTGCCCTTAAAAAGCTATAATAGAAGCAATGTCCACGAAAAGGACGCAGAAAAATATACGTTTCATCAACAAAAAAACTGGAGGTTTTTTTCATGCAGACCAAGCAAGATGGCCGTCTCGGCACCGAAAAAATCGGGAAACTGATGCTCGAACTGGCCCTTCCCTCTGTCCTCGCACAGATTGTAAATGTACTATATAACATTGTAGACCGCATTTATATCGGCCGGATTCCTGATGTTGGTTCCCTGGCACTGACCGGTGTCGGCGTCACGTTTCCGATTATCACAATCATCTCCGCCTTTGCCGGATTCGCAAGTGGAGGCGGTGCTCCTCTTGCCGCCATCGCACTCGGACAGAAAAACCGGGACCGCGCAGAAAAAATTCTTGGAAGCTCCACTTCCCTGCTGCTCTTTTTCTCCGTGTGTCTGATGGCGTTTTTCTTTTTCTTTCAGACACCGCTTCTGTACCTCTTTGGTGCAAGCAGCAACACAATCCGATACGCTTCCACGTATATTTCCATTTATCTTGTCGGAACCGTATTTGTCGAGCTGGCTGTCGGATTGAATACTTTTATCAGCTGTCAGGGACACGCACGCACGGCCATGTGCTCCGTTCTCATTGGCGCTGTTATCAACATTGGTCTTGACCCGGTTTTCATCTTCGTTCTTCATATGGGTGTTTCCGGGGCCGCACTTGCTACCATTCTCTCCCAGGCTTTAAGTGCTGCATGGGTTCTTCGGTTTCTTACCTCAAAAAAATCAGGTGTCCGCCTTTCTCTTCGCACCATGAAACCGGATTTTTCCATTTTAGGCTCTGTCATGGCACTCGGCATCTCACCATTTATCATGTCTGCAACGGAAAGTGCCATCACAATCGTCATGAACCACGGGCTACAGACGTACGGCGGCGACCTCTATGTCGGCTCGATGACAATTCTCCAGTCGGTGCTGCAGCTGATTTTCGTACCGGTCAACGGCTTTACGAACGGTGTACAGCCGATCATCAGCTACAACTTTGGTGCAGGCCAGTTTGACCGTGTCCGCCAGACAATCCGGCGCATGATCGCCATTACTTTTACTGCCGCTTTCGTCTACGTTGTATTCGCAATGCTTCGTCCGGCTCTTTTTGCCGGTCTTTTCACGACTGACCCGGAACTGATTGTCATCGTAGAGAAGGTACTTCCGGTTTACATTGCCGGCATGGCAATTTTCGGACTGCAGAGCGGCGTACAGAGTTCCTTCCTCGGTCTTGGCCAGGCGAAGATTTCTCTTTTTATTGCACTGCTCCGGAAAGTCATCCTTCTGATTCCGCTTGCACTCATTCTGCCGCATTTCTTCGGTGTCATGGGCGTTTACTATGCAGAACCGATCGCTGATGTATGTTCTGTTATCACTGCCGTTACGCTGTTTCTCTGCAATATCCGGAAAATTCTTTCAACAGAAACACTTGCAAAAGTGACTCATACCGAAGAATGACAAAAGAGGCGCTCTGCGACCTTTTCCATGCACCACCCATAATCAATTTTCTCGATCGTTTCGGCTGCATAGACGGGATATTCCGCGAGAAGAATCCCGTCGATCGAATACGTAACCGAACCGACCTTTTCTCCTTTCTTTACCGGGGCTTTCAAAAGCTCCGGTAAAAAAATGTCTTTTTCCGGTATTTCTGTCTCTTTCAGAAGAGCGGGAAGCGAGCGCGCCGGATCAAGCGCTGGGCTTGTAAGGGTAAGGCGGGCGCTGCTTTTTACCTGCAGCATCCCGTCGTAAACACCGTCTGCTACTTCAATCTGCCCTGGGTTCCAGCTATGGTCCAGCACGTCACGATACATATACGATTCCAGCCCGTAGTTTAAAAGCTTTGCGGCATCCGCCCATTTATAGTTTTTATGGCTGGGCCATCCGCACGCAAGCAACGACACAATCAGACGCTTTCCATCCCGCTCCAGCGCACCGGTATAACAGTAACCGGCTTTTGCCGTGAAGCCGGTTTTTCCCGAAACAGCTCCATCCATCTGATCCAGCAGTGCGTTGTGATTATAGCAGTTGAACATGTTTTTCTTTTCCAGATCCCAGAAGGTATAGGACCGCGTCTGCGTCACTGCGAGAAACTGGGCGGCTTTCGGTGAAATCCAGACACAGTATCGCATGATCCGTGCCAGATCAGCTGCTGTCGTGTGGTGATCTCCGCCTGCGTCAGAAGCATCGAGACCGTTCGGCGTCACAAAATGCGTATCTGTACAGCCGATTGCTGCGGCTTTTTCATTCATAAGCGATGCAAATTCCTCTACACTTCCGCCGATGGTCTCTGCAATCATTACCGCCGCGTCGTTATGCGATTCCAGCATCAGGGAATACAGAAGATCGCCAAGCAGAAACTGTTCTCCCTCCCTCACACCGAGATGTACTTTCGGCGCTGCGGCTGCTTTAGCCGATGCAGTTGCGACCGTCTGCTCTTGTCCGTTTTCCAGTGCCAGAATGCATGTCATGATTTTCGTTGTGCTCGCCATTGCCATAGGATCTGTCTCGCGTTTTCCGAACAGCACACGGCCGGTATCGCCATCCATCAGGCATGCCGCCGTTGCAAACAGCTGATTCGGCTCGCTCTCCTGCTCTGTCGCAGTCACGGACACACTTCCCAAAAACAGAAGCAGGATTCCCAGGAAAAAACCTGTCTTGTTTCTTCTTTTTCTGTTCAAAATCAGATCCCCCTTGTGTTTTTTCTCTTTAAAAACGGAAAAGCCGGACGCTCTTTTGGGACCGGCTTTTTGTCTGCTTCTTCTTCATTATATGAGGTTTCCTGCAAAATCATGGTAAAATTTCACAAAGTTATTGACACTGCGATCCATATCATGTATAATTCCCCGTGTTTGTATAGAATTACTAAACTTTTTGTTTATTTTTACTGAGATTTCCTGAGAATCCGTATTCAGCAAAAGGATCCCGGGAAAGACTTTGGATGCAGAAAGGATTTTTTATGGAAATCGGAAAAAAAATCAGGGAACTGCGGATGTGGAAAGGGCTGACGCAGGAGGAACTGGCAGATCGGAGCGAGCTGTCAAAGGGATTTATTTCCCAGCTTGAAAACGATGTGACCTCTCCCTCGATCGCCACGCTGGTTGATGTTCTTACCTGCCTTGGAACGGATCTAAAAACGTTTTTCGGCGAAGAGCAGGACAATCAGGTTGTCTTTTGCGAAGAAGATTACTTTGTAAAGACCGCTGAAGCGCAGGGCAACGAGATCGCATGGATCGTTCCGAATGCACAGAAAAACAGGATGGAGCCAATCCGGCTGACGCTGCAAAGCGGCGCGTGCACCGAGATTGATTCACCGCATGAAGGCGAGGAATTCGGCTATGTACTTTCCGGCCGTATTCTCCTTCATCTTGGAGATGAATGCCACAAAGTGAAGAAAGGGGAAAGCTTCTACTATCCCGCTTCCTGTAATCATTATCTGGAAAATCCGGGTAAAACACCGGCCATCATTCTCTGGGTCAGTTCACCGCCTTATTTTTAGATTTTTTACACCGCGTGATTTTCACGAGAAACGGTGTTCCAAATTTCACAACCCGAAAGGAGCATATTACACATGAGTACCAAATTACTTGATCTGGTCAACATCACAAAATCGTACGACGGAGTTACCATTCTGGATGATCTGAATCTTTATATCCGTGAAAACGAATTTCTTACCCTCCTTGGCCCGAGCGGCTGCGGAAAAACAACCACATTACGTATCCTCGGCGGTTTTGAGACACCGGATGCCGGAAAGGTTTTATTTAACGGACAGGATATCACCCAGCTTCCGCCAAACAAACGCCAGCTAAACACGGTGTTCCAGAAATATGCTCTTTTCACGCATATGACAATTGCGGAAAACATTGCTTTCGGGCTGAAAATCAAAGGAAAATCCAAAGCATATATCAATGACAAAATCAAATACGCATTAAAACTTGTTAACCTTGAGGGTTACGAAAACCGCTCCCCGGCGCTTCTCTCCGGCGGCCAGCAGCAGCGAATCGCCATTGCGCGCGCGATTGTCAACGAACCGAAAGTTCTCCTTCTGGATGAGCCGCTCGGCGCACTTGACTTAAAGCTCCGCCAGGACATGCAGTACGAGTTGATCCGTCTGAAAAACGAACTTGGCATCACCTTTGTCTATGTCACCCACGATCAGGAAGAGGCGCTTACCATGTCGGACACGATCGTTGTCATGAACCAGGGTTATATCCAGCAGATCGGCACACCGGAAGACATCTACAATGAACCGCAGAACGCATTCGTTGCAGACTTCATCGGTGACAGCAACATTCTCGACGGCATCATGATTGAGGACCGTCTCGTCGAGATTCTCGGTGCGAAGTTCGAGTGCGTTGATGTCGGATTCGGCAAAAACAAACCGGTCGACGTTGTGATCCGCCCGGAGGATATTGATCTTGTGAAACCGGAGGAAGGTACCATCCGCGGACGTGTCACCCATCTGATTTTCAAAGGTGTTCACTATGAGATGGAGGTTACGGTGAACGGTTTTGAGCTTCTCGTTCACTCTACCGATCTGTTCCCGGTCGGACAGGAAGTCGGCATCCATGTCGATCCATTTGATATCCAGATCATGAACAAACCGGAATCCGAAGATGAGGAGGCGGCAACTGTTGAAGAGTAATAAATTAAAGAAATGGCTGGCAGCACCTTATGCCGTCTGGGCTGTTGGTTTCATCATCATCCCGCTGATCCTGATTCTCTACTATGCGTTCACCGGGGAAGAAGGCGGCTTTACCCTTTCGAATTTTGCCTACGTTGCAACGAAGGAAAACATCAAGGCACTCGGCCTGGCTCTGTGGCTCTCGCTGCTCAGCACAGTCCTCTGTCTTGTCCTTGCTTATCCGCTTGCCATGATTCTGGCAAACCGGAACGTCAATCAGACCAGCTTTATTGTGCTGATCTTCATTCTCCCGATGTGGATGAACTTTCTGCTCCGCACGCTTGCATGGCAGACACTGCTTGAGAAAAACGGCGTCATCAACAGCATTCTCTCGTTTTTTCATCTGCCCGGCATTTCCATCATCAATACGCCGGGAGCAATCATTCTCGGTATGGTCTACAACTTCCTGCCGTTTATGGTTCTGCCGATCTACAATGTCCTGATTAAGATCGACCGCGATGTCATCAACGCAGCAAGAGACCTTGGAGCGAACAGTGTACAGACTTTTCTGAAAGTAACGCTGCCGCTCACCACGCCGGGTATCGTAAGCGGTATTACCATGGTATTTATCCCGGCGCTTACAACCTTTGTTATTTCCGACCTGCTCGGCGGAAGCAAGATCCTTCTGATCGGAAACGTCATCGAGCAGGAGTTCAAACAGACCAACAACTGGAATGCCGGAAGTGCACTTTCCACAGTCCTGATGATTTTCATCATCCTGTCGATGGTTCTGATGAACAAATACGATAAAGACGGGGAGGGAACGGCATTTTGAGAAAGAAACTGGAAAAAATTTACATGGCGCTCATCTTTATTCTTCTGTATGCGCCGATTGTCACCCTTGTGGTGCTCTCCTTTAATGCATCAAAAACGCGTGCCAAATGGGGCGGCTTTACGTTGCACTGGTACCGTTCACTGTTTGCCAATACAGAGATCATGAACGCGCTGTATACAACGTTAATCATTGCGCTTCTTGCCTCTGCGATTGCAACCATCCTTGGAACGCTTGCGTGCATCGGCATCAACAGCATGTCAAAAAAAAGCCGGACGCTTTTCATGGGTATTACGAACATCCCGATGCTGAACGGTGAGATCGTTATGGGAATCTCGCTGATGCTGCTCTTTATCATCTGCCGCATTCAGCTTGGATTCGGCACGATTCTGATGGCGCATATCACGTTCAATGTTCCTTATGTTATTTTGAGCGTTATGCCGAAATTAAAGCAGACGAACAAATCAACGTACGAGGCAGCCCTCGACCTTGGCGCTTCCCCTCTGTACGCGTTTTGGAAAGTCATCTTCCCGGACATCATGCCGGGTGTTGTTTCAGGCTTTCTGCTCTCCTTTACCATGTCCCTCGATGATTTCGTTATCACCTACTTCACCAAGGGACCGGGCGTTGATACGCTCTCCACAAAGATTTATGCCGAGGTCCGCAAGGGAATCAAGCCGGAGATGTACTCGCTCTCCACAATTCTTTTTGTCACCGTACTGCTTCTGCTGCTCCTTGTGAATGTGAATCCTTCTCCGAAGGAAGAAAAAGAGGAGGCAAAAGAGCGCGAGGCTATGGCGAAGAAGGGCATCCGTTTCCGCATCACGAAACGTGTGGTCTTCCGCCGGATTCTTCCGATCGCCATGGTGCTTGTCATCGGCGGCGGCGGTATTTACTACGGAAGCCAGAATGCTTCAGCCGGCGGCTCCCAGCAGCTGATTGTGTACAACTGGGGCGAATATATGGATTCTGATGTCATCGATATCTTTGAGGAAGAAACCGGTATCCACGTTGTTTACGAGGAGTATGAGACGAACGAAATCATGTATCCGAAGATCAAATCCGGTGCGATTTCCTACGATCTTGTCTGCCCGTCCGACTATATGATTCAGAAGATGATCCAGAACGATCTGCTGCAGCCGATCAACTTTGACCATATTCCAAACGCTTCCAACATTGGAGATATGTACTACGAGACTTCCGAGCAGTTCGACCCGGGCAATCTCTACTCGATCCCGTACTGCTGGGGAACAGTTGGTATTCTGTACAACAAAAAAATGGTAAGCGAGCCGATCGACTCCTGGTCTGTTCTGTGGGATACCAATTACCGCGACAGCATTCTGATGCAGGACAGCGTGCGCGATGCGTTTGCTGTTGCTTTAAAGGATCTGGGATACTCCTTAAACTCCACCAATATCAAGGAGCTGACGGAGGCGAAGGATCTGCTTGTGACACAAAAACCTCTCGTGCAGGCGTACGTTGTGGATCAGGTGCGTGACAAGATGATCGGAAATGAGGCGGCTATCGGCGTTATTTACTCCGGTGAAGCTATCTACACGAAGCGTGAAAACCCGGATCTGGAATACGTTGTTCCAAAAGAAGGCTCCAACGTCTGGATCGATTCCTGGTGCATTCCAAAAGATGCGCAGCATGTCGAAAACGCAGAGAAATTCCTGAATTTCCTCTGCCGGCCGGACATCGCACTGAAAAACTTTGAGTATATTACCTACTCTACGCCGAATGATGCGGCGCGTGAACTGATTGAGGATGACGATATCCGAAACAGTGAAATCGCCTTCCCGGATGAGGAAACGCTTGCACGGTGCGAAACCTTTACGTATCTTGGCGATGATGCCGATGAGGTTTACAACCAGCTGTGGCGTGAAGTAAAATCAAATTAAAGATCTGCTTTCGGACAAAAAAAGATCCCGGTCAGGAATTCTTAGGAAAGATTCCTGCCGGGATTTTTCTATTCTTACTGTTGCTCTCAAAAGTCTGTTTTAATCAAAATTGTGGTCAAAGCGCGGAGAAAGCGTTCCGTTTCCATGGAGCACTTCATCCAGCTTTACAAGCTCCTGCGGCGCCTCTGCAAGCGCTCTTTCGTACAGGTGGACAAGATTCCGTGTGCCCGCTTCGCATTCCTTCTGAGGCCTTCCAGGCATCACACGGCCGCCCATCGAATCATAGCAGCCGACCAGTTTCATCGCTCCAAGAAGAAGGCTTCTTACCGCACTGCTGCGGCAGATCGTGATTCTCGTCCAGAGCTTCATGCCCTTCAGGCATTCGACAATTTCTGTTTCCCCGATTTCCGGAAAACAGCGGTGGATGACCTTGTTGCCGTCGGTGTGCGGGCAGATCGGCGATGCCGGACGGTATACGAGCGGATCGAGGCCGTCCTCCAGCATGAAGTACTGGTCAAGGCTCGTCTCAATCTTTGCATGGGAAATTCCAGTGTGATCCACAAATTTCCCGATATACGGATGACACGTCGAATCGAGAAGGTAATGGCAGGCAAAGCCTAACAGATACGCTTCCATCGCCTCTGACGGGCTCTGCTGATACTTTTTCACCTCATCCTCGAACAGAACGGAAGCCGTCTGCTCATGCAGAAGCGTTCCGTAATCAGACACACGGTTTTTCGAGAACGGATGGTAATAAAAGAAGATATCCGGCCCGTGCAGTCCGATCAGATACAATTTTTTGTTTTCTCGAATGATCTTTTTCAAATTTGCCGGAAGCTGTTCATAGACTTCTCTTCCGAACCTGTCGTGTGCGTACGTAGTAGGCATATCGGTATCTCCCTTCTTTTTTCTCCTGCCGGATCAGACATCCAGCTTGATCTGCATTTCCTCTTCCACTTCTGCGCGGAAGTCCTCCATCTTGACCGGACTGATCTCCGGCAGATTGTCGGTGGAATCGACGCCGAAGTTCCGCAGGAATTCTTCGGTCGTGCCGAACACAATCGGGCGGCCCGGCGCGTCGAGGCGGCCAAGCTCCTGCACCAGATTGTACTCCACCAGTTTGTTGACCGCGTGATCGCTCTTGACGCCGCGGATCTTGTCGATCTCCTGCTTCGTGACCGGCTGCTTGTAGGCAATGATCGAGAGAGTCTCCATCATGACGTCGGTCAGAACCGCCTTCTTCGGCTGCATGGCGATGTTGACAAGATAATCATAATATTCCTGTTTCGTGCACATCTGATACGCATTTTCAAGCTCCACGATGTGGATGCCGCGGTCTTTCGTATTATATTTTTCCATCATATGGTTCAGAATCCTGCGGGTCGTCTCCGTGTCATGGCCGATCGCTTTTGCAATCCTTCCCAGCTCCACGGAATCTCCCATCGCAAAAAGGACTGCCTCGATGGCTGCTTCCGCCTCCTCGACCGAAGAGGGGCGTCTTGCCTCACCCAGGGCAGTTTCTTTATTCCTGTTCTGTTCTTCCATCTGTCTTGTCCTCACTGTCTGTCTCGTCTGTATACGGCACAACTACGGTGTCTTCATCCTCCAGGGATTCAATCAGGATATCCCCGAAAAGCTCCTCCTGGCTGATCCGGATTTTGCCGGTTTTCATCAGCTCCAGGATTGCAAGGAAGGTGACAATCACATGCACCTTGCCCGGCTGGGATTCCAAAAGGTCGCGGAAGCTGAAGCGGCGTTTTTTAACAGCAAACTGCTCGACATACGTCATCTTGTCCGGCAGGCTGACCTCTTCTTTTTCGATCTTTCCGAACTTGCTTCGGATCGGGTCGATCTTGTCCTCCTGGCGCTTTAAAATCATTTTATAGATCGTATGGAGCTTCGCGAGAGAAATCTGCGAGAGAAGCTCGGAGGTGTCGACCGGCGTCCTGTACTCCAGCACTTCTCTTGGAAGCGTCGGCTCCTTGTACACGGAACGGCTCGCCTCGTTCATGCGGTCACGCAGCTCGTACGACATGTACTTGTACATTTTGTACTCTAAAAGCTGCTGCACCAGCTCGGCTCTCGGGTCCTCTTCCTCGCCTTCCTCATTCACTTCTTTCGGAAGCAGCATGCGGCATTTGATATCCAGAAGCGTCGCCGCCATGACCATGAACTCGCTCATGATGTCGAGGTCTTCCCGCTCCATCTGATGAATGTATTCCAGATACTGGTCCGTAATCTCTACAATGGGGATATCGTAAATATCTATTTTGTTTTTATCGATCAGGTGAAGAAGAAGGTCCAGCGGTCCTTCAAACACCGGAAGCTTTACTGGTATCGCCATGTGCTCTGTTCTCCCTTACGTTTTCCCGATATCTGTAATAATCAATTCTCTTCTGTTCCAGATGCGGACCGGAATGGTGTGTTCGCCCGTTCCTGCACTGATGATCTGGCAGGTGCCGCCCGTCAGGAACAGCCCGCGGCAGTTTTTCGAAAAAAGGCGGAAATCCGGCGTCACAAGCCCCCGGTGCGCGCCAAGGCCCACCACGCCGCCGTGATAATGGCCGGAAAGCGTCAGATCGGCTCCATATGATGCATAGGAGCTGCGGTAGGCAGGGTGATGCGCCAGCAGAATGCCGTAGCGCGCCGGATCCGGTTTTCCAAGATGGTCCGTCAGTTCCGAAACCGGCAGCGGTCCGCGGTAAAAGCGGTTGTAATAGGTGCGGTCCATGGCATAGCCGTAGATCCGGACCGGACAGCCGCTGATGGTAAGATCCGCCGTCTCATTTTCCAGATAGCAGATTCCTGCCTTTTTCAGGCGCTCCCGGAGCTTTTCATACAGATCGCCGTACTGTTCCGGGTACAGCTTCAGACGGTATTCGTGGTTTCCGCAGCCATAGATTACCTGGTATTCCTCCGCAAGACGTTCCGCGAAACTCAGACCCGGGTCGAGGTTCTCCCCCGGCTTTGCCACAATCTGGTCCCCGCCGATGATGACAAGATCCGGAGCCGCCTCATCGATGACTGCCTTTAACACCGTGTTGTCCGGGCCAAACTCCATATTGTGAAGATCACTGATAAACGCCAGACGAAAACCGTTTCCTTCCAGAAATTTTCCATTTGACGAAAGTTTGTAATAGGTCGTTGTAAATTTTCTCATACCGTTCATTATACTTGATTTTTCGGTGTATGACAACCCGTTTTCCCTGCGGTTTATAAGCCCAGTGCCTGTTTTGCCAGCTGATCGGCTTTTTCGTTGTAGGTGACGCCGGTGTGGCCCTTTACTTTGCAGAAGCGGATCGCAACTTTGGCCGATGCCAGATCGTAAAAATTCCGGTAATCGATGGTTCCCTGTTTTTTCGCCTGCCATTCTCTCGTACACCAGCTTGCGATTCCCTGGTAATCATGATAGATGGCCAGCTCCGGAATATCATGTGTCAGGCAGTAAGCCATGGCCAGCTCTGCGCCCTTGATCTCGCCTGCTACATTCCGCATGGAGACGAGATCCGGGTCGCTGTATTCTTCTGCAAGATTCAACTCTTTTCCGTCCAGGAAGAGGACCACACCGCAGGAGAACTTTCCGAGCGCATGCTGATAGCTTCCATCCACGTATGCGACGGCGCTCCTGCCGACACCGGCGTATTCCGGGTCTTCGCATGGTTTTTCCGCCAGAATCAGGTGTTCCCAGTCCCAAGAAGAAGGATCGGGTGCTGCCGTGCTCTGTACTGCCTTTCGTTCCGGGGCAGCGAAATACGTTCCTTTTGTTTCCCGCAGCAATGGTTCCGGCATTTTACCGCCGCCCAGAAAGGCCTCTGCCTCCTCCAGACGCTCAAATCCCTTGTAAATTGCGCCAGGATAACCGTGTACCTGCGCTTTGCACGCATCCCATGTCCGGTAGATGCCCGGAACCTTTCCCTGTTTTACCGCATAGTAATTTTTCTTTGCCATGTTTTTCTCCTTTTCGCGCATGATACTCCGGCTTTATGCCGTCCCAAGAAAATATTGTTTCATCGTACATCCGAACAGATCCCACATGCCGGCTCTTGCCACGTCTGCTCCATATAAAATCGCAACGGAACCAAGTTCCTCACCGTCTGCTTTGTAAACAACTCTTCCGGCACACTCGCCTTTCTGGATAGGGGCCTGCACCTCTTCCGGCAGTTCCATCGTTTTTTCCACTTCACCGATCACCGTCCCGCCCGTCGCAAGATAGCGGAATTCTTCCGCATATTCCAGTTCTGCCGTATCCTGCTTTCCGTAAACAACCGAAAGTTCCGGCAGGGGATCGCGTTCCCGGTCTATGTAGATGCTGCAGGACGAAAACCCATACTGGAACAGTGACGCTGCATCTGCAAACCGCACCTTGTAGTCCGGTGCTCCCATCACGACTGCCAGCATCGTCAGATCATTTTTCTTCGCCACTGCCGAGACGCAGTACTTCGCCTTCGAGGTGCTTCCTGTTTTCAGTCCCACACAGCCCTCATAGCCGCGGATCAGCTTATTTGTATTGGTGAGGGTGAATGGTTTGCTTCCCTTCTGTGTGACATGCGTAATCTCTTCCATCCAGATAGAGGAATAGTTCAGGATCTGCGGAAAGCGCTCGATCAGCTCCCGAGACATTTTCGCCACATCTGCCGCTGTCGTGTAATGGCCGTCGGAATCCGTGAGGCCGCAGCAGTCCTCAAACTTCGTGTCGTTCATGCCGAGTTCTTTTGCTTTCTGGTTCATCCGGCTGACAAACTCGCTTTCTGTCCCCGCAATATGCTCTGCCATCGCTACAGATGCATCGTTTCCCGAAGCAACGACAATACACTTGATCATCGTCTCAACGGTCTGCTTTTCGCCCTCTTCCAGAAAAACCTGGGACCCGCCCATACTTCTGGCGTGCGCACTCGTCGTCACTTCGTCGGTCAGCTGGAGCGTCCCTTTTTCGAGCTCTTCAAAAATCAGCAGCAGCGTCATGATTTTTGTGATGCTCGCCGGGCTTCGCTGTTCCGACGCATTTTTCTCATACAGAACAGTTCCGGTCTGTGCCTCCATCAAAAGAACAGACGGCGAAGCCAGCCCAAGGTCCGTTGTCATCTCCGGTGCTGTCTCCTCCGTCTCTTCTGTTTTCTGTTCCGTTGTTTCGTTCTGCTGCTTGTCGGAAGATTCTCCATTCTGCTCTGCCGCAGTCACTTTCAAGGGCGCTGCAAGAAGCGCCAGGATCATCAGCAGGCTCCAGACGATATTTCGTGTTCTTCTCTTCATATTCCCTCGAAACATCTGCTCTTTCTTCCCTACAGGCTATGCAGACGACCGCAGAACTATGCTGTCTGTTCCGTTTACAGCAGCGGTGCCAGAAACTTCAGCGCACCGCGGAGTGCACGGACTGCAAAATTTTTCTTTCGGCAGTAGTCCATATTGATCTGCTCACACTGTTCAAACGTGATCAGCGCATCCTCTTTTACCTGGGCAACCGCACTGCTGCCGTACATCCAGACACCGCACTCAAAATGCAGGTACATGCTCCGGTAATCCATGTTGATCGTTCCGACCGTCGCAACTTCATCATCACAGACAAAGCTCTTGGAATGGATAAAGCCTGGCGTATACTGGTAAATCTGAACGCCGGATTCCAGCAGGATCTCGTAATTGGCCTGCGTCAGAATATAGACAATCTTCTTATCCGGGATGCCCGGCGTTACAATCCGCACATCGACTCCGCGCTTTGCCGCCATGCAGAGAGCGGTCAGCGTCTCGTTGTCCGGAATCAGATACGGGGTAAAAATATAAAGATATTTTTTCGCCTGTGAAATAATGTTCAGATAAACATGCTCGCCTACTGTCTCTCCATCCAGCGGGGAATCGCCGTACGGCTGCACAAAACCGTCTTTTTTAAACGCTTCCTCGTGATAGATTTCCGGCCGGTATGATTCGAAATCGCATTCCATACCGGTGATTGTGCTCCACATCTGCAGAAACATCACCGTAAAACTCCATACCGCCTCACCATGCAGACAGATTCCGGAATCCTTCCAGTGGCCGAACCGCTCCTTGCGGTTAATGTATTCGTCCGCAAGATTAATGCCGCCCGTGAAAGCCGTATGACCGTCGATCACGGCAATTTTCCGGTGGTCACGGTTATTTAAAATGACATTCAGCACCGGTCGGAACTGATTGAACGCCGCACACTTGATGCCCATCTGCTGCAGCGATTTATAATACTGATACGGCAGTGTCGTCACGCAGCCGAAATCATCGTAAATCAGCCGCACATCCACACCGGCGGCCGCTTTTTCCTTCAGAATCTCCAGCACCGTATCCCACAGATACCCCTCGCTGATGATGAAATATTCCATAAAAATGTAGTGTTCTGCCTTTTTGAGTTCCTCAATAAAGTGCTCAAACCATACATCTCCCAGCGGGTAATACTCTGTTTCTGTATTTTCATAAACAGGATAATGCGCATAATTGGTCAGATAGGAAGACTGCCCCGCTGCCAGGATATTTTCTTCCTCGAGCTTTTTACGCGTCTCTTCTTCCTCTCCAAGAACGCCTCCCTGCGAAAGCAGAACTGTATCGTAATGTGTACGGAATTTTCTTGCCACACTGGAATGGCCGAGAATGCCGTACAGGCAGATTCCGGTTACCGGAAGCGCCAGGATACAGACTGCCCACATCAGTTTGTAGCCGGGATTCATTTTCGGATTATTGATAATCGAAAGCACTGCAATCAGGGAAAGGATCGTGACCGCATAGTTGATGTAGACAGATTTTTCATTGAGCTGCATCACAATTCCGGCCAGCCAGCAAAATTCCAGAAGAAGTGCAACACCGATAATGACCATACGGCTGGTAAGCAGCTTCAGAATCTTTTTCACGATACGAAACAGCTTGTTTGCTATTTTGTACAAAATTCTCATTTGTCACCGCCTTGCTGTTTTGTCAAAACCTGCGACTTTAAGTTACAAGTATAAAAATCCCCGGCAAAACAGATCGCCGGGGATTTTTTGCACATTAATTATACTTACGTTTTCTGGCAGCTTCAGATTTCTTTTTACGACGAACACTTGGTTTCTCGTAATGCTCTCTTTTACGAATCTCCTGCTGAATGCCAGCTTTTGCACAGCTACGCTTAAATCTGCGTAAAGCGCTGTCCAACGTTTCGTTTTCTTTAACGATTACATTTGACATAGTCTCACACCTAACCTCCCTCCAGTTGTAGATTGTGCATAATACAACTGTATGGGTATTTTTTGCACTGTTCTTATTATACCAGAAAAATCTCGTACGTCAACAAGTTTTTTCATTTTTTTGCAAAATTTTTCCCTGCCGCCTGCCTGGCTCCTTTTTCTGCCCTGCAGGCGGCAGGATTTTGTGCTGTTTTTCCTGCTTATTGTTATGCGATCTGGCCTTCCAGTACCTCAGCAGCTTTTGCAACTGCTTCGTCGATCTTCTCCGGATTCTTTCCGCCGGCCTGTGCCATGTTCGGACGTCCACCGCCGCCGCCGCCGACAACGGCTGCCACTTCTTTGATCAGTTTTCCGGCATGTGCACCTTTCTTCATCGCATCATCGGTTACCATGGCAAGAAGGCTTACTTTACCGTCCTTTGCAGATGCCAGAACAACAACGCCGCTTCCCAGTTTTTCTTTCAGCTGGTCGCCAAGGTCACGCAGTCCGTTCATATCGACATCCGGTACGGATGCAGCGAGAAGTTTTACACCTTTGACTTCGGTTACTTTATCCATAACATCGCCGAGCGCTTCTTTTGCCAGTTTGCTCTTTAAGGACTCATTCTCTGCCTGGAGTGCTTTTGCCTCTGCCTGCAGATGAGCGATCTTCTCGAGGAGATCCGCCGGTGTTGTCTTTAAGAGAGCTGCTGCCTCATGTATTTTCTCTTCCTGTGCTTTATAATATGCAGTAACAGACGGTCCGGTCAGAGCTTCGATTCTGCGGACACCTGCTGCAACGCCTGCCTCAGAAACAAGTTTGAACAGTCCGATTTCAGCGGTATTCTTTACATGGGTACCACCGCAGAGCTCTTTGGAGAAGTCTCCCATGGAAACGACACGTACTTTGTCGCCGTATTTCTCACCGAACAGAGCCATCGCGCCGGATTTCTTTGCTTCCTCAGTATCCATGATGTCGGTTACAACCGGGATCTGCTCCTGAATCTTTTCATTTACCAGATTCTCAACTTTTTCCAGTTCTTCCGGTGTCATAGCCTGGAAGTGGGCAAAGTCGAAACGGAGTCTGGTCGGGGTTACGAGAGAACCTTTCTGCTCTACGTGTGCACCGAGAACAGTCTTTAATGCCTTCTGCAGAAGGTGTGTTGCGCTGTGGTTCTTCTCGATATTTTTTCTTGCCTCTTCGTTGACCTGAAGTGTAACTTCCTCGCCGTTTGAAATCATACCGGATTTCATGACACCGACGTGGCCGTATTTTCCGCCGCGGAGTTTGATGGTATCTTCTACTTCGAATACACCATTTGCTCCTTTGATGATACCGCAGTCGCCTTCCTGACCGCCCATGGTAGCGTAGAACGGAGTTTTCTCTACGAAAATGGTTCCCTTCTGGCCTTCCATCAGAGATTCTGCAATCTCAGTCTCTGTCGTCAGAACGGTTACTTTGGAGGTATCCTCCAGATGATCGTATCCGGTAAACTCAGTTGTTACGGACGGGTCGATCTCATCGTAAACGGTTGCATCAGCACCCATGTAGTTTGTTACTTCACGGCTCGATCTTGCACGCTCTCTCTGCTCTTCCATTGCTGCATGGAAACCGTCCTCGTCGATGCCGTAGCCCTTCTCCTCGAGGATCTCTTTGGTCAGATCCAGCGGGAATCCGTAGGTATCGTACAGTTTGAATGCATCCTGTCCGTCCAGAACTTTTTTGCCTTCGCTCTGCATTTTTTCTTCGAGCTCGGAGAGGATACGAAGTCCCTGGTCGATGGTTTTGTTGAACTGGGTCTCCTCGTTGTTCAGAACGTTGAAGATGAAATCTTTTTTCTCTTCAAGTTCCGGATATCCGTCTTTAGAGCCTTCGATTACGCTTGCGGAAAGGCGGGCAAGGAACAGTCCGTCAATGCCAAGCAGACGGCCATGACGTGCTGCACGGCGGATCAGACGGCGCAGTACGTAGCCTCTTCCTTCGTTGGTCGGCATGATTCCATCGGAAATCATGAATGTTGCGGAACGGATATGGTCTGTGATAAGGCGGATGGAAACATCGGTCTCATGATCTTTATCATACTCTTTTCCGGAGATTTCGCATACTTTGTTGCGGAGTGCCTGAATGGTGTCGACATCGAAGATGGAATCTACATCCTGTACGACAACGGCCAGACGCTCAAGTCCCATACCGGTATCAATGTTCTTCTGGATCAGGTCGGTGTAGTGGCCCTCGCCGTCGTTGTTGAACTGGCTGAATACGTTGTTCCATACTTCCATGTAACGGTCACACTCGCAGCCAACGGTACATCCCGGTTTGCCGCAGCCGTATTTTTCTCCGCGGTCATAATAAATCTCAGAACACGGACCGCACGGACCTGCGCCATGCTCCCAGAAGTTGTCCTCTTTTCCAAAACGGAAAATACGGTCTGCCGGGATGCCGATCTCTTTGTTCCAGATATCAAATGCTTCATCATCGTCCTGATAGATGGATGGGTACAGACGATTCGGATCGAGCCCTACTACCTGTGTTAAAAACTCCCAGGACCATGCGATTGCTTCGTGTTTGAAATAATCACCGAAGGAAAAGTTTCCGAGCATCTCAAAGAAGGTGCCGTGACGGGCTGTTTTTCCTACATTTTCAATATCGCCGGTACGGATACATTTCTGGCATGTTGTTACTCTTCTTCTCGGCGGAATCTCTGCGCCTGTGAAGTAAGGTTTCAGCGGAGCCATACCGGAGTTGATCAGTAAAAGACTTTTATCGTTGTGTGGAATCAACGAAAAACTCTTCATAGCAAGATGTCCTTTGCTCTCGAAGAACTCAAGAAACATCTTTCGTAATTCGTTTACGCCATATTTTTCCATGACTGTTTGTCCTCCAAATAATTCAGTGTGTCCCGGAATTTCTTCCGGGAATCCATTCTTTTATAATAGCACACTTAATTATTTAACGCAAATTTTTTTGAAATTCTTCTTTCCTTTTTTCAGAACGATACCGTCCTCGCCGAAGGCTGCTTTTTCTACGGCATATTTCGGATCTGTGATTTTCTCACCGTCTACGGATACACCGCCCTGCTCTACGGCACGGCGTCCTTCGTTTCTGGTCTTTGCAAGCTCTGCTTTGACAAGAAGGGTTACGATATCGATTTTATCGTCCGTGAAATCCTCTGCAGAAATTTCACTGGTCGGCATATGCTCGGAGCTTCCGGTAGAGAATACGGCACGTGCGCCTTCCTGCGCTTTCTTTGCTTCTTCCTCGCCGTGTACCATGGAGGTCAGCTCATAGGCCAGGATCTCTTTTGCCTCGTTCAGCTTGCTTCCTTCCCAGGAATCCATCTCGTCGATCTGCTCCAGCGGCAGGAAGGTCAGCATACGGATACATTTTAAGACATCGGCATCGTCCACGTTTCTCCAGTACTGGTAGAAATCGAACGGGCTGGTCTTGTTCGGGTCAAGCCATACAGCGTTTCCTGCGGTTTTACCCATCTTCTTGCCCTGAGAGTCGGTCAGAAGGGTGATGGTCATTGCATAGGCATCTTTTCCAAGTTTACGGCGGATCAGTTCGGTTCCTCCCAGCATGTTGGACCACTGGTCATCGCCGCCGAACTGCATATTGCAGCCGTATTTCTGGAACATGTGATAGAAGTCGTAGCTCTGCATAATCATATAGTTGAACTCCAGGAAGGAAAGACCTTTTTCCATACGCTGTTTGTAGCACTCTGCACGGAGCATGTTGTTGACGCTGAAGCATGCACCTACCTCACGGAGCAGTTCTACATAGTTCAGGTTCAGCAGCCAGTCTGCGTTGTTGAGCATCATAGCTTTTCCCTCGCCGAACTCGATGAAACGCTCCATCTGACGTTTGAAGCACTCTGCGTTGTGGTCGATCTCCTCGCGGGTCAGCATTTTTCTCATATCGGTTCTTCCGGACGGGTCACCGATCATGGTGGTGCCGCCGCCGATCAGGGCGATCGGTTTGTTTCCTGCCATCTGCATCCGTTTCATCAGGGTCAGTGCCATGAAGTGACCTGCGGTCAGACTGTCTGCGGTGCAGTCGAATCCGATATAGAACGTTGCTTTTCCATTGTTTACCAGGTCTCTGATTTCATCTTCGTCGGTTACCTGTGCCAGAAGGCCTCTGGCGATCAGTTCGTCATAAATCTGCATTTTGTTTTTCTCCTTTTTTCGGTTGACTTTCGGGTATGTGTTACCGTCTGGGACCAAAGTTTTTTATACAAAAAGACTCCCGTCCTTTCCGATTCAAAGGACGAGAGCCCGTATCTCCCGTGTTACCACCTTACTTCACAGCTGTCTCACGGCAGCTGCCTTTGTCGGTATCCAAAACCTCTGAATACCCTGACGCTGTAACGTTCGTCTCTTACGTCGCAGCCTACTAAAAACGTGCATCATAGTTCTTCTGCCGCCCGTTTTATTCGGTGCGCAACTCCGGGATGTATTCGAATCGTACAGAACCTGCATGCGCCTCTCATCTGCCGGCTGCTTTCTGTCCGCGTTTTTGTACGTCTACTTGTTCCCTTCCAAGCCTTTTTCCATGTTCCATAGTATAAACGGTGATTCGAAATCTGTCAAGACTTCTGCTTTCCGTTTTTTCATCTATTTTTAATATCCGCGGTCCTGATCCATCATATACAGGAGTGCGTTGCAGATGCACGCCGCGATATTGCTGCCGCCTTTTCGTCCGCGTGCCACGATATACGGGATATTGGTCTGCATAATCAGTTCTTTGGACTGTACCACATTGACAAAGCCGACCGGAACTCCGATGATCAGCGCCGGTTTTATTTTTCCTTCCCCGATCAGTTCATAGAGGCGGACCAGTGCCGTCGGCGCATTTCCAACCGCAATAATCAGCTTTTTATCCAGCTCCGCTGCTTTTTCCATGCAGGCTGCCGCGCGGGTGCTTCCGGTTTCTTTTGCTCTTGCCGCAACATCTTCGTCTGACATAAAGCAGAGCGCTTCACCGCCGTGGCGCGCAAGCACCTTTTTGTTGATGCCGGATCTTGCCATCTGCGTATCCGTCACAATGCAGGCTCCCTCCCGGATCGCCTCGATGCCTTTTGCCACCGCATGCTCCGAAAAGCAGAGATTATCCGCATAATCAAAATCCGCACTTGTGTGGATACACCGCTTTACAACCAGTTCCTGATCCTCTGGAAACGTTCTTCCGTTTAATTCTTCCGTGATAATTTCAAAGCTTCTCTTTTCAATCTCGTGCGGGCTTACCTGCTCCAGTTCTATCTTCATCTTTATGCCCCTTCTTCCAGAATTTGATAAATCTTCTTCATGTCGAGATGCTCGCGCAGCGCATCTGCGAGAATATCGTACTGTGTCTCTTTGAATGTCTGGTAATCGACACCGTGAATCTGCTCCATGGCAATTCCCTTATTCTTTGCAAGTGCTTCCACGATCCGTTCGGCAACTTCTTCTTTGTCGAAAATGCCGTGCACATACGTACCGTACACATTTCCTTTCTGTGCACCGTCCAGCTTATCCGAATCAGCACGGTTCTGATCATCGATGAACGTGAATGCTTCTGTTTCTTCTTTCCGCACCGTTTCTCCCATATGGATTTCATAGCCCTCAATCCGGGTTCCCTCGATCCCGGCAAGAACGCCTTCTGTTTTTCCAAAAGCGCCCTCCGCGCGGGTTCTCGTCTTCTCACCGGCAAATACGGTATCCATCGGCAGGAGTCCCATTCCTTTGATCGTTCCGCCGGCTTCGACATGCAGCGGATCGCTCAGCGTATCTCCGAGCATCTGGAAGCCGCCGCAGACACCGAAAATTACTTTTCCGGCCGCAGCCGCCTTCAGTACGGCCGCTTCCAGACCATTCTGACGCATCCAGAGCAGATCCTCCATCGTGTTTTTCGTTCCCGGAAGCAGAATCATATCCGGATTTTTCAGTTCGGAGACAGAGCTTACGTAGCGGAGTGATACGCCTTCGATCCGCTCGAACGGGTTGAAATCGGTGAAGTTTGAAATACGCGGGAGACGGATGACCGCAAGGTCAATGAGACCGATCTCCTCTTTTCTGGTGAATCGCTCGGTCAGACTGTCCTCGTCTTCCACTTCGATGTGGAGATACGGCGCCACGCCGACCACCGGGATGTGTGTTTTTTCTTCCAGCATCACAACGCCCGGGTCCAGGATGGTTTTGTCCCCGCGGAATTTGTTGATAATCAGACCCTTGATGCGGTCGCGCTCATCCGGCTCTAAAAGCTCTACGGTACCGTAAAGCTGAGCAAAAACGCCGCCGCGGTCAATATCTCCGACGAGGAGCACCGGTGCATCCACAAGCTTTGCCATTCCCATATTGACGATATCATCGGCTTTCAGGTTGATCTCCGCCGGACTTCCGGCTCCCTCGATCACAATGATATCATACTGTTCTTCCAGTGCATGGTACGCTTTCATGATGTCCGGGATCAGCTCTTTTTTGTGGGAAAAATATTCCCGCGCACTCATGTTTCCCAGTACCTCACCGTTTACAATCACCTGCGAACCGGTGTCATTCGTCGGCTTTAACAGAATCGGGTTCATCAAAACGGACGGTTCGATCCCGGCCGCTTCCGCCTGCATGACCTGTGCACGTCCCATCTCAAGGCCTTCTCTCGTAATAAACGAATTCAGCGCCATATTCTGTGATTTGAACGGCGCCACACGGTATCCGTCCTGATGGAAAATCCGGCATAAGCCCGCCGCAAGCAGACTCTTTCCCGCATTTGACATCGTTCCCTGTATCATAATTACTTTCGCCATCGTTTTTCCTCCTAAAACCACTGCAGAATCTGTGAAACGGCTTCTGTCAGAATCTGGTTTTCTTCATGTGTGCGTACGGCTGCACGGTAATATCCGTCGGCAAGGCCCGAGTAGTTGGAACAGTCGCGGATCAGAATGCCGCCTTTTTCCAGCCGTGCGGCAAGTCCTTTCGGTCCCTCAAAGAACAAATAATTTGCACAGGAATCCCATACGGTAAGACCTGCTTTTTCCAGTTCTGCTTTCATCCAGGCGCGTTCTTTTCCGATCAGTTCCCGTGCTTCTTTGACGTAAGCATCCTCGTTCAGGGCGGCAAGGCCTGCCATCTGCGCCGGAATCGAAACATTCCACGACTGCATGCTGCGGCTGATCCGATCCAGCAGATCCTCGTCGCTGCAGAGCAGATAGCCAAGACGCAGGCCCGGCATTGCGTAAATCTTTGTGAACGCACGCAGAATCAGCAGATTCGGATATTCGTCCAGTTTTCCCTGCATCGTCACTTTTTCCGGCTCCGGCAGAAATTCTATGAAACACTCATCCAGCACCAGATAGATGTTACGCTCCCGGCAGTTATCCAGGATCTTTAAAAGAAGTTCCTGCGGAATCGTAAGGCCGGTTGGATTATTTGGATTACATAAAAAAACAAGATCCAGATCGTCGGTCAGATCATCGCAGAAATCGTCCTGTAAAAGAAAGCCTTTTTCCTTTTGCAGCAGATACATACGGATAAAACACCCTGCCGCTGAAAGCGCTGCTTCATACTCTGCAAATCCCGGCGCTGCAATCAGCGCTTTTTTCGGGCGGAGAGCCTGTGTCAGGGCAAAAATAAGCTCCGCGGCGCCGTTTGCAAACAGGATATTTTCTTCTGGAAGCTGCTCCTTTTCCGACAGTGCCCGGGTCAGGTCCCGGCACAGTGCGTCAGGATACTGTTCCACCGATTCCGCGCTCTTTCTCACCGCCTCTTTCACACTTTCCGGAGCTCCAAGAGGATTGACATTCACAGAAAAATCGACTCTGCATTTTTTCGTGTAAATGTCTCCTCCATGTGGATTTTGTCTCATACCATATGCCTTCCTTTCTCTTTTCCGTTGTGTTTCTATCTTCTCTTTTTACAGAAATAAAAAGAGCGCGCGGATTCCCGCAAAGAACACCAGTCCGAGGAACGAGGTCAGATACATCAGATGATTTGCTCTTTTGATATCTTCCGCCTCGACCGGGCGGATATCATCGCCGATCGTTGGTTTCTTTACGACTTTGCCGAAATACACGGCATCTCCGGCAAGCTGTACTTCCAGCGCCCCTGCCATAACTGCTTCTGTCTGCGCAGAATTTGGGCTGGCGTGGCAGTAACGGTCGCGTTTGTAAATTTTTTCTGCATTTTTCCAGTTCATGCGCTCGCATGCAGACGCAAGAATCATCAGCCATGCGCTGATTCTCGCCGGTATGTAATTGACGACATCGTCCAGCTTTGCCGCACACCGTCCAAAATACAGATATTTGTCATTTTTGTATCCCACCATGGAATCCATGGTATTGATGGACTTATACAGAAAGCCCAATGCCGGTCCGCCGAGGGCAAGAAAGAGGAGCGGTGCAATGACACCGTCCGACGTATTCTCCGCGATCGTTTCCACGGCAGCTTTCGTCACTCCTGTTTCCGAAAGATTTTCCGTATCACGTCCTACGATCATGGAAACCGCATAGCGCGCCCCCGGAAGATCGTTTTCTTTTAATTTCTGATAGACCTTCATGCTCTCATCCTTCAGGCATTTCGTTGCCGGAATCTGCCAGCACCAGAGAACCTCCAGAAGGAAGCCGATGACCGGATGAATTTTAAATGCCGCAAAGAGCAGCAGTGCCGGAACACCGTATCCCGCCAGACAGACGAGGATCACGAGAAAAACTCCTCCGGCAAGCTCTCCCTTTGGCGTTTTCGGAAATACCTTCCGCAGCCATTTTTCCAGCAGGGCAATGAGATTTCCGATCACACGGATCGGATGGTACAAAAAGGAGGGATCTCCAAGCAGCAGGTCCAATCCATAGCCCACAATCAGGGCTGCTAATGCTGTTTTCATCTTGTTTTCTCCTGTTCTTTCCGGTAAGAGACACACTGCTCCAGAAATTCCAGTGCGAGGTGCGGACTTGCCATATAGTAAAGATGCGGGAATCCCGCCATCATCCGTTTTGTCGCATGAATGCATTCCCAGTTCCGCTTCCGCAGCGGTTTTGCCGCATGCCATGCACTTCCGCAGTCTGTGCTGTCAAAGTAATGGAACTCATGGCCGCGCACCGGATTTCCGCCGTTCCGAAAGGTATCTTTCGTGTTTGGCGTGAGGGTGATATAGCCGAATCTTCCCAGCTTTTTTGTCCGGTAAACATTTCCCGGAACAGCCTGTACCATAGGATACACATTTCCATCCATATCCTCCATGGATTCTGACAGGTACATATAACCGCCGCATTCTGCAAGAACCGGCATTCCCTGACGGATGTTATCGCGGATCTTCGTTCTCATGGTCTGGTTTTCCGAAAGCTCTTCTGCGTGCAGCTCCGGGTAGCCGCCGCAGAACAGAAATCCGTCTGTATTCTTTGGCGGCTCCGCATCGGAAAGCGGCGAAAAATATTCGATTTTGGCTCCAAGTGACGCGAGAAGCTCCAGATTATCCCGATAAAAGAAACAAAATGCTTCATCCTTTGCAACGGCAAGAATCGGCTTCGCAGCACGCACCTTGGCGGCTGCTTCGCTTTCTGTCACCTTACGCAGGACTTCCGGCATTTTTCCCGAGAGCTCTTCTGCCCCTTCTGCAATCGCAAGAATTTTTTCAAAATCCAGTGTCTTCTGCAGTGTTTCTGCAAGCAGATTGACCTGCTCCTGCAGATTTTCCACCTCATCCGGCATCACAAGGCCGAGGTGGCGGCTTTCTAAGTGGCATTCCTTCAGTTCCGGCACAAAGCCGACACAGAAAATGCCAAGTTCTTTTTCCGCCATCGGCGCGATCTCCCGGTACAGCATCTCTGACATCCGGTTAAAGATTACACCGGCGATCCGGCTGTCCTCTTTGTACTGCAGGTATCCCTTGATAAAGGCAAGCGCTGAAACGCTCATGCCTTTGGCATCGACAACCAGAAGAACCGGCGTTTTTGTCATACCGGCGAGATCGTAGGCGCTGCCTTTGGTAGAAATTCCGCCAAGACCGTCGTAATACCCCATAACGCCTTCCAATACGGAAATGTCATGACCCGCTGCATGTTTGCAGAACAGATACTGTGTTGTTTCTTCCTCTGTGAAAAACGGATCCAGATTACACGACGGGGCGCCGATTACCTGTTCGTGAAACATCGGATCGATATAATCCGGGCCGCATTTAAACGCTGCGGGCTGCTTTCCCATCTGCTGCAGTGCACGGAGCAGTCCGCAGGTGATCATCGTTTTCCCGCTTCCGCTCCTTCCTGCTGCCAGCATGATTCTTGGTGCTTTCATTCTTTGGCACCTCCCTGGGCTGTAAAGATATAAACCGGATTCTGGGCAATCATCAGATGGCTTCTTCCGGCCTTTTTCGCATTGGAAGCCTGCAGGCAGACGATTTCCGGCTCTTCAAACGCAAGTTTTTTGAAACACGATGCTGCCTCCGCTAATGTTTCCACGGTTACTGTATTTAATACCACGCGGATGTTCGGATTCTTCCGCAGGAGCAGTTCCAGAATCTCTTTTAAGTTTCCGGCAGACCCGCCGATAAATGCATGCGTCGGAACCGGAAGTGCTTCGAGTGCTTCCGGTGCAGTTCCCTCAATAATTTCCAGATGATCCACTGCAAATTTCTTTTTATTTTCCTGCAGAAGTGCAACGGCTGCCGGATTTTTTTCTATCGCATATACCTTTCCCTGTGCTGCACGAAGCGCCATCTCAATCGAAACAGAACCTGTGCCCGATCCAATATCATAGACAACAGAATTCAAAGAAAGCTGCAGATGAGAAAGAGACGCATTGCGCACTTCCCGCTTGGTCATCGGTACTTTGTCACGCAGAAATACTTCATCTGCCATGCCGGCTGTAAACTCCGGTTCCGGATTCGGGTTTTCAAACAGAAGAACCGCAAGCGGGGCAAACTCCATTTTAGCAAGTTCGAATGGGGTTCCTGTCACAATCTGTTCTTCCGGATACGACAGATCCGTTCCCACATGCAGCACAATCTGCTCCCAGCCGTACGAACTTAACGTCTGGCAGATTTCCCTGACACTGCCCTTTCCGCCGGCGATCGCCAGAGTTTTCCGGTTTCGGCGGACCGTCTCCAGAAAGTTGCAGTGCTGTCCGTGCAGGCTCACAAATGCTGCATCCTCCCAGGACACTCCGATTTTGGCACAGAAATAAACCAGCGAAGAAATTCCCGGCTCTACACGGACAGAAAAATCCGCATCTTCCGCAAGGACGGCCTGAAGTTTCTTTGCTCCGCTGTAAAAGCCGACATCACCCGACTGCAGAAGAACAATCTTTTCATATTCCGGGTGCGCCTTCAGATACTCGTAAATCTTTTCCGGGCTGTATTCTGCAAGCATTGGCTTCTGATATTTTTCTACTGCTTTTGTCATGCGTCCCGCACCGATCAGCACATCCGCCTGCTCACACGCGTCTACGAGCGCCAGCGTCATCTGTGCTTCTGCACCAGGTCCGATTCCGGCGATCACGACGTCCCGTTTCACGGACAGATCAAATTTTTCAACGAAATACCGCTTGACCTCGTCCTCCGAGAGTCCTTCTTCCTCTTTCGGACGGCCGATCAGAACGACACGGACACCGGCCTTTTTTGCTGCCTCAATTTTTTCTTCAAAGCCGCCGTTTCTTCCGGATTCCTTCGTTACCATCCATTCGGCATGGAACGACTGCAGCATTGCAACGTTCATGTCCATAGAAAACGGTCCCTGCATGCCTATGGTATGTGCGGCATCAAATCCAAGTTCCGCGCAGGATGCAATTACGCCTGGCAACGGCAGCACCCTGGCATACACACGGTTTTTATAATCCGGAAGCTCTGCAAATTTTGCGAGTTCCTTGCTTCCTGTTGTCACCAGAATCTTTCCCTCTGTGCCCGCCAGATACGATACCGCTTCTTCTGTCGTATCGACCATGACGCAGGATGGATCTGCCGCAAGCGACGGCCGCAGCAGCCGAAGATACGTTTTTCCTGCTTTTTCACATGCAGACCGGATATTTTCCGACACAAGATCGGCATACGGATGGGTTGCATCGATAACCATTTCCGGCTGTTCTTCGCCAAAAAGCTGTTCCATCTCTTCTTCTGTCAGTCTTCCGCTTCGAACCGTCAGGGCACCGCCCTCCTCGATCCGGCACTTGCCGTATTCTGTCGCCGTACAGGCAAGGGATGCAATCTCATATTTCTTCAGAAAACTGCAGATTTCCCGGCCTTCCGTCGTTCCGGCAAAGACGATTACTTTATTCATAGCGATATCCCCTCGGCGTTACCATGTGATCCCGGATTTCCTTTGTCTGACTGTTTCCGATAAATACCGTCGTAAACATATCCACTTTTGTATTGCGAAGTTCTGCAAGCGTCATGGTCCGGCTCGTCTCCCCGTCTCTTCCGATCTGGCTTACGATTCCGCAGACGGTTTCCGGCGCTTTGTAACGAAGCATCAGATCACACGCTTTTTCCAGATAATCCGCTCTCTTATGGCTTCCCGGGTTATAAAGACAGATGACAAAATCCGCTTCCGATGCCAGCAGAAGACGTTTTTCAATTTTCTCCCACGGTGTCAGAAGATCGCTCAGGCTGATCAGGGCGAAATCGTGGATCAACGGTGCACCAAGAACGGCAGCGCCTCCCGTTGCGGCGGTCACGCCTGGAATTACCTTAATTTCAATATCAGGCCATTCTTCCGAAAGCTCATACATCAGACCTGCCATACCGTAAACGCCGGCATCTCCGCTGCAGATCATAGCAACCTGTTTTCCCTCTGCCGCAGTTTCAAATGCTAGACGGCAGCGCTCCACCTCTTTCCGCATCGGCGTCGTCAGAAATTCTTTTCCTGCAAAATGTTCTTTTACCAGATCCACATAGACGGTATAGCCGATGATCACATCGCAGTTCCGCAGCGCATCCGCCGCCTCGATCGTCATTTTTTCATATGCTCCGGGGCCGATGCCCACGACAAAAATTGTACTCAAAATACTGCCCTCCAGTCCGCCGCAGCCAGTGCAACTGTTACACCGTCCGCTGCCTTTTTTTTCTTTATCAGTCTGCCGCCGGCGAGAACTGCGCTGCGCTCACAGACATTGTCAATTCCTGTAATCTTCTTCACAAACGGAGACGGCGTAAATTCCCCCTCCGCCGTTTCCAGTTCTTCTGCAGAAAAGGTCCGGTACTGCCAGCCATACTTTTCCACCAGCTGCAGAATTCCCGGCTCCTGCGCTTTCAGATCAATACTTGCCGCCTGTCGAACTGCTTTTGGAGAAATCCCGGCCGCCGCAAGTGCCGCAAGAACCTTTTCTTCAATCCGGCCGGCCGGTGTATTTTTCTTACAGCCGATGCCGACGGTGATCACCTTCGGGATCAGGTGAAGTGTTCTCTCATATGGCGAATCCTCTTCCGATGTGGTAATGCAGATTCCCATCGACGGTTTTGCCGCCTCTTCCGGGATCAGTTCCTCCGGTTTTGTTCCATCCACCGGAAAACGGCTGCAGAATCCAACCGTTTTTCCGTCCACCAGAAGCGCCGCTGCCTCTTTTGCCAGCTCCATCTCACAAATTTCACAATGATTTTTTACAGCAAAGACATCGACCGCAAACTTGTGATTGACATCCGTTGCCGTTGTAATGACCGGAACCGCACCCGTTACAGCTGCAACTTCTTCCGTCAGCTCGTTTGCTCCGCCGATATGGCCGGAAAGTAATGAAATCACGAACTTTCCCTGTTCATCCATACACAGAACCGCCGGATCTGTCTTTTTACTTTTCACGTACGGTGCAATACTGCGCACCGCAATCCCGCACGCCCCGATAAACAAAATCGCATCCATTTTCTGAAACATGCGCTCTGTCCATGCAGGAAGCGACGGTGCAATCGCAGGAATTCCCGCTTCTTTCCCGTACTTTTCCAGTGCATATCCTTCACAGCTGTGTTTTTTCAGTGCCGCACAGAGTTTTTGATTCCAGACGCATCCGTTTCTTGTAAAACTTGCTATGGCTATTTTCATCTTATTTTTCTGCCTCTCGGAATTCGGTGGTAAACGCCGGATTGTACAGATCACTTCTGCGGTAATTTCCCTGGGAAACGGCATTTCCGATGATCATCAGCGCTGTCTTGGTGATCTGGTTCTTTTTCGCCGTCTCGGCAAGTGTTCCAACGGTGCAGACGAACGTCTTCTCCTCCGGCCAGGTTGCTTTGTAAACAATCGCTGCTGGAGTATCTGCCGTATAGCCGCCTGCAATCAGCTCACGGGAAAGTTCCTCTAAGAGTCCCGTGCTTAAGAATACAACCATCGTTGCCTGATGTGCCGCAAAAGACGCAATGCTCTCCCGCTCCGGAACCGGTGTTCTTCCGGCCATTCTGGTAATGACAACACTCTGGGAGATATCCGGCAGCGTATATTCCATTTCAAGGGCAGCAGCCGCTCCGCAGAAAGAGCTGACACCCGGACAGTCATCGTGAGCGATTCCAAGGGCATCGAGCGCATCAATCTGTTCGCGGATTGCACCGTACAGGCACGGATCTCCCGTGTGGAGTCTTGCCACAGTCTGGCCTTTGCTTTCGGCCTCTTTCATAACATCAATCACCTGCTCCAGCGTCATGGTTGCACTGTTATATACCACACAGCCCTCTTTTTTCAGATCCAGCAGTGCCGGATTGACAAGAGAACCTGCATAAATGATAATGTCCGCCTCACCAAGCAGCTTCTGTCCTCTTACCGTAATCAGATCCGGGGCTCCAGGGCCCGCTCCAATAAAATGTACCATCTATTTTTTCCTCTTTTCTTTTACAATAATCAGTGAATAGTAACTTGCCTGGTCCGGGATTTCTTCCGCGCTGAAATACTTCTGTTCCGTATCCATGCCGCAGTTTTCTACCATCACCGCCCGGCAGTTCTTTTCCTTCAGGAACTGTTTCACAGCCGGCATCTTTTTACCCGCTTTCATCAGAACCTTTGTTCCTGAAAGTTCCAGTGCATCTTCAATCTGATAAGACGCCGGAATCACATGCAGTTCTTCGGAATTTTCCACCAGTCCCTCGGAAAGAGATGCTGCTGCCGCGCAGAACGATGTAACACCGCTTACAATTCTCGCATCGTAACCGTCTTCCAGTACCCGTCTGTGTACATAAAGGTAGGTAGAATACACGGTTGGATCTCCGAGTGTCAGAAATACTACGTTTTTTCCTGCATCCAGCAGCTCCTCTATTTTTTCTGCACCGCGCCGGTGATTTTCCTCCAGTTCTTTGGCATTCTTTGTCATCGGCATTGGAATAGCAACGAGCTCTTTTTCTGCCAGTTCCGGCACTGCCTGAACAGCAATCTGGTAGGCAATGCTCTCCTCCGGTTTCTCTCCTGGTACTGCAATCGTATCATTTTCCCGGATCAGACGGACGGCCTTTAACGTCATAAGCTCCGGGTCTCCCGGTCCGATTCCTGTTCCAAATAAAATTCCTGTCATTTTGTTTTTACTCTTTTCTGTTTTCTTTTTCTTCCTGCTCCCGCAGGCGCTCCAGAAGTTCTCCCGCTCCCGGGGTTTCCCCGAGCAGGCCCTCATTGCTTGAAAAAACAATCGCCTCCGTCTGCACTCTGCCCTCAATATGGTAATTCATGTAAAAAGCAATTTTTTCTGTCACTTTTTCCATGGTCTCTTTCAGGCATCCTGCTTCCTTTAAAATCTGCACCGCTTCTTCCGTCGTTCCAGTCTCCAGCAGTTTTTTTGCCAGTGCAAGATCCGCCCCTGCACGCACCGCCTGCGCCGTAAGAAGCTCCGCACGGCAGTCTGCCTCGTGGGAATGGGTATTCATAATTCCGCCGGACACCTTGACAAATTTTCCAAGATGTGCCACAAAAAGGATGGCGTCAAAGCCGAGCTCAGCTGCAAATTCCAGTGTTTTTCCGACGTAATTACTGCACTTAACGGAATGGTCTGCACGGACCCACGGATACGTTTTTAAGAAGTCCTGTCCGTAATTTCCCGGTGTCACCAGAAGGACGCGGTCACCCTGTGCTTTCCGCATTTCCATCTCGACGCGGATCGTGGAAATCAGCGCCTCCTCGCTCATCGGCACTACAATCCCGCTCGTTCCAAGGATTGAAATGCCGCCGGTGATGCCAAGTCTCGGATTGAATGTATGCTTTGCCAGTTCTTCCCCTTCCGGTACGGAGATGATAACCTGCAGTGCGCGGAAATCATCGAGTTTTTTCTGAATCTCCTCCACATTCTCGCGGATCATCTGGCGCGGTACATGGTTGATCGCCGCGTTTCCGACCGGCTGATCCAGCCCCGGCTTTGTCACACGCCCGACGCCGAATCCTCCATCGATTACAATTCCCTCTTCTGTTCCAAACGTCACTTCCGCGTAAATCAATGCTTTATCTGTCACATCCGGATCATCCCCGCCGTCTTTTCGGACGGCACAGCTTACTTTTTCGGCACTTCTCCGGATATCCAGCAATTCCAGATTCAGAACAATGCCCTTTGGCGTATGGATTTTCACTTCCTGTATTTCTTTCCCGGAAAGCAGCATAAACGCCGCTCCCCGCGCTGCCGCTGCAGCGCAGGAACCCGTCGTATATCCCATGCGGAGTTTCTTGCTGCCGCGCATAATATATGCATCTTCCAAGCCTGTCCTGCTCATGTTTTTCTCCTTAACAGATCCGGCGGTTTTTCTGCCGGATCACGCGATCTATTTTATCATAACACACAATGAAAAAATGCTGAACCATTTTCGCATATTTTTTCAAAAAAGATCAATTTTTCCCGGCTGTTTTTCTATCTCAGAAACTTATTCTTTTCCCAGCTTCCTGTTGTTTCAAACTCCGCAGCTCTTCTTTCTGCCTGTTTTACAATTTTTTCATCAATTCCCATATTTCCAAGCAGTGCAATCGCATTCTTTCCTCTTGCCGGCCCCTGTTCCAGGCGATACGGGAAGGAAATACTCTGCGCGGTAATCTGCTCTTCAAAATGATAATTGGTGTAGAGATCTTCCAGCAGATACGTCAGTTCAGTATCATGTGTTGCTGCAAGACAGAGCACATTTGCACGGCGCAGGGCAGCAAGCACACTCTCTGACGCTGCAATCCGCTCCGTCGTGTTTGTTCCCCGCAGCACCTCATCAATGACGCACAGAAGCGGTGTTTTTTCACGGCTTGCCTCCAGAATCCGTTTTAAAGATTTTACTTCCACAACAAAGTAACTCTCTCCCTGTGCCAGATTATCGCGGAGTGCCATGGATGTCATGATCCGGCACACAACACCGCGGTACCGCTTCGAAAGACTCGTGTTCAGTGCCTGTGCCAGAATCGCATTCACTGCCATGTTTTTCATAAATGTGGATTTTCCCGACGCATTCGAGCCGGTCAGCAGAATTCCGCCCTCCGCATACAGACTGTTTGCCACCGGATGTGTCAGAAGCGGATGATAAAGCTCCTCCACATCGATCCGACAGCCCGCCTTTTTCTCATCCAGGAATTCCGGCCGGCAGTAATACGAAAGGCTCTCCCGGTACGATGCTGCAGACAGTGCAAAGTCCAGGAGTCCAAGATCCTCTGCCATCTGCAGAATCGCTTTTTCATACGATTTCACTCTGGAAACAACCGAAGAATACTCGATCAGATCCAGCAGAAAGAACGTGTGAAAGTATGCAAAAATCATGTTTGCTGCACCGCCCTGCGATTCTTTCGTATTCACAAGTGTTCTGCATTTTCTTGTAATCGGACGGAGTTGTTTTTCCTGTTCTTCCAGACGCTTCTGATACATTTCCAGTCCGGAAATTTTTTCTTTTCCAAGTTCCCTGGCTGTCCGCTGCAGCCGCAGGATACAGCCAAACGCTTTTAATGCACTCTCCAGCTTTTTGCTCTCCCTTCCATGCATCAGTCCGTTGCCGACCATAGAAGCAAACAGAACAGCCACACCCAGCGGAGGCAGTACAAACAACAGTCCAATTCCAAGCACAGCAATACCGGCCATCAGAAGATATTTCCCCTTCTCTCCCGGCTCCGCCTCTATCAGTACGGCTATTTCTTCTGTCGGCGGATTCATCTTTTCTTTTCCCATCAAAAGAAGTGCTTTCTGCACTGCTTCTCTGGCTTTTTGGTTCTCTGCAAAAAGCTTCATCAGCCGTTCCCGCTCTTCCCTGATTTCTGTTGTTGTGACCGGCATCCGAAGCGCCGTGTACAGATATTCTTCCCCGCACACCGACACTGTGTGGTCGACTGTGTCAAAAACCGCATCGAGATCCAGGTCATTCCAGGTAATCGCGTCCACGCAGAAGTTTTCCCCTGCTTTTCGTCTCAGACACGCTTCCAGTTTTTCTTTCTTTTCCCGTGCCGTCCGTTTCTCCTGCTTTTTTCCCCATTTCTTCCGCAGTTGTACCAGCTTCTTTTCCTGTTCATTTCTGTTATTCTGTACCATCCAAACTCCCAGCAGTATCAGAACCACAAAAATTCCTGCTGCCGTGTACAGTTCTTTCATGTCTTATCGCCATCCTTTTTCCTGCTCTGTATCATAAGTCTTTTGATTCTGTCTTATTCTAGCACAGAACCCTCTTCCCTTCCAGATTTTGTTGCAAAAATCATCTCCACCGCCGCATGTACAGCCAGTCTCTGTGAACTGCTGCCGTCACCAATGCAGGTGGAAAGGGTAAGTATCTTTTGAACTTCCTTTTCCTCACCGCTGCCAAAGATCATGCTGTTTTCTTTTCTTTCCTGTACCCATGCATTCCAGTCCGCATCGCTCCATGCTCCCAGCCGGTAAACATCACTTTTGGCATCCGTCTCCTCCACACTCCAAATACGGCACTGCCATGCTTCACCCGGCAAATACAGGTACAGATACGGAAATTCCTGTTTCCACGACGCTTCACGATACTTTTTCAATCCTCCGAACATCGTTCCATCCCGCATATTATGCCCATATAAAATCGTGTGACGTTCAGAAAAATCCTCCGGTGTATCACACGGTGCAAAAATACTGCCGTAAATCCGCTCCCTGCAAAACGCATCGTGTGTCAGATAATATGCGTTATCCTGCCCGTGCGCAACCGGAACATCTAAGGCGCAGCCCGGAATCCAGAGCCACGCGCAGATTTCTCTATTTTTTGATCGAAGTCCTGCAAAATCAATTGTCCGAAACAGATTTTGATCTGTACTGCCCGGTTCCTGCTCCTGCACTTCTTCGCTTTTTTCGTTTTCCTCTTTGTTCTCTTCTTTTTCTTCTCTGACATACCTCTCCACCGCTTCTTCCTGTTCTTTTCGAATCTGCCGGCTTACCTGAATCTGCGGCAGATACCAGAAAAAAAGTGCCGCCAATGTTAGAACTGCAATCCCTCTTCTTTTTCTGCTGATTTTTTCTCTCTCCATTTTGTTTTCATTCCACCACCCGAACCGATGGTGGAATGTTTTTCCGTTTTGTTATTCAACCGGAATCCGGTTTTTTACAATACTGTTGTGTCCATAATCATCCCAGCGGTATTTCTGATTTTCAAATACAACCTCACTTTCTTTGGGATGTCCGCAAAGATTTACCGATACCGAAAAGACGCGCGCAGGATCTTTTCCATATGCCGGCTCTTCTAGTTTTTTCACGGTAACATTCTTCGTACCTGTCACCTGCATAAGCGAATACCGCAGCACCTTCTTCTCCTGTACCCGGTAATCGTTTCCTGCCGGAATTCCCCGGATCTGTACCGACTGTTCCGTGTAGCCGTCCTGATCTGTCGTTTTCTCCACCTGTGTTTTTGTAAACGTAAGATAGCATTGGTATGTATGTTCTTTTCCATACAGATCCTTTCCCTTCACGGAAAACAGAAACGTTGGATTTCCATGCGCCCATGTAATCTCATCCGCCTTGATCTTCTTTGTAATCGTCAAGGTTTCACATGCAAGATCCTTCATCGTCACGGTCTGCACTTCCTGTTTTGCCTCCAGCACAAACGAAACCGGTTCTGCCGCAAGGTATCCATCCGGCGCGGCCTCCTCCACAAGGACATAAGAACCCGGCTTTAATTTTTCCAGTTCATGCGGGCCGCTTCCTCCTGAAATCCAGCTGTCCACACGGTTTCCATCCATATCTTTTAATACCAGCTTTGCGCCGGAAATTCGTTTTCCGCTCTCTGCATCTATTTTTTCAATTGTCAGATGTGTTCCATCATTTTCGACCGTCACCGACAGTTCCGATTTACCGTCAATTTTTCCGTTTTCTACCACAAATTCCCGGCATGTGCTGTCCAGCAGAAAGCCCTCCGGAGATGCTGTCTCCTGATAGTACCAGACACCGTCCAAAAGTCCCGTCAGCTCAATTTTTCCATTTGCATCCGTCTTTTTTGTCTCATCAAAACTTCCATCTTTCGTCCAGATATGAAAGGCTGCTCCCTGAAGCACTTTTCCGTCTCCCTGACTTACTTTCTGCAGAACAAAACGGTTCTTCCAGTTTGTAAACGTCAGTGTGATCTGTGCGTTTTGTTCCCCGATCGTTATTTTCTTTTCCGTCGGATCCAGCACATATCCATTTGGAGCCGCCGTTTCCCGCACAAGATACGTTCCGTACTCCAGCCCGTTTTTGAACGCCTCTCCATTTTCATCCGTTTTCAGCACAGCTGCTACCGCCTGATCCGGAAACAGCACTGTTCCGTTTACCGTTGTAATTGCTCCGCTCGCAATCACCTGATATGTTGCACCAGAAAGTGCTTTCCCTGAGTTTTCTTCCGTCTTTTTTATCTTCAGTGAGCCTGTTTTTCTTGTGTTTTCTGCCTCCAGATGGATCGTCTGCATGCCTTCCTTGTCAATGGAAAATTCCTGCTCCCAGCTTCCTGCATAACCAGCTGGATTCTTTGTCTCCACAACACGGAATTTTCCATTTTCACTGTCTGTATCCCGAATTCCCTCCAGCAGATAAGAACCCGTTTTTTTCACCCAGTTCATCTTTTTGAATTCACTCCAGGTGTTGTTTTTCCAGCGGTACACGGTAAATTCTGCACCCGAAAGAGCTTCTTTTGTCTCTGCATCCATTTTTTTCACTACAAGATCTCCTACTTTCGACAGATGACAGGGAACGTTCGCTGTGTAACCAAATTCCGAAGTATTCCACGGCACAACAGTTATTCCCGTTTCCCGGGATGCTCCATGCCAGTTGTTGTACGTACTGGAAGTATCGTTTACAAAATTATCCGGCCATTTTTTCGGTGCTTTCACTCCGCCGCCGGGACCAGTTACCGCGTCGTTAGTGCCTCCATCATAGAAAATCATCGTCTGGGAATTTCCTTCAAAGGTAAATGTAACCCAGCCTTCCGAATTTTCCGGAGTTGTTCCACCGTCCGGCTCAGAGCCGCGTCTTGCCGACCAGATCGCTTTTGTTCTGGCATCGTAGACGATTCTGGCATCTGCCTCCTTCGTCAGATAGATATGTTCTGTCTCATCAGCCAGATAAAAGCCCTGCTTAAAGTCCAGATCTGAAAGTGTAAAATACCCTTTCACATTCAGCGGATTTCCTTTACTGTCGTAATAAGCAAACCGTACCTTGATCCAGAGCAGACCTTTAATATCAATGACCGGCTTATTGTGGTCAATCGCCACGACTACCGCATCCACGTCCTCATACCCTGATGGTACAACCGTGTTCTGCCAGTCTTCCAGCCAGATCCGCATCGTTACATTTTCCCCGTGGCACTCTCCAACATTCGTATATTCCGCATACATTTTTCCTTTTTTCGACTCCAGCGGCGTGAAGGAACGGAGATTACTCCATCCCTTTACATCGGCCGCCGGCCACCATGTAGAACAGCATTTCGAATGGCTCTCTCCGTTTTTGCAGAACAGATTGTCCCAGGTACTTCCATCTGTACTTCCAAAACGGATTTTTGTCTCACTTCCGATCAGCGGGGTAAAATCATATCGGCCGTCAATAACAGAGTCCGATGATACAACTTCTCCGATTCCGGCTTTCGAAAGAGAAGGAAGACTCGTAAGACTCGAAGCCAGAACATCTTCCCGAAAACAAAATCCCAACAACAGCAGAATTCCTGCGAGAAACCAGAAGCTTTTCTTTGCTCTTTTCATTCTTTCCTCCTTTCAGACCGGCCCGCGGTAAGAAACAGGAAGGCTCCTGTCACGGCAATTCCAATGGGGACCGCTGCTGACGGATCGCGCAGACCTGTTTTTGGCGCGCTGTGCCAGATAGAGGGGCCTTCTTCCTGCGGCAGATCTTCTCCTTCGACAGAAAAAATCCATTTTACCCCGCTTTTCCGAAGTGCCCATTCATTTCCAAGTTCTGACGGCACACGGATTGAAAAACAGATTTCTTTCCGTTCATCTGGACTGCATATTCCAAGACTTTTTGCTGCCCATAGTCCCTCACTCTCTAAATCACCTTCATAAATCACGCTGTCTCCCTCTCGTATTTCCAGTTTCACCTTGGAAAGCAGTTCTTTTTCTGTTTCACTGAGTTCTTCCGGAAGTTCCGTCCGCAGAAAAAATTCTGCACGGCTTGCTGTCGTGTTCACCAGTGTGAACGTATCTTCCCATTCATCTCCCGGCATCAGCACTGGAAAGTTCCGAAAGAAATTGTCGGGTGCCAAGATCAGATTCCGCGCTGCTCCTTCGTACGAAACGGTGAGGAAGCTCTGCTGCGAAACCTCCGAAACGGTATTATCCGCCTCGTGGACACACTGTTCAATTTCCAGTTCTTCTCCCCACGGAGCTTCTGCCGTAAAATCCGGCGTCACATTCGCTGCCTGTACGGCCTCCGCCTGGATTTCAACGGACAGCACCTGTCCCTCCGCCTCACTGGTCCACGCAGATGGAATGGTGATTGTACGGAAAAAATCGACAGATTCCTGCTTTCCCAGCACTTTGGGATAATAATAATACTCTCCTGCTTTCAGCCAGACGTCCTCGATTCCCCCAAGATCCTCTTCCCCCAGACGGTAATCCTGCGTTTCTTCCTCATCAAACACAGGCTTTACGCGGACATAGCATGGTTCGGCATAATTGGTGATCCGCGGAATTTTTGAAATCACCTGGGAAGGCAGTACAATGCCGTTTTCCGGTCCCTCATACTTCTTTTCTCCATCCCCGTCTTCCTCATATTCCCAGATTCCAATATTTACATCTCCGACAGCTATTTTGTTAATGGTCTCAACACTGCTCCGGTAATATGCATACGTTCCGCTGATTCCCATCAGAAGACTCGCCGCCGCACATCCGATCCTGACGCGTTTTCCTTTCATGTCTGACCACCTCTCTCATAAGCATCCCATGCCTCCCGATAGCCGTGAAATACCATATTCCCCTTCTGGATCTGCACCGATTCCTCATAGACCGAAACCTCAAGTTCTTTCTGTTCCATTTCTTTTGCAACGCGGATTCCGGTAAACAATTCCGTCGTGCTTTCGCCTTCTGAAACCGGTTTTTTGTAATAATAGTAGTCATCTTCTCCTTTTACCCAGTTTTCCGTATCAAGTCCCTCAATCGCTTCAATTGGTTCACTGAATATAAGTGCCGCACGAATATAGCAGGCAACGGAACCTTCATTTCTGATTTTTACTCTCTTTACCACACTTTTCCCTGGCGGTACGGGCGTCGGTGTCGGAAATTCTTCATCGATAGTACTTGTATTATGTCCGAACACCATACGATTCCAGACACTCTCGTGATCTGTAAAATACGCCGAAGTTCCCGGCAGCAGCCAAATGGCTGCCGCCATCGTACACCCGGCCGCACCCGCAAGGAAAAACAGCCGTTTCGTCTTTTTCTTCATCTTTTGTCCCCCAGAAAACTGCTTAAATTCCAGGTGCTTCTGTCTGTTCCGGCTCCGACTGCGGTGCCGTTACCTGCCCCTTCTGCCCATTATTCTGATTTACATACTTCTCCCAGGCCTTTGCTGCCCGCTCGGCAGCCGTACTTCCCTCACCGGTATTCAGCGCCTGGATTGCATAATAATTGATCGGAATATCGACCTCTTTTTCATCCAGCTGCCCTTCCACGATATTAGCTGCTGTCACGCTCGTAAATAAAGGATCCGTCGTTTTGCCAGCTGCAAGCACTTCATTGTAGAGATATGTATATACCATCGAATTGTTCTGTTTTTTCTTGTACATCAGCACCCATTTTTTCGAAAGCTGATTCATCGAAAACAGTTCCGTATCGACGGCTGCCCCGCCGTTTAAACGGTTTCCGGATGTATCTGCAACGATCACTTTTGCGATTGGTATGGAAACATCCATATAGACGTAAGAATCATTTTTACCTTTATTTTTGATACGCGGGTCCTTCGGAATCACCTGGGTCGGCACAATATGATTGGTCTTTCCGTCCGGATCCGGTGCGTACGATGGTTCATTTCCTTCGATATCTACTTTTCCCACAACAAACTGGTTCGTCACAGAATCCTTATCCGTCAGATACGCCAGTGTTCCGCCCGCTGCCAGGGCTCCTGTCAGAAGCAGTGATGCTGCCCAGAATACGATTTTCCGCTGTTTTTTCATAGATCAATTCCTCCTGTTTTCCTAAATAATTTTGCTAATTCTTTTTATAACTTGTTTTCCTGCATGATTTTTCTACCGTGCCAAAGCTGCCGGATTGTAAAAAGCATCACCGCTCCCACGGCCAGAAAAAAGAGTGTTCCTCTCTGCCGGAGCCAGACGATACCAAAGCCAAGCCAGGGAAGAGCTACGATCACATTCCCGATCACCTGTTTTTCCAAAACGATGCCTGCATCTTCCTCCGCGTTGGCATCCCCCTTAGTACAGTATCCTTCCTCGCTCTTTTCCACGATCCGGTGTGTCACCACCATATTTCCTCTCCGGTAGGTAATCACATCCCCCGGATTCCATTCCTTCTTCCGTCCATCCACAACCACAACAGATCCCGTCGGGATCTCCGGTTCCATGGACCCGGACAGTACGACATAGGCGCAGAAATACTGCATCAGATACCATCCCGCCGCCAGAAAAAGGAAGGAAAGAAAGCCCTGCAGCCCCAGTTTTCCTTTTGCTTTCATTTGCTCCCTTCCGTCGATGCGGACATCCAGACTGTCATTTTTGCACGCAAAAAACAGAGGATAGCATTTACCCTCTGTCTCAGAATATCCCTGTTTCATTTTCTCTAAAGTTCTTGTAAAAGTGATTTAAACTTACCATAGTCCGGGCGAAAGCGCAAGCATTGTCTGCCCGTTTAATTCTAAATTTTTTCTAAAGCCTGAAACGCAGAAAATTTTCAGAACTTTTCCCGGATCTTTTTTTCTCCAAACGCAAGCCGCTTTTCCAGCTCCTGCCCATTTTCTGCCCCAAGGATTTTTCGCATTACACTCTCTTCTTCCCGGATTCCTTTTCCGTGAAGTACGCCGTATGCGCCGGCATCACTTCCCGCCGCAAGCACAACGTCCTTTTCAAATGCGAGCTGCAGACCTTTTTTCTGCGTCTCAAAAATCCACGCCAGCGTTTCAGCCGGATATCTGCCGTTCTCCAGAAGATTCGAAACCGTCACAATTGTCGGCACCCAGATTGTTGCATGCTCTGCCATACAGCAGATGCTCTCTTCATTCTGAAAGTTCCCGTGCTCAACCGAGTCCACGCCTGCCTCTGCCGCATCCATCACAGCCTGTGCGCCGTTCACATGCGCCATCACAGAAAGCCCCGCATCATGCGCCGCAGCTGTCATTGCAAAAACCTCTTCCCTGGAAAGCGGCTCACTGGTCACATGCCCCTTTGTCGCGAAATCCAGGATTCCCGTCGTCATGATCTTGATAAAATCTCCGCCCGCACGGCGTACTTCACGCACAAGCGCGCAATACTCTTTCCCGTCTGAAAATGCGCGTCCGACAATTTTTCCATAACGGCCCGCCCTGTGAATCGCAAAAACCGGTGCGCGGTATGTGATCCCGTACTCCGGCGCAAGGCTCCGTGCAAGAACACCCGCCCCGTACGGATCTCCGCCGTCACGCACATAGGAAATCCCTGCCTTCTGATACGCCGCCAGATGTTCCCGGATCAGATCCTCCCGCGGGCCGTTTTCATGCGCTGCCGCCGCCTTTTTGTAATCCACACCGTCCATAAAAATATGGGCATGGCATTCTGCTGTCACCATTTTTGTTTACCGCCTTATCTCCGATTCCACCACAGCTTCTCTGCGGCCCATTTTCCAGTTCTGCTCCGAGAGATACAGATGATATCCACAGCCGTTTTCTACTCGCCAGTCATAGTAACTCTTCTGTGGCACGCCGTACTGCTCAAGGATACTCATGATCGTGCCTCCGTGCACCACCATCGCCACGTTACGGTAATGGCGGCGGATACACGTATCCACCATCTTGTCAAAGCCGGCGATGCAGCGGTCCTTGAACTGCTGCGGGCTCTCACCGCCCGGAAAGGCAAGCGTCGCCATGGAATCAATCCACTCCTGGTATTTCGGATTATCTTTTAATTCCTGATAATTTTTGTTCTCAAACTCACCAAAATTGCACTCTGCAAATTCCGGGATTTTGACCTGTTTGGCATACGGATACAGAATGTCTGCCGTTTCCAGACACCGTTTCAGCGGGCTGACGAACAGAAGCTCAACGGTATCCATCGTCCGCTGTTCCAGCTCTTTTTTCCCTTCCTCACACAGTGGTTCATCCGTCACGCCGATATACCGTCCTAATGTATTGCCATAGGTTTTTCCATGGCGGATCATTGCAATTTTAATCATGTTTTTCCTCACCTTTCAGCAGGATTCCGATTCCGCACACCACACGGGTTACCGAATCAGCCTTTGCTGCCAGCTCCGTACAGATGCGCCCCGTCTTTTCCCGCCATTTCCGGTCGAAGGGTTCGATCGGAACCACTCCGTAACCGAGTTCATTCGTAACAATGCAGATTTCCGGATTTTTCTGCAGCAGTTCTTCCAGTTCTGCTTCCGGTGCAGTCCCGGTCTCCTCTTCCAGAAGGAGCCATCTGCGGACCAGTTCCTGAAAATCATATACGCCGGAACATGCCGACAGCTCCTCTTTCGAAACTGCTGCCCCATCGGCCCATCCTGTTTCTTTTCCGGTCATCTTCTTTGCAAAGTCAAGCTTTCCCTGAAAAGCCCCTCCAATTACTAATTTCATTTCCAGTTCTCCATTCCAAGAGAAAGTACCACAAGAGACAGGAGCTGTGCCAGCTCACAGAGCGAAAGGAAATAGCCTGCGAGATCTCCTGTAATTCCTCCAAAATACTTACTGCTTTTCCATTTATAATAACAGAATACCAGTGCCGATACAACCAGTACATCCAGTGCCGCCCAGACGCAGAACGAAGCTGAGAGCGCCGTCACGGCAAAAATCGTCACAACAAGCACCGCCGCCGTTCTTTTTTTCTCTGCGCTCATGCCAAACGCTGCCGCTGTTCCTTTCGGATTGGCATTTGGAAAAAACGCGATCGAAAGACCGCTGAACGATCTCGAAACTGCGAAGCCAAATGCATACGCCGGAAAAATCTTCCAGACAAGTTCTCCGGCTGCGCCCGCGTACAGTACAAAATACAGACATCCCATAATAATCGCAAATGCTCCGGCGTGCGGGTCTTTTAAGATTTCCAGTCGGCGCTGTTTTTCTCTCCAGGAACTTAACGCATCCATCGTATCCAGATAGCCGTCGAGGTGAATGCCGCCCGTCACCAGAACCGGAACTGCCGTCAGCACTGCAGCCCGCAGCATGCTTCCCGCGCCAATCTGCTGCAGCAGCCAGAAAAGCACCGCCGAAACTGCACCGACAGCCAGTCCGACCCACGGAAAGAAACACAACGCATATTTCATGTTCTCTTTTTCCCAGTCTGCCGGCGGCATCGGGATTTTCGAGTACATGGCAAACGCCACTTTAAAATTATTCCATATCGTTTTCATCTTATTCTTTTTTTATTCTGACGGGAATCCCATACACAACCTCGGTCACACAGTCCGCCATCTCTGCCAGACGTACATTAATGTTTCCCAGGATCCGCTGGTATTCCATCGTCTCCTCCTCATATCGGTATCCGTCCGAAAAAATTTCATTCGTCACCAGAACCAGATTCCGCGCCTGATTGGCCAGACGGGAAACGCCCGCAAGAATTTCCTCCTCCGTCCGCGCTTTTCCCGCCCCGGATGGATCAAATATTTCATTTGCCGTGAGATTCGACATACATTCGAGCAGCACATCGCTTCCCGGTTCCAGCTCCACTTCTTTTAAATTCGTATAACACTCAATCGTCGAAAACTTCTTTGCCGCGCGCATCTTCCGGTGGCGTGCAATACGCGCCTGCCCTTCCGCACCGAACGGCTGCATCGTTGCGATATAAACCCTCCGTGTTCCGCCAAAATCCAGAATACACTGCTCCGCATACGCCGATTTTCCGCTGCCGCTGCCGCCTGTAACCAGATGTATCATCGTTTCACCTGCCTTTTTTAAGTCAGCGGCACATACGTTTCGATCTGTGCCTCGTCAAATGTCGCCATGCCGCGGTATACGGCATTTGCCTGATCCAGAATCGGGAAAAGCATGATGGCGCCCGTTCCCTCGCCCAGACACATATCGCAGTGCAGGAAGGCTTCTTTTCCAAGCTCTGCAAGCAGCAGATGCGCCGCCGGCTCCTTCGATACGTGCGAAGCGATCATATAGTCCTTTGCAAACGGTGCAATCCGTGCAGCAAGAAGCGCTGCCACACAGGAAATAAAGCCGTCCATCACAACCGGAACGCCATGTGCAGCCCCTGCAAGAAAGACACCCGCCATGCCGGCAATGTCAAAACCGCCGACCTTTGCCAGCACATCGATGGGATCGGACGGATCCGGCTGATTGATGGCAATTGCTTTTTCAATCGCTGCAATTTTCCGCGCAAGACCTTCACTCGAAAGCCCGGCGCCCCGTCCCGTCAGTTCCGGAACCGGCTGATTCAGGAAAACGGCTGCCATTGCACTGCTCGTCGTCGTATTTCCAATGCCCATCTCACCGGTTGCCATCAGCTGATAGCCCGCCGCAATTTTTTCTTCCGCCACGGCGATTCCTGTTTCAAGCGCACGAACGGCCTCTTCCCTTGTCATCGCCGGACCTTTTGCCATATTTTTTGTTCCATACGCAACTTTATACCGCGGAACCTTCGTATCGCGCGCCATTCCGATATCAATCGGAAACAGATCCGCATGCGCACTGCGGCAGAGAATGGCTGCTGTCGCCTTCTCCTGCAGAAAATTTTCCGCAACTGTCGCTGTCACTTCCTGACCGCTCTGCGTCACGTTTTCTTCCACAACGCCATTGTCCGCACAGAACGTCAGAAGTGCTCTTTTTTCAATCGAAATCTCCTCTTTTCCGGTGATTCCGGCAATCTGGATGAGCACGTCCTCCAGCTTTCCGAGGCTGTGGAGCGGCTTTGCAATGCCGTCCCAGTGAGCCTTGGCACGATCCATCGCCTCTTTCGAAAGCGGATGGATCTGTTCGATTGTTTCCTGTAATGTCATCTTTTGTTCGCCCCTTCTTTCGATATGACGTCCGATCAGCTCTGTTTTTTCACCCAGTTCACAAAGAAAATATGGGAATCTTCCCGCGCTGTTCCGCTGGAAGTTGTCCATTTATAGGTGTATGTATATGTCACACATTTTTCTTTATCCATATTCAGATTTTTAAATGCTTTCGGAGTCATGAAATATAGATAATCAAAATCATCTCTCGTATCGCCAAAGCCCGGGATCACACGCTTTGTGCCGTTCTTCAGATATGCATCCATGATCGACTGGGATTCATCCACTGCACCGTAGGCTCCATTATTTTTCAGCTGATTGATAATCGAACTGCTCTGCTCCGCAATTCCCGTCAGATAGTTTGTCAGACTTCCGTTCCGCGCCGGTTCAAACTGCTGCTGTTTATAAATCGCGGTGCGGAGCGAAATATTCTGTGCCGCCATCCGGTTCCGGATGACCATCGCAACTGCCGTCATACCGGTTTTTCTCTGGACACCCGCCTCCGCACTGCAGATAGCCGCAAAGAAATCACGGTCACTCACAGACGGATCCGTGTAATACTGATGCTCCATCGTATAATATTTTCCGCTTACGCTGTCCTTTGCACGCACATACTGGCTCGAGCCGAGAATGCACACTCCGTTTTCGTCAAAGCTGTAGTACCAGTTGCTGCTGTTCTTTTTCAGCAGAGCGTAATACGATTTTACCATCTTTCCGTCGCTTCCAAAGTAATACCAGCCCGTCTGCGGATCACCGCTTACCATCCGTTTCTGTGCATTGAGCCACTGGTTCTTTGCCATGCCTCCCCAGTCTTTAAAGTAATAGGAAGCGCCGTTGATAGTCCGCTCTCCCGTCACCATCACGCCGTTGGCATCGGCATAGTAACTGTTGTTTAAATGCGTAAAGAAAGTATTGCGGTACATCGCACCATTTTCCCGGAAGTAATACCACTGGTTCTCTTTCGAAAGCCAGCCCGTCACCATCTTTCCATCCGCATCGGCATAATACGTTTCACCGCCAAGCTGGAAAAAGGTACTACGGTACATGCCGCCCCAGCCCCGGAAATAATAATACGTACCATTGATTTTCTGCCAGCCGGTTACCATCTTTCCATCTGCATTCACACGATATGTATTGTTGTCATATTCAAAAAAGCGGTCAAAATACTGCTCTCCGGTTTCATCAAAATAGTAATATGTACTGCCCTGCTGCAGCCAGCCGATGGTCAGTTTTCCATCTGCAGCCGCATGGCAGACACTCGTTCCGTTTTTGATGAATGCATTCTGATACATGCCGCCCCAGTCCTTGAAATAGTACCAGTCACCGTCGATCTGTTTTTTTCCGACAGCCATCTTTCCGTTCTCATCGGCATAGTAAAGTGCACTTCCTGTCGGTGCTTTGAAAAAGGTGCTGCGGTACATGCCGCCCCAGCTTCGGAAATAATACCAGGTTCCATCCTGCAGCAGCCAGCCGGTCGTCATCTTTCCATCCGTATCAACATGATAAATATTATTTTTATGCGTCAGAAAGGTGTTTTGTGCCATGCCGCCCCAGCTTCGGAAGTAATACCAGATCCCGTCAATCTGTTCGAACCCGGATGCCATTTTTCCATCCGCATCAACATAATACGTATTCTTGTCATACTCAAAAAAACGATTCCGGTACATCGCGCCCTGATCATCAAAATAATAATACACATCATCGATCAGTTTCCAGCCGGTCGCCATTTTTCCGTCCGCATCAGAATAATACGGTACATTTTTCACGGTGTAAAAGGCATCCCGGTAAACACCGCCCCAGCTTTGGAAATAATACCAGGCTCCATCAAGTTTTTTCCAGCCGACCGCCATTTTTCCGTCATTATTCAGGTAGTAACGGTTCTTGTCGTACTCTCTCCAGGCTCCTTTGACAATGGTACCATCCGGATCCTTAAAATACCAGATCCCGTTCTCATTCACCCATGGGTAATAGCTTCCATCCTGCACGGATACCGCCGTCTCTTCGGACTTTCCGCTCTGTACTTCTGCCGCCGGAAGATCCGAGGCGGCATTTTCCGCTGTCGAATCCGGCATCTCCGTTTCTGTCATCTCCGGCGTATTTTCGTCTGTGGTTTCCGCCTCCGATGTTTCTTCTGTTTCTTCCTGTGTAACAGCAGAAGCCTCATTTACCAGACTCTGCTCTGTGCCTGCTCCAAATACGTTCGCAGCACTGACAGCGGTTGTCACGCAGGCTGCCGCCAGTACTCCCCTGATTACTTTATTTTTCATTATTTATTCTTCTCTCCCTGCAAAAACAGGCAAAGCCTGCTGTGTGCTCTGCCTGTTTTAAAATTCTGCTCCTGCTTTATCTTATTTCAAAAACGCCCGAACAGTCTCCGGCATCTGATCTACATCACACTCTGTCGTATGAAGCACCGGTGCAGTACGGATTTCTTCGATCGCACGCGGAATCTCGGTATTGGCAAGTGCAGACAGCTTGTCTACCTGCTCCAGTACCGGAAGGGTGTCATACTCCGGTGCAATCGCTGCAAGAACGCTGCTTGTAAATTTATACGGGCTTGCGGTAGATGCGATGACGGTCTTGGTTTCGTCATAGGTTTCCTCGCGGTATTTTCCGTATACAGCCGCTGCAACCGCGGTATGGGTATCAATCACATATCCGGTATCGCTGTACAGTTTTGCAATCGCGTCTGCTGTCTCCTGTTCGGATGCATAATTGCCGTAGAAGTCTGCCAGCTCTTTTTTCATCGCATCGGTGATCTCATATTTTCCGTCCTTTGCAAGATCCTGCATCAGCTCGCGGTCTGCTGCTTCGCTGTTTCCGGCGATGCGGTAGATCAGACGCTCCAGATTGCTCGAGATCAGGATATCCATGGACGGTGATGTTGTCAGAATAAAGTCTCTGTTTCTGTCGTAAACGCCGGTGCGGAAGAAGTCAAACAGAACTTTGTTCTCATTGGAAGCGCAGATCAGTTTTGCGATCGGCAGTCCCATCTGTTTTGCATAGAATGCTGCGAGAATATTTCCGAAGTTTCCGGTCGGAACGGTTACATTGATCTTTTCTCCGTCTGCAATCTCTCCGTTTTTCACCAGGTTTGCGTAAGCATATACGTAGTAGACGACCTGCGGAACGAGTCTTCCGATGTTGATCGAGTTTGCAGAGCTGAACTGGAAACCTTTATCTGCCAGCTCTTTTCCAAGCTCTTTATCGTTAAACATTTTCTTCACGCCGGTCTGTGCGTCGTCGAAGTTTCCGTGGATGGCTACAACGTAGGTGTTCTTGCCCTTCTGTGTTACCATCTGTTTTTCCTGAATCGGGCTTACGCCGTTCTTCGGGTAAAATACAATAATTCTGGTGCCCGGCACATCTGCAAAGCCTGCCATTGCTGCTTTTCCGGTATCTCCCGATGTAGCAGTTAAGATGACGATCTCATTTTTCACGCCGTTTTTCTTTGCGGCGGTCGTCATCAGATGCGGCAGAATGGAAAGTGCCATGTCCTTGAACGCGATCGTTGCGCCGTGGAACAGCTCCAGATAGTAAACACCGTCTGCTTTTGTCAGCGGTGCAATTTCCTCTGTGTCAAATTTCGCATCGTATGCGTTTGCAATACAGTTTTTCAGTTCATCTTCTGTAAAGTCGGTAAGAAAACGGCTCATTACCTCGTATGCTACTTCCTGATAGCTCATAGCCGCAAGTTTTTCCATGGGAACATCCAGTGCTGGAATGGAGGTCGGTACAAATAATCCGCCGTCGTCGGACAGACCCTTTAAGATTGCCTGGGATGCAGTTACGGTTTCTCCATTGCCTCTGGTACTTTTGTATAATACTTCCATGCTCTTTCTCTCCTTCACTTTGACTCCCGGCAGAGCCTCTCTAACTCCCGGCCGGATACGTTTCAGATTAGTTTTACCTGTACGCTTCCTCTTATTATAATGGATGAAGTATGAAAAAACAACAAAAATATACAAAAAATGACTGTGCACAAAAATGCACAGCCATTTTCCACCATTCTGCCAAAATATTTTTTGTCAGAATGTATGATTTAATTTTCGTCGGACTCCTCCGTTTTTGCTTCGCCGTCTTCTAACGCCGGAGCTTCCCTTTCTGTCTCCTCGAGTGCGAGTGCCTCTTCCTCTTTTTCCGCATTCTCTGCGATTTTATCTTCCGCCCAGGTCACAAACGCTGCCGCGTCTCCGATTTCAAAGCGTTTCTTATCGAGAAAGGTGCTTCTGCCTCCGATGGTGATGCGGATAAAGTTGTCAAACTCCGTCACCTTTGTCAGCTCTTCGAGCGGAATATCAGTGCTTCTGCCCTCTTTTTCGTATGTCATTGTGAGCACCTGCTCAGTAAAACGAAGGGTACGTTCTCCAAGGAGTCCTCTCTTTTTGCATTTTTTCATCTGTGAACGTGCCATCAGATTCGGCAGAAACGTACACAGAAGTGCCATCAGAATGGAGATTCCAAGATTGAAGAAGTCTCCCGGCATGATAAATCCCCGCGCTGCTGCACCGTAGATCATAAAAGCGATCGCAGCCACAACAGCAATCCCTGTAATGATCCGCAGTACCAGACGTACTTTTTTTATCTCGGTGCCGTAAATCTCCACAAACATTCCTTTGGTGTATTCAATTTTGTTTTTAAACAGCATATGCTCTCTCTTTTCTTATCGGTTGTTGATTGCAGTTACCAGCGCGTCGATGGAAGCACGGATGATATCCGGATCTACGCCTGCGCCCCAGGAAAGGATTCCGTCCGGCTTTTTGATGCCGACGTAGGCAATTGCCTGTGCACTTGAGCTCTGCTCCAGCGCGTGCTCCGTGTAGCTGACCAGATCATACTGCAGATTGTACTGCTGTTTCAGCGCGTTGCTGACAGCATTCAGACGGCCGTTTCCTTCTGCATATACAGTTGCATACTCACCGCCCTCGTAATTGGAGGTAACCTGTGCTTCAATTCTGCCCTCATCGAGCTGTTTAAAGTGAACGCCGTTGATGTTGTACGGTGTCGTTACGTTCTCGAAGGTATCTTTAAAGAGTTCAAAGATCTCATCCGGACGCAGCTCTTTATGCAGATGATCGGAAACGGATTTTGCGGTATAGCTCATAGCCTCGCGCATCTTCGCCGGCAGATTCAGGCCGTATTTCGTCTCCAGAATATAGCCGACACCGCCCTTTCCAGACTGGCTGTTGATGCGGATGACGTCTGCATCGTAGTTTCTTCCGATATCGGTCGGATCGATCGGCAGATACGGAACGGTCCAGGTATCCGGTGCTTTCTCCTCGATCCAGTGCATGCCTTTTGCGATCGCATCCTGATGGGAACCGGAGAAGGCTGCAAATACGAGAGATCCGCAGTACGGGCTTCTCGGGTTGATGCTCATACCGGTGAAGGATTCAAATGCATGGCAGAGTTTCGGCATATCGGAGAAGTCAAGCTCCGGATCGACGCCCTGCATGTACATGTTCATGCCGACCGTGATAATATCCACGTTTCCGGTTCTCTCGCCGTTTCCGAACAGCGTTCCCTCGATACGGTCTGCTCCGGCAAGGATACCCATCTCTGCATCGGAAACGCCGCAGCCGCGGTCATTGTGCGGATGAAGGGAAAGAACGACATTATCGCGGTATTTCAGGTTTTTGCTCATGTATTCCACCTGGCTTGCATAAACGTGCGGCATGGAAAGCTCCACGGTGCTCGGCAGGTTGATGATGGCTTTGCGGTCTGCAGTCGGCTGCCATACGTCGAGAACGGCGTTGCACACCTCAAGCGCATATTCCGGCTCGGTTCCGGTAAAGCTCTCCGGGCTGTACTCGAAGCGGTATTTCTCGCCGGCCTCTTCTGTCAGCTCTTTTAAGAGCTTCGCTCCCTCAACGGCGATTTTCAGGATGTCTTCTTTCGACTTTTTGAAGACCTGCTGACGCTGTGCATAGGAAGTGGAATTGTAAACGTGAACGATAGCATTCTTGCAGCCCTTTAATGCCTTGAAGGTCTTGCGGATGATATGCTCTCTCGCCTGGGTCAAAACCTGAACGGTTACGTCTTCCGGGATCAGATCCTGCTCGATCAGGGTGCGGAGAAACTCATATTCGGTCTCGGATGCTGCCGGGAAGCCAACCTCGATCTCTTTGAAACCAACTTCCACAAGAAGTTTGAAGAACTCTACCTTCTGTTCCAGGCTCATCGGAATGACAAGCGCCTGGTTTCCGTCACGCAAGTCAACGCTGCACCATACCGGTGCTTTCTCGATGCTGTCTTTTTTTGCCCAGTCCATGCACGGAACCGGCGGCATATAGTACTGTTTCTGATACTTCTTTACATTCATCATGATTTTCTCCTCTCAGAAAGTGAAATATAATTTATTCTGCCGACATAAATTCGGGATGAAAGCATAAAAAAATCTCTCATCTTCTGTGTCGGCTTCTGACACAAGAGACGAAAGACTTGCTATCTTACGCGGTACCACTCCTGTTTTACAGAGATTTTCTCTGTACACTCTGCGGATACGGATGAAACATCTGCATATCCTGCCCCTCTAACGGTGGGTTTCCGTCTGCACCTACTCTTTTTATTCTAAATTTGGGAGCAGCGGCTCTGAGGTCAGTTCCACGGAATTCGTCTGCTGTTTCGCATCACCCAACAGCTTTCTGGATTCGGAAGCTCCATGTAGTATTCCTCTTCTTTGCCTTTTTCCTAACTTGGCTCTTATGTTACCATTTTTCTCCATCTCTGTCAAGCGCAAAACGCAGGATTCCGTAAAAATACACCCGCCGGAAAGGAGGCTCCGGCGGGTGCTCTAATACATGATTTCGTTGTTTTATTTGTTGTACTCTTCCAGGTATTTCTGGTAATCCTCTACCTGTTTTCCGTGGATTTCCTTGAGTTCATCCAGTGTAGTCGGAACAGCCAGTCCTAAGTTGTCCAGCCAGTCTTTCCAGATCCACAGAGTCTCACATGCCGGCTCTGCAACGTCGCCCGGGATACGGTAAATTCCGTTGTCTCCGGATGCATAGAACATAACGCCAGGATCTACGCTGTTGTAGTAGTCAACCATGTTGGTGTATTTCTTCATATACGGAGAAACATCCACCAGAAGGCCTGCGTCTACCCATTTCGTATAGTCAGCTTCCATGTTCCACCACCAGATGATGTCCGGTCGCTGTGTCTCATCGCCCATCAGAAGGGAAATTTTGGATGTTGCATCCGACCAGCCCGGCAGTGCAATGATATCGATATCCAGGTTGCAGCGGTCCTCCATCCATTTCTGCATTTCGCTCTCTCCTTTCCTTCCGGCGATATAATGCATTATTTTGCACCATTATTTTTTAATGTGTGATATTAACAAGGTTTTTATTCTTGCGTTTTTGTTCAGTTTAGTTTTCCTTAAATGCACCATTTTGCATTACTAATTAGTGTTTTTCTACATGGCATTTATGCACGAATTTGAATCATTGCAAAAAGGGAGCCGGAAACGCCCCGGCAGACGGTTTTTCTTCTCGTCCACCGGGGCGTCCCTGGCTTTCTTTCTTTGTTCACTTTTTCCTGTTTTTTCTATTTCTTTCTATCCCTGACGCTTGCACGAGGAACGGCGCACCACAACCTCCCCCGAAACGAGAATCCGCTCTTTCGGCGCTTCCGGGTGCTCCTCCCGCCATAAAAATTCATGCACCATACGGCGGCCAAGCCACTTCGTATCGACATGAACGGTTGAGAAGAACGGATACAGCATCCGGTCCTCATCATCATCAAATCCGGTCAGTGCCACATCCTCCGGCACGCGCACGCCGATTTTCCGGAAGGATTCTGTCAGTCTTTTGGCGATCATATCGTTGCCGCAGACAATCGCTTCCGGCAGTGTATCGTAGCTCGCCACAATCTTGTCAAAATTTTCCGGGTAATAAAAATGATCGCTCTCCATATTGGGGCGCACAAGCTCCTCCTCGAGCGGAATGCCCGCCTGTTCCATCGCTGCAAGGAAACCGACATACCGGTCATGCATCGACTCATACGTGCTGCTGTGCTCACTTAGGAAACCGATCCGCGTCATGCCCTGCCCGATCAGATGGGACGTCAGAAGACTCACCGGCTGCACACCGTCCACACGCACGATATCGCCCATCGGCCGCTGTTCGATACCGCAGTAATGGTCGAGCTGAAAAATGCGGTATCCCAGATTTACCAGTTTCTGCATATATTCCGGCGGCAGCATTTTAATGCAGAAGATCGCATCGATATTTTCATTCAGGCCGAGCGGCAGAATGCCGTTCTCCTCCTCCCGCTCCGTCACGACCGCAACGCGCGTCTGACAGTTATTGAGGCTCGCCTCCTCGGAGATGCCGCTCACGACACGGTCCCAATAAACAGCGGCATCCCGCGTACGCAGAACCATAATATTGTAATGCTTCTCCTGCGGTGCCCGAACTTCTTCCACATATACATTTTCGCCCAGATAGCCATTTCTTTTCGCCATCCGAAGAACTCTCTCCCGCGTCACCGGAGCTACCTTCGGATCATCCTTTAATGCCATGGCAACCGTATTCCGGGACAATCCCAGCTCCTTTGCCATACTCTGTATCGTTACTTTCCCCATAACTTCCTCCCTGTTTTTTCTGCGCAATTCATTTTTCTTCCGCACACGTCTTTGTCCGTAAGAAAAAAAGTGCCGTAAAACGACACTCTTACCGATCGGGGCAACAGGATTTGAACCTGCGACCTCACGGCCCCCAGCCGTGCGCGCTACCAAGCTACGCCATACCCCGTAATCATGTTTTCATTATACCAGCGAACTTCTGAAAAATCAATGTTATTTTTCCCTCTCCCGTTTCATTACATTCATTTCTTTATTTCGTGTCATATTCTCTTTTATTTTACTATATTGTCACTTTTTCTTTCTGAATATGTAATTTTTCGACGTTTTCCACGTATCATAAGTGAAAGGGGAAAATCGTATGCCATACAAACTTTCACCTCTGGCATGCCCGTCTGCAAAGACTATGTAAAAACTGAATAAAAGGAGACATCGTAATGGAAACTGAAATTTACTTTCTACTACACTCTTTAGGAATTGGTGCAAAATACCGCGGATTTCGCTATCTCGCCTATGGTATCGCTTTATGCATGGAAGACGAAGATTATCTCCTTCGGGTCAGCAAAACGCTGTACCCAAAGATCGCGCAAACGTTTCAGGTATCGTCCTCCTGCGTCGAACGAGACATCCGCACCGCTATTTCCGTCTGCTGGACCCGCGGAAACCGTGATCTGCTCTTTTCGCTTTCTGTGCATCCGGTTCTGACAAAACCGACCAATTCCGAATTTTTTGATATTTTAAGTTCTTATATCAAATACTACCGTGCTTTTCCTGCCTGTCGTCAGGAGGCATAAAAAAAACGAATACAGAAAAGATAACACTTCCGCGCCCTATCATATTGGGGGATATGCATGGCGCGGAAGTGTTTTTTCTATGATAAAACGATAGAACGAAAAAAGGAGACTGCCCGCAAAGGCAGCCTCCCGATATGGATCATTTGACAGCAAACCGATTAGTTGTTGATCAGTTTGTCCTCGTTGCTCCAGCTGTACAGTTTTCTGACTTCTTCTCCGACTTTCTCTGACGGATGCTCTGCAGCTTTTCTTCTCATTGCACGGAAGTGAGCCTGTCCGCCTGCTGGGGACATATCCAGAAGGAAGTCTTTTGCGAAAGTACCATCCTGGATATCGGAAAGGATCTTCTTCATGGTCTTCTTGGTTTCTTCTGTGATGATCTTCGGTCCGGTGATGTAATCGCCGTACTCGGCTGTGTTGGAGATGGAGTATCTCATTCCGGAGAATCCCGACTGATAGATCAGGTCTACGATCAGTTTCATCTCATGGATGCACTCGAAGTATGCGTTTCTTGGGTCGTATCCAGCCTCGCACAGAGTCTCAAATCCAGCCTGCATCAGGGCGCATACACCGCCGCAGAGAACTGCCTGCTCACCGAACAGGTCTGTTTCGGTCTCAGTTCTGAAGGTTGTCTCCAGAAGACCAGCTCTTGCTCCGCCGATTCCAAGGCCGTAAGCCAGTGCTCTGTCCAGAGCTTTTCCGGTGTAATCCTGCTCAACAGCAACCAGGCAAGGAGTTCCTTTGCCAGCCTGATACTCGCTTCTTACTGTGTGGCCAGGTGCTTTCGGAGCGATCATAGCTACATCTACGTTCTTCGGAGGTACGATCTGTCCGAAGTGGATAGCGAAACCATGAGCGAACATCAGCATGTTGCCCTCTTCCAGGTTTGGCTCGATATCTTTTTTGTACATTGCAGCCTGTTTCTCATCGTTGATCAGGATCATGATGATATCAGCCTGTTTTGCAGCCTCAGCAGCGGTGTATACTTTGAATCCCTGTGCCTCTGCTTTTGCCCAGGATTTGCTGCCTTCATAAAGTCCAATAATAACATCACAGCCGGAATCTTTCAGGTTCAGTGCATGAGCATGTCCCTGGCTTCCGTAGCCGATAATTGCGATTTTTTTGCCTTCCAGTAAAGAGAGATTACAATCTTCCTGATAAAAAAGTCTTGCTGCCATTTTATTTTCCTCCATAATATATAGAATGTCTTGACCGGCGGCAGGTCGGCCAATTTATACAGCGAAAAGCATTTCTGCCTTTTGCTGTTTGTCAGGGAAATGAACTTTTCTATACAAAAATTTCATTCCTCTAGCAAACGTATGTAATGTGATCTGCGTTAATCGAGGTAACGCACATCGTGGGCTCCTCTGGAGAGTCCTGTCACTCCTGTTCTGGCCAGTTCCAGGATTTCGTATCCCTGTACCAGATTCAGGAACCCTTCGAGCTTTGACTGGTTTCCGGTCAGCTCTACAATCAGGCTTTCCTGTCCCACATCCACGATTCTTCCACGGAAGACATCGGAGATGGCGATGACATTGCGGCGTTCATTTTCATTCACACGGATTTTGACCAGCATCAGCTCTCGTCTGACACTCTCGTCCGGCTTCAGCTCTTTGATATCCCGCACATCGACAAGTTTTGCCAGCTGTTTTTTGATCTGCTCCAGAATCATTTCATCACTGCAGTACAGAACAACAGTCATTCTTGTGTATCGCGGGTCTGCTGTCACACCGGCGGTGATCGTCTCGATATTGTATCCGCGTCGGCTGAAAAGACCAGCTACTCTGCTTAAAAGTCCCGGCGTATTATCCACCAGCAGGGATAATGTTCTTTTCTGTTCCATAAACACCAACTTTCCTCCATCCGCAGGCGCCGCGGATTTTCAGCAATTTCTTACAACTTCCAACGCCTTATCCAATATATTAGCAACTTATCCTCACTTTGTCAACAAAAATTTTACCAAATTATTCTTTTGAGCAAAAATCTTTTGCCTCCTGTGGTTCCCATTTGCATACCTTCCGGTCATACGTAAGGATGCCGTTCGACTCCTCCTCGACATCGGTAAGCTGTGTGTAGACTGCTGCGGCAAGTCCCTGTTCTGTGAGTTCTCTTATCTTTTCTGCCAGTGCATTCATCGCTTTCTGGTACTGTGTCTGGTTCTGGTACGTGCGGTAGCCGAACGATTTTTCGGAGTAGAGATGCTCCTGTACCGGATACGTATAGCCGCCGTATTCAGAAAAAGCAAACGCGCGCTCCTCCGGTTTTACTTTTAACGGACGAAAGTAATTGTGAAGGCTCTTGATGTCCCCCGCTCCCTGATCGTACCAGCCGCTCGCGTGGTCGATCTGCCGCGTCGGATCGAGAGCGCGCACCATTTCTGTCATCTCCCTGGCATCAAACTGTCCCCATCCCTCGTTGAACAGAACCCAGAGCGACACGCACGGTGCATTGTAAAGCTGATGAACCGTCTCGCGGCACTCCCGCTTCCACCACTCTCTTCCCGTTTTTGAGGTCCGCGAAAAGAGCGGATAACAGTTATCCCTGAATTCCGTTGTCACAAACGGCAGTACGGTCGGAAGGTACAAAAGGAACGTCTGGATCGACCGGCCGCCGCCGTTGATCATATCCTGCCACACCAGCATACCGATATGGTCGCAGTGGGAATACCATCTTGCGCACTCAACTTTCAGGTGTTTCCGGATCATATTGAAACCGAGGCGTTTGGCCGTCTTAATGTCATAAACCATCGCCTTATCGGACGGCGGCGTGTAGAGGCTTTCCGGCCAATAACCCTGGTCGAGGACACCGTTCTGGAAATACGGCTTTCCGTTTAAGAGAAGACGCGTGATTCCTTTCTCATCTTTTCCAATGCCGAATTTGCGCATGCCGAAATAACTCTCAATGCGGTCTTCTCCCGCTTCAATGGAAACCCCATAGAGATGCGGATGTTCCGGGCTCCAGCCTGCAAAATTACCGAGAATCAGCTCCGCCTCGTTTTCTCTCGTCTCCCGGACGCAGATCACCTTCGCATCCGGCGCTTCGCTCTCCCGCACCGTAATTTTTTTCGTCAGTCCCGCATCCGGTCCGTTGAGGAAAACCCGTACTTTTACGCTCGCCGTATCATATTCCGGCGTGATCACGATGCGTTCCAGATACGTCTCCGGCACCCATTCCATCCAGACGCTCTGCCAGATGCCGCTCTGCGCGGTGTAAAACATGCCGCCCGGGGTAAGGCTCTGCTTTCCGCGGCCCTTCCAGTCCGTGTCCGTCTCATCGCGCACCTTGACGGCAAGCTCGTTCTCTCCCGTTTTGAGATACGGCGTAAGATCCACTGAAAAAGAAAGATACCCGCCGAGATGGCCTCCGGCACGCTTTCCGTTGCAGTAAATTACCGCATCCTGATCCACGGCGCCGAACTGCAGCAGCAGCCGTTTTCCGGCAGGAATTTTGGGAAGCTGAATCGTGCGGAAGTACCACAGATATTCTTTTGGAAGCAGCTGCCGCTTCACGCCGGACGCATCGCACTCCGGGGAAAACGGAACGAGAATTTTTCCGTCCCGCTGTTTTGGCATTTTCTGCGTTTCCGTGAACGCATACTCCCACCATCCGTTCAGATTTGTCCAGTTTTCCCGGCGCATCTGCGGACGCGGATATTCCGGAAACGGGAGCTCTTCTTCCGGATTTTTCCCAAATTCCGTAGAAAGGCGGAATTTTTTTCCTTCCTTTTTTCCAATCTGTAATGCTTTGACCGCATTTTTGAAGTCCATTCTTTTCCCTCTTTTTCTGATTTTTATGATTGATAAAAGCGTGCCCGGACAAAATCCCGGACACGCTTTTGGTGTACTGAAAATCAAAGCGGATATTCGCAATCCGGTTAGATAAACGCCAGCGTTTTCATCAGATACAGCCAGAACGTCAGCGTAAAGGCACTGCCGCACGTTGTGAGCATAACGGTGTTTGCCGTCAGACTTCCCTCATGACCCATATTTTTCGCCATGATAAAACTGCTCACCGTCGTTGCGGAACCCAGCATCACAAGGATTGCCACCAATTTTTCCTGACGGAAGCCAAGTATCACGGCGATCGGCAGAAAGACAGCTGCAAGACCGACCAGCTTAATCGCAGCTGCAGCAATCGACGGCCGAATATTCTTTGCCGCGCTCTTTGCCTCAAACGACGCACCCATCGCAATCAGGCCGAGCGGCGTTGCAAGTACCGCAATATTCTGCACCGTTTTCTGCAGAATCACCGGCTTTGGAATGCGAAGCACCGACCAGAGAAGTCCTGCAGCGATCCCGAGGATAATCGGGTTTGTCACGATATTTTTCGCCGTCTTTTTCACAAAATCTGCCGTGATCTCCTCCCGTTCCGGACGGAATACTGCAAGAACGACAACCGCCATGATATTATACAGCGGCACACTGCTGATGATCATCAGCGGCGCCATGCCGGAATTTCCGTAGATATTCTGGATAAAGGCAATACCAAGGATCGCCGCACTGCTCCGGTACGCCGCCTGGATAAATTCGCCTCTTGCACTTCTCTCTTTTAAGAGATGGGAAAGTCCCCATACCGCAAGAATTGAGAGCAGTGTTGCAAAGAAGCAGAACAGAACGAATTTGATATCCCACACAGCGGAGAAATCAGAATCCGACAGGTCCTGGAACAGCAGCACCGGGAGTGCGATTTTAAACACAAATTTGTTCATTTTGCTTGTGAACGATTCGTCCAGAATACCAACCTTTCGAAAGAAAAGTCCCAAAATCATTGTCAGGAAGATCGGCATCGTCGCGTTCAAGCTGAAGATCAGATTACTCATACCAGTGTTTTTCCTGCCAGTACATTTTTATAATCTTCGTAGTTCTCTTCGAGAAGCTTCGGCGTATTCAGACCGTAGGGACATTTCTTCATGCAGGCGCCGCAGTGGAGACAACCTTCGATTTTCTTCATCATCGCCTGGCCGCGCTCGGTGAGCTGGTTGGCGGACGGGGAACGGCGCAGAAGCAGGCTCATGCGCGCGCAGGTGTTAATCTCAATGCCTGCCGGACATGGCATACAGTAACCGCAGCCGCGGCAGAAGTTGCCAGAGAGCTCTTTCTGGTCTTTCTCGATGATCGCCTTGATTTCATCCGTCATGGCAGGCGGACAGGCAATGTAGCTTAAGAACTCGTCCAGCTCTTTTTCTCTCTGGACGCCCCAGATCGGAAGCACGTTGTCGTACTGGTCTTCAAAAGCATATGCAGCCGCGGAGTTTGTGATCAGCCCGCCCGAGAGCGCTTTCATTGCGATAAAGCCGATATTTTTCTCTTTGCATCCCTGTACCAGTGCTTTCTCACGGTCCGTTGCCAGATAGCAGAACGGGAACTGCAGCGTCTCGTAAAGACCGGACTCGATGATCTCCTCTGCCACGCTCATGCGGTGGTTCGTGATACCGATGTGGCGGATTTTTCCCTGTGCTTTTGCTTCCAGCATCGCCTCATACAGGCCGGTTCCATCTCCCGGCTTAGGACAGAAGGACGGATTGTGGAACTGATAGATATCGATGTAATCCGTCTTCAAAAGGGAAAGGCTTGTCTCCAGATCCTTCCAGAACCCCTCCACATCCTTTGCCATCGTCTTCGTAGAGATAAAGACCTTCTCACGCATTTTCTCAAACGCTGCGCCTAATTTTTCCTCGCTGTCGCTGTATGCACGCGCGGTATCAAAAAAGCGGATGCCTCCGTCATACGCTTTGCGCAGCAGATAAACAGCGTCTTCTTTCGTGACACGCTGTACCGGCAGCGCGCCGAAGCCGTTCTTGTTTACACAGATTCCTGTACTTCCCAGTGTTACCATGGACATACTTATGTTCCTCCTTTTTCGCTTTCATTGTTTCAACTCACAGTCGGTATTTCACGGAGTCTGACATGTCGAAAATAGTTCGACTGTGACTTGCCTCATGTCAGTGGAGGATACCGATTTCTCTCCGCCCGCCAATGCCGTTATGTTTCTTTTAGCAATTCATCCCACCGCTTCAGAAACGGGGGACTTCTTGTCTACTGGTGTTAAAATCCGTTATTTCTATAGTATCACACTTTCTGTCAGACGGCAAACGCGATTTAAAGAGGCAGGCACAAAGGGAAATACTTTCCTTTTATGTCTGCCTCTGAATATCATTTTTTATTTTACTTCTTTATAAAAGTTTACGCAGTCCGACGGATCATAATAGATTTTATTATCCGCAAGCAGCGTGGAAACACCGTTCTGTACTTCGATGATGCTGACCGCACAGTTGTACGGCACGCCGCCGTGCCAGAAGTCGTTCTTGTCTTCATAGACATTGCGCAGCAGCGCACGCATGCAGCAGCCGTGGGTGGCGATCAGGATCATCTTGTCCTGGAGCTCCGGTTTTGCAGTCAGCTCATGATAGAACGCTTCTGCCCGGTCGCAGACCTCCTGGATCGTCTCTCCGTCTCCCGCCGGGCGGAAGTGGAACGGATCTCTGTAAAAATCGTCGAAGTGTTCAGACGGAATCTCAAAATTGTTTGCCCGGCATCCAAGCCCTTCCCAGGAGCCAAAGGAAAGCTCCATCAGGCGGTCGTCGGTCGTAAGCGGCACATTTCTGCCCGCAAGGACGAGCTCTGCCGTGTGCTTTGCGCGGCGCAGTGGACTGGAAATTCCAAGGTCAAACGGGATATTTTTCAGTCCTTCCGCCGTCACTTTCGCCAGACGGACACCGTTCTCATTCAGCTCGGTGTCCGTCTGGCCCTGCAGTCTGCCTTCTACGTTCCACGCGGTTTCACCGTGGCGCATGATATAAAGTTTCATAAAAATCAGCCTCTCAGTTCGATGTTGAACTCATTCTGCAGTTTCTTGCAGATCTTCTCGACAAATTTCTGTACTTTTTCGAAGTCAAATGCTTCTTCCTTCGGTGCAAAGGTGACGGTGAACGCCATGCTCTTCTTGCCTTCCGGAATCTGGCCGCCCTCGTAAACATCGAACAGACGGATCTCTTTTACGTATTTGTTTGCCTCGCGGATACAGTTCTCTACATCGCCGCAGCTGATGTTTTTGTCCATGACAAATGCCAGGTCACGTTTCTCCTCCTGGAATTTGGAGATCGGCTGGAAGGTGCGTTTTTTGCCGTACCATCTGGAGAGCTCTTTTAAGTCAAGCTCCATGATGTAAGCGGAAGTACGCATGCTCAGCTCGTTCTGGATATCGTATGCTGCTTTTCCGAAGTATCCGATTTCTGTACCCTCGCAGAGTACTTTCACTGCCTGATACGGATGCAGGAAGGATTTCTGAACCGGCTCGTAGGTGAACTCAATGTCCATGCTCTCGGCGATGGTGTTGGCGATGCCCTTCATAGTGAAGAAGCTCTCGTTGTTTCCGAAGGTTCCGACGCAGAGAACTTTTCTCTCATCCGGGTAGGATGTCAGCGGCAGGGACTCCGGAATGTAGATGCTTGCTACCTCGAACAGTCTTCCTTCAAGGGTGCCCTGTTTCTCATTTCTGGAAATGGCATTCAGCATGGAAGCTGCCAGTGTGGTACGCATCAGGGACAGATCCTGGTTGATCGGGTTGATGATCTCGATGGCATTTCTCTCTTTTGCATCTGCCGGCAGTTTCAAAAGATCCAGATCTGCAGGGGAGAAGAAGGAATAATGCATGCACTCGTAGATACCCATGGTGCATAAGGTATTCTTCAGTGCCAGCTCGCCTTTCTGCTCTTCATTGTAGCCGCCCATCGTTACCTGTGCAGCGGAAAGGAAGGTATCGGTTACGTGATCGTAGCCGTACATACGGATGACTTCCTCTGCCACGTCCGGATAGCGCTCGACATCGTTCTCTCCCTCCGGCAGCATATCCTCACGGTAAGCCGGAACCTGGATGGTCAGCTCATCGCCATTGATTTCCGGTGCAAAGTTCAGGTTTTTCATAATGCGGAGAATCTCTGCTTCCGGAACTTCGATACCGAGTACGCCGTTTACTTTGCTGACACTGACGGTCATCGGAGTCGGATCGATGGAGTTTCCGGTGTTCACATCGAAATGTGTGCGGGAAACTTTACCGCAGCCGAGCTCTTCCATCAGGTGCAGCGCACGTTTCATACCAAGAACGGCAGAATACTCATCTACGCCTTTCTCATATCTTGCGCTGGCATCCGTTGCTTTTCCAAGTGCACGGGCTGTCTTTCTGACGTTGTCGCGTGCGAATTTTGCGGACTCAAACATAACGGCCTCTGTCGTGTCGCGGATCTCGGAGTTTAAGCCTCCCATGACACCGGCAAGCGCAACCGGTTTTACGCCGTCACAGATTACGAGGTTGTTCTCATTCATTGTGTATTCCTGCTCATCGAGGGTCACGATCTTTTCATTTTCTTTTGCTCTTCTGACGCAGATCTCATTGCCTTCCAGATAAGAGCAGTCAAAAGCATGCATCGGCTGGCCGATCTCTTTTAAGACATAGTTTGTGATATCAACCACGTTGGAGATGGCAGACATGCCGACGAGTGCCAGACGGCGTTTCATCCAGGCCGGGGACTCCCCGATTTTTACGTCATATACGTAATGAGCGCTGTAACGCGGGCAGAGTTCCGGAGCTTCCACGCGGACAGAGAAACCTTCTTTTTCCACATCCGTCTCGTTGTAATCGGTTGCCGGCATTTTTAAAGGTTTTTCCAGCATCGCCGATACTTCTCTTGCGATACCGAGGATACTCTGGCAGTCCGGTCTGTTTGCAGTCAGGGAGATATCAAAGATCCAGTCGTCAAGACCTGTCAGCTCTTTGACATCTGCGCCAAGCTCGGCATCTTCCGGCAGAACAAGCAGTCCGTTGTAGCCTGCGCCCGGGTACAGATCCTCGGTAAGGCCGAGCTCCACGCCGGAGCAGAGCATTCCGCAGGACTCATATCCTCTTAATTTTCCTTTTTTGATGGTCATAACACCCTCGATGGTCTTATGATCTTTTGCTGTTGCATAAACAGAAGCGCCAGGAAGGGCAACCGGGAATTTTCCGCCGGTGTGCACGTTGTCTGCGCCGCAGCAGATCTGCATGGTGCCGTGTTCTCCTGCATTTACCTGGCACACATGAAGATGGGTCTCCGGGATCGGCTCGCAGCCCTCCACCAGACCGACAACAACGTTGCTGATGTCTTTTCCCACCTGATAACGCTCTTCTACTTCAAAACCGCCGTCGAACAGTTTTTTCTCCAGTTCTTCCGGGGTAACATCGATATCTACATATTCTTTCAGCCAACTTAACGGTACTAACATATTAAACCTCCAAATTCAAACTGTTTCGTCTTTATTTCTCGTTAATCTGATTTAAAACCCGCAGATCGGAACCGAATAACAGTTTGATGTTGTTGATTCCGTATTTCAGCATGGCGATACGCTCCAGGCCGATGCCAAAAGCGAAGCCGCTGTACTCTTCTGAATCAATGCCGCAGTTCTCCAGCACGCGTTTGTTTACGATACCTGCTCCAAGGACCTCGATCCAGCCGGTTCCCTTGCAGAGGCTGCATCCTTTTCCGCCGCAGGCGAAGCAGCTGCAGTCTACCTCAACGGACGGCTCCGTGAACGGGAAGTAAGATGGACGAAGACGTGTTGTCGTTCCCTCGCCGTAGATCTTCTGTACGAGTACGTCGAGCATTCCTTTCAGGTCGCAGAGGGTGATGTTTTTGTCGACAACGAGTCCCTCCATCTGATGGAACATCGGAGAATGGGTTGCGTCGTCATCAGACCGAAAAACACGTCCCGGGGAAAGGATCTTGATCGGCGGCTTTTTGTTTTCCATGACATGAATCTGGCCTGCCGATGTCTGGGTACGAAGCAGGAATTCCGGGGAGAGATAGAAGGTATCCTGCATATCTCTTGCCGGGTGATCCTGTGGTGTATTCAGTGCAGTAAAGTTGTAGTAATCGGTCTCGATTTCTCTTCCCTCGTATACCTCAAAGCCCATGCCTGCAAAGATGTCGATGAGCTGTTTGCGGATCAAGGTAACCGGATGAAGGTTTCCGATCGCTGTCTCTTCTGCCGGAAGGGTCAGGTCGATTTTCTCGGACTCATATTTCTTCTGCAGCTCGCGCTCTTTCATCTCCTCTTCCACTTTCTGGAAGCGGCCAAGCGCCCACTCTTTTAACTCATTGACGGATTTACCGTAGTTTGCGCGCTCTTCCGGGGCAATGTTTTTCATTTCTTTCATCAGCCCGCTGATCTTACTTTTCTTTCCTTCCAGATACTCGCTCTTAAATTCATACAGTTCTTTGGAGCTTTTCAGCTCTTCCAGTCCATTTTCAATCTTCTGTTTTAATTCAGACAGATGGCCGGTTAATACACTTTTTTCCTGCATTTGACTCTCCTACTTTCTTTTTCTTGCTTGTTTGATGGTAAATGTGAAAAACAGTCAGATACCCCGCTGCAAACAGCGGAGCATCTGATTTTCGTGGCAGTCGCCAAATATCCATGCAAGCATGGCTGTCTGGCTCGTTGCTCACAAAAAAAGACCCCGCCCCACAAAGGGACGAGATCTGAAATTTCGCGGTACCACCCTGATTTCTGCAGATACTTCCTGCAGACACTCATAACCGGTGCTGTAACGTACACCAAACGTCTGTCCCTACTTGCATTTCCAGTATCCTGCTATACGTTCCGGACATCTGCTCCAATGCGAAATTTGAAATATTCCTGAACCTGAAGGAGCTTGCAGCCGATGACTCCCTCTCTCTGGCGGAAAAAATATTTCTCTGAACATCTTCACAGCATTTTTCCTGTTAGATTATTTATAAAACTTTCATAAACAATATTTATTGTACCGTCTTGACCCCCGGATGTCAAGCCATTATTTTCCCGCTTCTTTATTCGTCTCTTTATTTTCCATAAAATGCTCGATCGCCGCGTTCTGCAGTTTCCGCAGTTTATCCTCAAAATACGCGTTGATCTCCGCGCCGATCAGAAGGATCCACATGCAGAAATACATCCAGATCATGATAAACACGATCATCGTCAGACTGCCGTACATATTGGACGCCGCAAGCGCGATGTCGAGGTACATGGAAAATGCAAGGGAAAAAATAGACCAGGCAAGGGATGAGATCAGTGCGCCCGGGCACTGGCTCTTAAAGCTCGCCTTCCGGTTTGGAATACATTTATACAGTACAAGAAACAGAAGAGCCAGCACGCCTGTCGTGATCAGGGTACGCATTCCCATGATAGAGGATGTCACACGCGCCACCATCGGCAGATGTTCCGTCAGCTTATTCTGAATGCGGGTTCCGAAGACCAGAAGCACCAGACTGGTGAGGAATGCAACGACAAATATCAAGGTATATGCCATGCCCCGCAGCCGGTTGATGATGTAATTACGTGTCTCTGTTACGTGATAAATGCTGTTCAGCCCATTTGTCAGCGCCGCAATGCCCTTTCCCGCCGACCACAGCGTTGTGATGATCGTAATCGGCATATAAGCAACGGACTGATAAAAGATCTCATTTACAATACCGCCCACGTAGCTCTGAAACTCCGTGGGCAGCATATTGATCAGAACGCTGTAAACATCGTCGCGCGTCAGCGGCGTATATTTTACAAGCGTAACAACCAGAAGAACAAACGGAATAAAGGAAAGAAGAATGAAATACGCACTCTGCGCTGCATAAGCACCGACATGGTCCTCATTCAGGCGCTTCATAAAACCGCGGATTGTTTTTATCATCTGGCAAAACCGCCTTTTCTTTGTTTTCGTGAATCTATCCCATTCTTGCACATATATCGTACTTCAGGATAGCCTACAAAGCATATCATACTTTTCTTTCCTTCGCAAGGGATTTAATTCCATTTCCGGTAATACCATGCGTAACCGCGTGCCGGAACCGGAACGCCGCGCAGAACACGTTTCTCGCCGGTAAACAGATCCTTCCAGGTGAACTCACCCATATCGATCCAGGCCGTGCGGTCTTCATTGCTGAAGTTAAAGAGACCCGTTACCATCTCATTGCCGGATTTTCTGCAGACACAGAGAAGCGCCGTATCATACGTTTCCTCGGTCCAGACATCCGCCTCACCCTCAAACGGACGGTATTTGAATTTCAGCTCCTCCATCTTTTTCATCGAAGCAAAAATCTGATTCTGAACCGTTCCTTTTTTCTCCTTCTGGGGCTCCAGATCCCAGCGGAAGTGGCCGCGGTGCAGATAACGGCTGTCGGCTGCGCGGTCAGAATCTTCACTCTCTTTGTAGGAATAATCGTTAACCTGGCCGATCTCATCGCCGCTGTAGATAACCGGAATACCAGACTGGATGAAAAGGTATGCGTTCAGCATCTCAATTCTCTGGATCGCCTGTTCGGTCTTCGCCTCATTCTGCTCAAAGCCTGCCGCCTCAAGTCCACACAGGGAAGCGGTTGTTCCGCAGAGACGCGCATCCTGCAGCACCGGATCGTCGTTATAGAGCTCTCCTCTTGCGTCGCTTCCCTCCACATAACCGCGGAAATAGTCATTCAGATATTTCTTATGCGGTGCCTCGGCGATGCCGAACTGTTTCAGCCATTCGTAATCGAGGCCCCAGCCGATATCATCGTGGCATCTCAGATAGTTCAGGAAGACATAGTCCTTCGGCAGTCTCGTCACAATATCCATCTGATGTTTCAGCAGGCGGGTATCCGCCGTTGCAACCGTGTGCCAGGTGGATGCCATCGTCGTTACGTTGTACAGCATATGGCATTCCGGTTTCTCGAGTGTTCCGAAGTACGGAACAACCTTTTCCGGCTCCATGACAACCTCGCCGAGCAGCAGAACGCCCGGGCAGACGATCTCGGTGATCATACGCATCATGCGGACAATGGTATGTACCTGCGGCAGGTTACGGCAGGTGGTGCCGAGCTGTTTCCAGATGTATGGAACGGCATCAATGCGGACGATATCGATTCCCTGGTTGACGAGATAGAGCATATTGTTTACCATCTCGTTAAAGACAACCGGGTTCGCATAGTTCAGATCCCACTGGTATGGATAGAACGTCGTCATGACAAATTTATGGCAGTCCTCTCTCCAGGTAAAGTTGCCCGGTGCCGTTGTCGGGAATACCTGCGGACAGGTCTTTTCATATTCGGACGGAATATCGTAGTTGTCGAAGAAAAAGTAACGGTCCTGGTACTCTTTTTCACCGGCAAGTGCACGTTTTGCCCATTCATGATCCTCGGAAGTGTGGTTCATAACGAAATCCATACAAAGGCTCATGCCCTGGTCATGGCATTTTTCAGAGAGGGCAGCCAGATCTTCCATCGTTCCAAGGGACGGCTGTACCGTGCGGTAATCGGCAACCGCATAGCCGCCGTCGCTTTTTCCCTTCGGCGTTGCAAGGAACGGCATCAGATGCAGGTAGTTGACGTTGCACTCTTTTAAATAATCCAGTTTTTTCTCAAGGCCGCTGATGTTATCTGCGAATGCGTCGATGTACAGCATCATACCGAGCATTTTCTGGCTCTTGTACCAGTCTTTCTGTTTTTCTCTTTTCCGATCCAGCGCTTTCCATTTTTTATTCCGCTCTTTGTACCACTGCTCCATGGCTGCACAGAGTTCCTCAAAGCGTCCCTGGCCGTTTGGATACAGCTCACAGTAGAGCCATTTCAGCTCGTCGTAGTGTTTTTCGAGTCTTCTCTGATATTCCACTGTCATGTTGTTTATTCTCCTTTATCTTATTCTTTATTTTGTCACATCATTCCGGTAACGGTAATTCTGTGTTACGTTTCTTCTCTTGCAGTATACCGTTGTGTGAATTATATGTCAACCGTTTACATACCATATTTTTCAACAAATTTCCGGCTTCTTCTTTGTCTTTTTTGCTATTTTTCTGTCTATCGTTTACCGCAGGGCAGAAAAAACTCCGCGGTTTCTTTTTTCCGCAGAGTTTTCTTTTCGTTTTTGTTTCACGCCGAATCGCGCACCACAAGGCTCACCGGCATGGTCGTCACATTCGGCACCATCTCTCCCTTTCTTCTCCGGTCGATATACGCAATGGAAAGCTCCGACATTTCCTCAATCGGCTGATGGATCGTCGTGATGGAAGGCGTGGTAATCCCGGCGATCACAGTGTCATCAAACCCGACAACTTTAATATCCTCCGGCACCCGTTTTCCCATGGCGTAAAGGCGCTGGAGTACCTGTGCGGCAATCAGGTCACTGCTTGCAAAAATGCCGTCCGTCTCCGGGTGCTCCAGAAGGCCCTTTTCAATATAGGATTCATAGTGCATGGAGCCGTAGCTTAAGCGGTCACTCAAAAGAACTTCCCCTTCAATCCCCCGCTCCCGGCAGACGCGCAGGAATCCATCCGCACGCCGGTCCGCCGGCATATCTCTTCCGACGATTCCGCCGAAATGAAGCAGATGGCAGCAGCCGCAGTCCGCAAGATGCGATGCTGCAAGCGCTCCTCCCTGCTCGTTGTCACACTGGATTGTAATGGCCTCCGTATTTTCCTCTCGCTCGAAATTGACGATCGGAATTTTCAGATCATGAAACTTTTCAATCTGCACATCGCGGCTTGCCATCACAACGCCGGTTACACGGTTGGAGATGAACATATCGAGATATTCGGTTTCTTTCTCCGGCTGATCTTTCGAGTTGCAGAGCAGAATCTTGTAGCCCCGCTTTGCCGCCGCGCTCTCGAGTGCACTGATCATTTTACTGAAAAACGGGTGCGAGATGTGCGGAACGATAACCCCGATCGTATTGGAATGCGCTTTTGCCAGGGAACGCGCCAGCTCATTCGGCTGGTAATTCATCTCCTGCATCGCCTGCGTTACTTTTTTTCTTGTCTCTTCACTGATGTATCCGCGGTTGTTGATCACACGGGAAACCGTCGTCGCCGTAACGCCGGCGCGTGCCGCTATGTCCTTGATTGTCGCCATGTTTCTCTCCTCGTCATTTTCTAACTGTTTTTCACTTTCGCCCATTATAGCACAAAAAATCTGTTTTCGGTGATTTTTTTAAAAAAGGGAACGGCAGTCGCCGATTTCGATGTTCTGGTAAAAATAGCGGAGAATCTCCTCATACGATTTTCCCTGCTCCGCCAGATGTTTCGCACCGTTCTGTGACATGCCGACGCCGTGGCCGTAGCCGCCGCCGTAAAATGTAAAGGAGACAACCGTTTCCCCTTCTTTTTCCGGAACCACGATAAAGCAGGCACTCGGAAGCAGCTCCATCTCACAGCTTACAGTTCCGTCATTTTTCTGAATCGGCCAGCCTTTCGCCGAGAGGAACTTTCGGATCTGATACTCTCCCTCGATTTCCATGGATCCTTTTTCCCCCTCGATAAGGACGGTTTCTGCCGCACCTCCCTCTGACCGCCGCCGCACCTCAATCCCCGTGATCTCCCCGATTTTCTGATCCGCTGCCCGTTCTGACAGCACATCCGCCGGAATCGTCACCTGCCAGCGGTACCAGCCGTCCTCCACTTCCAGACTTGTGCTGTCCCTTTTGGTGATAAACGATGCAAACGCCTCCTCCGTCTCCGGTTCCTGCTTCTCCCCGCCTACCGTCACGCTCTTCAGATATTCTGCCGTCTCCGCCGTATTCCACACTTCATCCGTACTCGTCTTCCCGCAGGAGGTTGAGAAAAAATACGCCTGAATTGGTTCCCCGCCGCAGGTGATGATTTTTCCTTCTGTCTCCGCCACCGCAGCGTCTGTCTCCGGCTGCGCTTCCATATTGTGGTAGACCTGGCTTTCCACGCTGTCGTCTACATCCGCGTGGTAGTTCTCCCACGTTTTTTCACGAATCCTGGCACACGCATACGTTCTCGCACAGACCGCCTGTGCTTTTAATGCCTCCTTTTCATAGGAGGACGGCATCTCACTCGGCACGACATACCGAAGATACATTTCCAGATCAAGTTCATTTACAACGAGAAGTCCCTCTTCGCTTTTATAGATGACAAAACTTCCCGGATAAACCGTCTCGTCCTCCGGCTTTCCCGTAAGGGAAACCGCCGTTCCCGCCGTCTCATCGGCCGGCACCACATGCACAACTTCCCCGCATTCCTGTTCCGTCACACAGATCGTCTCCTGCGGGGAAGCTATGTATGCGCCGTCGTTCATGGAAAGGCTTGCGTTTCCACGCAGGGACACCTGTTTCTGTGCGTATCCCAGCTTTCCGCAGTCTGTCAGAAGGACACGGATCTGCACCGGTCCGGCTGCCGTTGTTTCTTTTTGTTCTTCCTTTTTACTGTTCAGAAAAGCCGCGTTTTCCTGTTCCATGTTCTGTATCGTCTCCTCCTGCTTTTTGCCTTCCATCGTCTCCGTCCTGCTTTCTGCTGTCGCTGTCTCTTCCGGCGCATCCAGACGGCGCTTCACAACAAACAATAACAGCAGCAGGAGAATCCCCACTCCTAACAGTATCAGTTCCAATTTATCATTTTTTCTCTTCATATCTCATTCTATGCACACGGCTTTTTGTCTGATTCCTTTTCTTTTTGCGATTTTTCCTTGACAAATACCGCCCTATGGTATATAGTATGGTTGTGTATAAATTTCATATCAACATCCAGAGTGCATCAAAAGAAGATCCGTCTTTTGGTGAGAGAGGGAATTCAGGTGAGATTCCTGGGCGATCCGGTCACTGTAATCAGGGAGTGAAGCATAACAAATCCATTGTATGTCCGCAACATATGAGAAGGAATGTGGAACGATGATCTGTAAGTCAGGAAACCTGCTCTGTATGCATAGGGTTGATGCTTCCGATGAAAGCTTCCATTCAAAGACTATTATGGGATATGGAATGTCTGAAAATTTTCGATTAGATTTTTAGAAACCTTCGAGCGAGATTTATGCATTGCATTAAACGGCCGGGTAAACCGTTTCAGATTCTGGTTTCGCCTGTTCTTAGTCAGGCGCCATCCTCCGCTTAAAGGTGTCTGCTATTCCGCTTGCAGGTTGATTCAGATGGCGAAGCGGTTACCCACCTCTGAAAAGAATATGACATAACTGGTAAGATTCTGTTGGATTCGAAAACAGGGTCTTTTCTTTTTCTGTTTTTTCAGAATTCGTTTTCTGCATATTTTCCCATAAAAAGGCTCCCCGCCTGCGCTCCTGTTTTCACAGGACGCTGCAGGAAGGGAGCTTTTTTATGCTGTTTCTATAGCAAGACCCGAAAATAATGCAAAAAAGGCAGTGCTGCAGAGCGCGAATTGCAAGGAACAGATTTGAAGGCGTACCGGGGTACGACGAAAATCTGTGACGCAGTAATTCACGCTCTGCGGTGCTGAATTTTTTGCATTATTTTCGAGGATTGCTATAAAATAGGATCTTAGAAAATGAATTTGTATACGGTTGTGGTGTCGTAAGTATCGCCTGCCTCGAGGATCGGTTTCTCCTCACCCTCCTGGTTGACGGCATTCGGCACATACTGAGATTCCAGGCAGAAGCCGTTGCGTTTGTCATAGAATACCCCATTCTTTCCGGTAACCGGAGCAATGAAATTTCCGGCGTAGAACTGAACGCATGGCAGATCCGTGAAGGCTTCCATGGTGATGCCGCTCTCTTTGCAGGATGCGACTGCCATCAGCTCAATGCTTCCCTCGACAGCCTTGTCCAGGATAAAGTTGTGGTCGTAGCCGCCGGTCAGTTTGAGCTGTTCGAAATCTGCTTCGATCTCTGCTCCGATTGCTTTCTCGCTGGTGAAATCCATCGGGGTTCCCTGTACCGGTGCATGCTCGCCGGTCGGGATGGATGCAGAATCGATCACCGGGCTGAACTGCTCCGCTTTTAAGACAAGTGTCTGGTTCTCAATAGATCCGGCATCGTGGCCTGCCAGGTTGAAGTAGCTGTGGTTTGTCATGTTGACAACGGTATCCTGATCGCAGCTTCCCTCATAGTGGATTTCTACGGCGTTCTCATCGGTCAGGGTATACGTAACGGACACTTCAAAGTTTCCCGGGAATCCCTGGTCTCCGTCCGGGCTCATCAGAACGAAGGTAACGGCGCTGTCATCCGCCTCTTCTACGTTCCAGAGGCGGTAATCGTATCCGTCCGGGCCGCTGTGCAGGTTGTTGTTGTTCTCATTTTTTGCCAGCTGGTATGTTTTTCCGTGCAGTTCAAATGCTGCTCCCGCAATACGGTTTCCGTTTCTTCCGATGGTGGCTCCAAAATGGCTTCCGTCGGTCTCATAGCCGGTTACGGAGTCAAATCCAAGGACAACGTCTCTCTTCTTTCCATCCTTATCCGGAACGAGAACCGATACCAGATGTGCGCCGTAATCGGTTACACTGATTTCCATTCCGTTTTTATTGGAGAGCGTGTAGAGCAATGCTTCTTTTCCGTCTTTTGTTGTTCCAAAACCCTGTTTTTTCATGTTCCTTCTCCTTTTGGTTGTATGTAACGTATAAAAGAGAACCATTTTCATGATTCTCTTTTTTCTCTTTTGTAACCCCGGAATGCCGTTTCCCATACTTTGACTCCTAGCAACGCAAGCTAGGTGGGTAGCCGCAGTCATCATTTCTGCCTTCCACTGACGTCTGTTTCCAGGGTGGCCTGACATCCACATGACAATAATAAGCCTCCCGTTTAAAGTAAATGTAGGTTCAAAATAATGAGATCATCGAACATTCCAGGAAGTTACATTTTTCTTCTTTTCTTTTCACAATTCGGATTATACGCTATTTTGGTTCGCTTTTCAAGTATTATTGCACAATTACTCAAAAATATTCGAACAGCTTTTGTATTAAATGATAATACACACCATTCCGCCCCGGCTGTCGTTGACAATTTTCTGCATGGAATCCTGGAGTTTTGCCTGGCCGTCCTCGGTGATCTGGGCGATTTTGCTGCGGATGCCGTCGTCAACGAGCTGCTCGACGGATTTGCCGAAAATGTTGGTATTCCAGATTCCCTCCGGGCTCTTTGCGCTCTCTTTGATATAGGCGATCAGATCCTCCGCCTGCTGCTCACTTCCGACGATCGGCGCAATCTCCGTCTCGATGTTGGCCTTGATCATATGAATCGACGGGCTCACCGATTTAATTTTCACGCCGTATTTGTTTCCCTGATGGATCACGGCTGGCTCCTCCAGCTGAATCTCCTCCCTCCCCGGAATCACGACGCCGTAGCCGCATCCGCGCACCGCATGAATCGCGTCCTCTACCTTGCGGTACTCTTCCCGCTGTGCCGACAGCTCGCGGATCGTCTGCACCAGATCATACTCGCCTTTGATCTCCACGCCGGCAAGTACACTCAGCATTTCATAATAATACTGCTCTTTCACCTCAATCCGCACCTTCACCGTACCGCTCGCAAGATCCATCGACTGCAGCAGTGTCTGGCTGACATACTGACTGGCAATCGCTGTTTTTCCGCCCACTGCATCCTTCAGGCGCGTCTTTTCCCTGCACATCTCACGGATCTTCTGCAGCAGCTCTGCCTTCAGCGGATGGTCATCGGCAAGAAGCTCCACCCATTTTGGAATATAAAATTCCATCTGCTGAAGCGGGAACTCATACAGCACCTTTTCGAGCATATGCAGAATATCTTCTTTGCGGAGCTGGTCGCAGTTCACCGCCATCGCTGCCACGCCGAATTTTGTTTCAAGCTCCTTTACCTGCCGCTGTGTCTCCTCCCGGTACGGTTTTTTCGCATTCACAAGAATCAGGAAGGGCTTTCCCTGCTTTTTGAGCTCCGCAACGGTCCGTTCCTCCGCCTGCAGAAAATTCTCCCGCGGCAGCTCGCCGAACGATCCGTCGCACGTCACCATAAGACCGATCGTGGAATGTTCTGCGATCACCTTCTTCGTACCGATCTCCGCCGCCTCCCGGAACGGAATCGCCTGCTCGGACCACGGTGTTTTCACCATCCGCTCCTTCTCATTTTCCAGATTTCCCGCCGCGTCCGGCACCAGAAAGCCGACGCAGTCGATCAGTCGCAGCCGGATCGGATCGCCCTCCCCAAGCTGCAGCTCCACGGCGTCTTTCGGCACAAATTTCGGCTCCACCGTTGTGATCGTCTTTCCCTCCCCGCTTAAAGGCAGGGCATCCCGTACCTCCGCCTGTTCCTTTTCCGAAAGATACGGCAGTGCCAGCACCTCCAGGAAACGGCGGATCAGGGTGGACTTTCCCGTCCGTACAGGCCCCACCACTCCGATCAGGAACTGGCCCTTCGTTCGTTTCTGAATATCGCGGTATACTGAATATGCATCCATGCGCTATTGTCCCCCTTTTGATCTTTGTTGCTATGTACTGTTATATTCTATGAGCCGGCCCCCTCTCCTATCACCAAAACTGCACTGCCGCGCACGCAAAAAAGGCACCGCCGCCCTTTTTTCGGACGCACAGTGCCTTTTTTCTGTCACTTTCTTATCTTCAGCCTATGATCAGCTGTTTTTTCTCATGGCAGCCTCTACCACATGGCCGACCAGAACAGATGTGGTAACGGATCCTACGCCGCCTGGAACCGGTGTGATTGCCTCAACGATCGGCTCAGCTTTTGCGTATGCAACGTCTCCGCAGAGTTTTCCTTCTTCGTTTACGTTGATTCCGACATCAATAACGGTCTGGCCTGCACACAGGTAAGTATCATCTACAACACCTGCACGGCCTGCTGCTACGATCACGATATCTGCCTCTTTAACTACAGACGGCATGTCTTTCGTTCTGGTATGGCAGATGGTTACGGTTGCGTTTTTCTTTAACAGCATCATGGCTGCCGGTTTTCCTACAACGAGGCTGCGGCCTACGACAACGGCTTTTTTACCGGTGCAGTCGATGCCGTAGTGGTCGAGGATCTCCATGCAGGCCTGCGGAGTACATGGCGGGAAGCCCTGTTTTGTTCCGGCGAATACGCCTACCATGGAACCGTCTGTGATACCGTCTACGTCCTTCTCCGGGGAGAGTGCTTTGATGACTGCTGCCTCATCGAGATGTTTCGGAAGCGGACGGAAAATCAGAACGCCGTGGATGGAATCGTCTTTGTTTACTTTATCGATGGTAGCCATCAGCTCTTCCTGGGTAACGTCTGCCGGGAGAAGGAATTTCTCGTATGCAACGCCTAAGGTCTCACAGCGTTTGGTTGCTCCTCTTTCGTAGGAAAGGTCATCCTCTCTCTCTCCGACACGGATGATTCCGAGAGTCGGTTTTACTCCTTTTGCTTCCAGCTCTGCTACATTTGCTTTGATCTTCTCATTTAATGCTGCTGTTACTTCTTTTCCTAATAACTGTTTTGCCATTTTTTTATCCTCCGCTTTTCTTTTCGGTCAAAGAGAACTCCTTTTGCAACCCGCTTGCTGCCGGGAAGTTTCTCTGGCCGTTTGTTTTCAGGCTTTCAGTCTTCCCAGTACGTTCCGGAAAATCTCGTCTGCTTTTACGGTATAGACCGCAAGCATTTCATCACATTTTCGATTTAGTTCTTCTGCATATTCCCGGTTTTTCATAGATTTCGTGTTGATATATACATTCAGGGAAGCACCCTCTAAGGCTGCTTTGCAGAATGCTGCGCCAACACCTGCGTCACTGATCGCAAGTGCAGAACCTTTTGCTGCAAATTCTACGATCAGGTCGATTGCTTCGCAGCATTTTTCCATAATTTCCATTGGAACAGAGCAGGCATCCTTCAGCACAATCTCCATGACTCTTGCTTTTTCTGCCTTCTCCTCCTCTGTCTCGCGCGGCATGCCGTATGCTTTGGAGAGCGGTTCGAACACTTCTGCATCGCGCTCGATCAGGTGAAGCAGTTCGTCCTGAAGCGTGGTTGCTTTCGCCATCAGCTCTTTCATTTCCTCTTCGACATCCGCATATTTCTTTTTACCTACTGTCAGCGCACCAACCATGTTGCCAAGCGCTGTGCCGACAGCGCCAACCAGTGCAGAAGCTCCGCCGCCGCCCGGAACCGGTGCTTTGGAACCGAGCACGTCTACAAACTCATTGCAAGGTACTGTTGAAAATCCCATGTTATTTTCCTCCGCTTATTTTTTTCGATCCAGAAGCCATCCTGATGGCCTCAAACCATAACTATTTTGCAGCCAGAGCCTTCAGCATATCAATTGTGACATCTCCCACAACCGCCATATCCTCTCCCTGCGTAAATGCAGCCGGGAAATTGTCCGAAAAGAGGATCTGCGCGGACGGCGGAAACTCATCATCTCCTGCCCATAAAATCAGTCGTACAAAAAGCCCTTTCATAAACTCCAGCTCATATCCGACATCACCGGATGAAATCGCCTGAGCGCCGACACGTTCCATGATCTCACGGAATGCATCCAGCTTTCCGCCAAAGCCAAACGCAAGACGGAACAGGCATCTTCCCTGGAACTGTTTAAAATAAACTTCTCCCCACGGAATCTCCCGGTACGTCAAAAATTTTCCGGTAGACGGAGCAGCTCCGCCCTCTGTCAGATAACGCAATACCAAAATTTTTGCATTCGGTTTTTTCTCGAGTGGATACCAGCCAATTATCGGCGAAACGCTTCCATCATCTCCAATATGAAATACGTTGTACTCCGGCCACGAAATCCGGTAGGAAACACCCATCAGGGAAACGGTAAACTCCTGTTTTTCCGCATCATACGGAACGTCGCACCGGCTGGAAATCTCTCTTGGATCTGCATTCTGATACACTTCCAGATAATGCTCATACGGAATACGCTCTTTGCTGTCTTTTTCGTAATTTAAGTCTACTGCCATGTAAATCCAATTCCTCTCAAAAGGTTCGCCACAATTCAAAGCAAAACCACATGTGTTTCACCTTGAATCGTAACAGAAAGTTCTGCTTCCGTTTTATGCTTCCACAGACGGGAACATCGTCGTGTCTGTGTGCGGCAGGAAGCACGCCGCTACAAATTCATCCATATAGGTTGGTACCGTAGAGAGTTCCAGATATGTCATGTTCCGGGCAACCTCATACGTTTTCTTCTCTGCTGCTGTCGATAAAAGCATTGAATACGCACCGGTCAGGGAAGAGTTACCAATGTAATGGAATTTTTCCAGCGGAATATCCGGGAACATACCGATGGTAACGGCATTTTTCATGTTGATGCCGCTTCCGATACCGCCCGCTACGTAAACCTCCTCGATCATGGAAACATCCATATCCAGATAGTTCAGCATCGTACGGATCGCTGAGAAAATCGCGCCCTTGGCGCGGATAAAGTTGTCGATATCGACCTCGGTAATCTCAACATCGCGGACACTTCCAGCCTCCTCCTCGAACGCAATGACATAGCTTCCCATGCCATATTTGTCGTGGCGGATCCGTTTTCCCTCACGGATAAATTTACCCTTCGGATTGACCATCTTCGCACGGAACAGCGCTGCAATTACATCGATGATTCCGGAACCGCAAAGACCAATCGGCTTCGTTCCCTCATCTCCGATAACATGGTACGAAGGTTCCATCGTCTCCGGATCGATCGTACATTTTTCAATCGCACCGTCGGTCGCACGCATACCGCAGCTGATATCGCCGCCCTCAAAGGCCGGTCCGGCCGAGCAGGCACAGCTTACCATAAAGTCAGAGTTTCCAAATGCAAGCTCGCCATTGGTACCAAGGTCAATAAAAAGACTCATCTCCGGCCGGTTCCAGATCATGCTGACCAACGCGCCGGCAGTAATATCTCCGCCCACATAGCTTCCGATATTCGGTGCCAGAATGATATGGGCGTCCGGATGAATTGCAAGATTGACATCCGCTGCAAACAGTGAGTTTGTCTTAAAGAAGGCCGGAATATACGGCTCCATCCGAAGCGGATCTGCATTGATGCCCATCATCAGATGCTCCATGGTAGTGTTTCCGGCAATCGCCGCACGGTAAATCTGCTGACTGCTGATTTTCGCTGCGCGGCACATGTTGGAAATCATCGGGTTTAAGGTTTCTTTGATGATTGCATTCTGCAGTCTTTCATGGCCTCCCGGTTTCTGGGATTCAATGATACGGTTGATAACATCCGCACCATACCGGATCTGTCCGTTTCCGGAAGAGGCTTTTGCCAGGATTTCTCCGCTCAGCATATCCACGATCAGTGCAGAAACTGTCGTTGTTCCAATGTCGACAACGAGACCGCCGACAACTGCTTTTGCTTCCATTGGAAGCATATCGTATAAAAAGACGTCATTTGCCGTAACCCGGACGACACACTGTGCCTGAAAATGGGATTCCCGAAGGACATCCGGCATTTTTTTCAGTACAGAGTACGGAATCCGTACCCGTTCAAGCCCCGTCGCTGCCTGTACAGCCCAGGTTACTCTCTCGTTATCCGGCATCGTATCATCCAGAGTAGGCTCTTCCATTGAGATTGCGATCACCTGCATGCTGTTTTTCAGCTCCAGGCCGGCGTCTGTAATTTTCTTTTTCGTATCTTCAAAAATTGCAATTTCACTCGGTGAACTAAGGTCTGCCACTTTCATGCGGCTCCGGTAAGCGGATGCAATGTCCGGCACTTCCACTTCAACATCGCCTTTGACGGTGCTGACACACGCCAGTCTCCAGCCATTCTGATATTCTTCCTCAGAAATATGGCGGGTTATTTTGGAATCCAGCTCACCGCTCACAAGACGAACGCGGCATTTACCGCACGATGCGTTTCCGGAACACGGTGCATCGATCGGCACATTGCTCTTCTGCGCTACTTCAAGAAGGCGCTCACCCTCGGTTGCGTAGGTGACTACCGGTTCTCCCTCTTCAAATCGAAAGGTTACTTTTGCCATAATCTGTAAATCCCCCAGTCGTATATATTCTCCGCTGTTTTTTTCCGCTTTTAGATAGAAAAACCCCTGATGGTGCCTCAGGTTTTCGCAAACGCTGCGGCACCATCAGGGGAAAACCTGCGAGATTTAAAGATTAAAGCTCCAGATAAGAATCTGCATACAGAGTGTTGCCTTTGAATACGTCACAGGATTTAATGGTCTCCATCAGTCTCAGGTCATTCGGGTTAACGATGGCACTGGTCAGACCCTGCATCATAGCCATAGCTACAAGTGCGGAATCCATGATCGGACGGATGTTTTTCGGCATACCGTTGGAGTTGTTGGAAAGTCCGCCGGTAGAATTCAGTCCCATATCACTGAACATCTTGATGCACTCAAGAACTTCCATCTGTTTGTCCTGCATTCCTTTTACAACCAGGAACAGCGGGTCAAACCACAGATCTGTCGGCTCCATGCCATGCTCCATACCTCTTTCCAGAAGGGTCTGGCAGTACATCATACGCTCGTCGTTATCTTTTGCAATTCCTTCACCGTTGCAAAGTGCAATAACGATTGCATCGTTTGCAGCTGCAAGGTCAACGTACTCGATTCTTCCTGCAGCATCTGCAGAGTTTACGATCGGTTTTCCTTTGGAACGGTTGTATACAGAGATACCAGCCTCAATTGCTTTTTTGTTGGATGTATCCAGAGCCAGCGGAACATTGTCAAAATTGCTCTGCAGCAGCTCAACAGCCCATTTCATGATGTCTTCTCCATCATTCTCAGCCGGTCCGATGTTTACATCAAGGTAAACGGCACCAGCATCCAGCTGCTGTTTTGCTCTCTTTAAAATTGGCTCTTCATCTCTTGCTGCGAATGCTTTGTTTACAGTAGGAGCTGTAACGGAAAGTCTTTCGCCGATGGTTACAAATTTTGCCATATCTCTTCTCCTTTTCTTTTGGGAATCCCCCATAATTATTTTTTTCACGGAAAGAACTCCGCTTGTCTGGAGTTCCTCCCGGAATTTTTATGTATTACAGTTCTCCGTTTGCCTGCAGATCTTTCATGAATTTCACAAGCTGAACTGCCTCAAGCGGAGCAACGATTACTTCCCATCCAGGAAGTTTGGACTCAATGTCGCCCTTTAATACGGCTACTTTACCAGGAATGATAACTTTTCTGGATTTTACTTTATCTTCTACATTCTCTTTGAAGAATTTGGAGATAGAGTTACCGGAGAATTTACCTGCTGCCCAGGATGTCAGTACAGAAAGTCCGCCGGCATCGTTGATTACAAGGTTAACCGGAACTCCGGATCTCTCGAGCTCTCCGGATACCAGGAAATAGGTCAGAGCAAAGTCTACTGTGGTCAGGCAGATCGAATTTTCATCTGCGCCGTTCAGCGGGTAGATGCCCGGCTCTACTTTCATCGGTTTCTGCGGATCGGTAAATACGTTCTGGCGAAGTCCGAATACCGGAAGTGCCTCTGCGTATCCCATTTCCTCAAGAACAATAATGGAACCGTATTTCATGGTGAACAGGGAAAGCAGTGCCTGCTGCATATATCTGTCGCCCTGTGCAATTTTTGCCAGATTTACAATAGACGGATAACCAAAGGTACGGTCTGTATCCTTTAAGGATGCACGTCTTACCTGTACGGTAGTAGCAAAGGTCTCTTTGATGGTCGCTTCTGTGGTATCAAGAACAAGGTTCTTGTTGCCGAGTTTCTCGATTGCTTCTACGGTGTCGTGAAGCTCATCAATGTTTGCGCCACTTACGCCGAGAACAACGCCTGCCTCTGTGGCAAGTTTGCTCATCTCTTCATAATTGGATGCATTTGCACCATTCAGGATCGGTTTGCCTGCTTTGCATACTTCCAGAGCAGCTTTTGCAGCTTCTGCGTCCTCACAGCCAAGTACCAGAACTTTTCCGGTTGCTGCTGCTTTCGTTACAAGAGATACGTATTTGTCTACGCCATTTCCGGCATAGTTTACATACAGCATCTCTGCGCACATACGCTCACCGATACGGTCGTAATCAACTTTTTTGTCTTCTTCCAGTTTTGCGTCGATCTCTTCGTCAGACATGCAGCTGCAGAGAGATACCGCATAACGGGTTTTGCTTACAAATGTTTTCTCATGACGATAGAGGACCGTCTCTCCGCCAAGAGTGTACTCACTGTCGCCGGTTCCGACTTTGATCGTCTTCATTGGCGGTGCGGTAGCTTCGGAAAGCTGTGCCATAGCGTCGTCAGACATATATGGGCACGCTGAAATATCCATAGCGCCCTGTGCAACCTTCATGGAGAATGCCATACAGGTCGGACATCCGCACTCTTTACAGTTTTTCTTTGGGGTCATTTTAAAAATCTGAATACCTGATAATGCCATAATTCTTTATCCTCCTAATCTCTTCCTTACGTACTGATTACATCAGTTCCTGAATCATTTTGGAAATGGTTGCAACAGACTGTGGATGTTTGAGGATAACTGCATCAGAACCAGAAGCCAGAGATGCGGCTGCTGTCTGAATCTCCATAGAGATTCCTCGTACTTCCTGATTTCCCCATTCCGGAGATTCCTCTTCTGTTGCCATTGCCTCTTTTACATTCCATGTCTCAGAAGCGATTGGAGTAATAATTGGCATCTGCAGCATTTTATCGTCCTGGGATAATGCTGCTGCTTTGATACGGTCCAGTGTAGATACTACGTACTCATATCCGTATCCGACTGCTGCAGAACCTACGTTCATAACAATGCTGTCCGCGCTGACACCAAGCTGGGTCATAACAACATTCAGCTGTTTTGCAAGGTTGATATCTACAGCGGACTCAGCGCCGACTTTCTGGCTGTATGCCAGACCTGCGGCTGCACCAACTGCCTTGTAATCTTCTTCTCTTGCGGACATAACAAGAACGTTTCTTCCCTGAAGGACCTCTGCTACTTTTGTGAGCAGTTCGGAATCCTTCTCAACGTTTTTACATCCTTCTACAACAAGCGGCACGTCAACGGCATCAGCAACCTCTTTGACTGTCTCAATGAGTTCTTCTACCGATTTGTTCAGACCGTTCGGGTCTCCGCCTGCCAGACGAAGGCAGAGGAAATCTGCACCTTCCATAGCTGCTGCTTTTTTTGCAATCTCGCCCATGGTAGCTGCACCTTCATAGTATGCTTTTACGCTTTCCGGTTCTCCTTCCATACCAAGGTCTGTGATTTCAACGCCAACCTTCGGTCCGTTTTTGATTTCACCGTCGAAAGCATAGAATGGTAATACGTTTTCTCCGCCAAGAGTTACGGTTTTGTCTCCGCTGCCGATTACAACGGATTTAATTGCTGCATTAAACTTTTGTGGTTTGCGATTAAACGGCATAAAAAAAGCCTCCTTAAAAATAAATTCCATACAGGCATATCTCCATGATTCCGCTTCATGGACACACCTGTTATTATTTTAACGTTTTTTCCCGGAGAATGCAAGATTTACCAGGATATTTTCCAAGATTTTCTGACAAAAAGTATCCGTTTTCTCTTCGTCAGCCGTTTTTTTTTCCAGAAAATCACTTTACAGCTGCCGGCATGTGCCGGAAAGGGCTTCCTCCTCCGCTTTGGAATCCCCTCCCAAGCCATGCCGGTCTGCTTATTCTTTCACAGGATAAGCCTGTAAAATACGAATTACATCATTGGATCCATGCCAAGTGCCGGATGACCTTTCTCGGTCAGGAATGCAACCAGTGTCTCCGGATCTTCTGCGATGGTCTCGTCACCGATCATATCGGTAAAGTTGTCGATACCGTACAGCTCTTTTGCTGTCTCATTCAGTTTCTCTGCAACCTGCTCTTTCAGCTCTTTCGGCATCCATACGATACGGGCAACACCGCCTTCTGCTTTCATAAACTTCTTGGAAGCGATAAAGTGTTTGCCGTGTCCCATGAATCCAGGAGTCTGAACACCGCCGCCTGTCATGGAAGCCAGCTCGGAGAAGGTCATTCCCAGAGGAGTCATGCCTGCGTACTCACGGTTTGCGATGCAGACACCGTTGGAGAATGGTTCGATACCACAGATACACTCGAAGCATCCGCAGGATGTCATTGGTTTTTCCATGATGGAGTACAGGGATACGTCATCAAGAGCACCCTGGGAAAGCTTACGAACAGCCTCGTTAACATCCTCATACTCACCGATTCTCTCATCGATTACTTTTTCTTTTGTGATAACCTGGCAAGGTCCGTTCGGATCCAGCTCGTTGGTAGCTTTTGCATCCAGCCATGAAACAGCACCGCAAAGTCCGAGACGCTCTGGTGTAACAACACATACATGGCTCGGGGAGAATGCCTGGCACATGATACAGCTGTAGTATACCGGTACGGATTCATCTGTCATGGTAGACAGACGCTCATCACGTTTGTCGAATACTGGAATTGCAATTTCGTGACGGATCTTGGTACAGTCTTCCGGATTGGTGTAGATCTTAACCTGACATTTGTCAACAACAGCCTCGAACTCGTTCTTCACCTGTGCGTACAGAACTTCTCCGAAGTGTTTTGCACGGAAGCCTGCGTTGAAAGCTTCTTTGCTGACACGGATACGGATCATATCACGCTGTCCGGTATGCATCACACCTTCGATGCAGTTCAGGTAGCTGTGGAATTTACGCTCAAATACAGGCTCGAAATCCGGCTGCATGTTCTTTCCGGCAACCTCAACAACGTATGCAATGCTGTGCTTGGAACCTACCTCGAACTCGTCGATGTCCGGTCCGATCAGCTCGATCTTGTGATCTTCTACTTCGGAAGCATCTTTTGTCTGAACCAGCTCGCAACAGTCTACACGGGAACCGTCAAACTCAACCTGCATATCACCGCGGCGGATGATTTCGCCCTCAAATGCAGATGCGAATGCAACCGGGATATCGATGTTTGTAATTTTAATCTTGATGTCGCGGGCTTCCAGAGAAGTTGCGTTGAATTTGGAAACGTCCTTCTGGATAATGAGACTCTTCGGAATAGCCGGAACGTCTTTGTCATCGTTTGTGATAACCGGGAAACCAAGTGCAATCGCACCAGCGCCGCATGCAACGATCACATCATCCAGAGGAGCAAAAGCATTTACGAATGCCGGTACACGGTCTTTGGTGTAGGTCATCAGTGCGCCTGCATCGCCTGCAGTTACGTTACCGAAGATCAGGGCTGCACGGATTGCTACGGATACAACGTGGATTACAGATGTTACGTCTTTTCCAAGCGGGATGACACGTACGTTTGCGCCGGTCTTGTATCCTAATTCCTGACACTGATCAATGATTCCGCCAACCAGTGTTACAAGAATACCCTGTGCCTGATAGCTCTTAACCAGATCCACGCCTTCCTGTGCGGTCGGAGCGCTTCCAAGGATAACAGCTACGCCCGGGATATCGCCTGTTACAAGCGGCACACCAAGCTCACGGATGATGGCATCGCTTAAATGGCCGTAGCACGGCTCATCATATGGTTTTGCACCGTCGATGTATTTAATTGCCTCGATGAACTCTGCGCAGAGTGCAGTTGCAACACCGGACATAAATACATCGTTCAGCTGATTTTCTCTTGTCATCAGAGATTTTACCACGCCAAGAGCCTCTTTCATCTCTTTTAAGTTGGTAACCTTTACTCCTGTTACAGCATAGTAACACGGAAGTGCGTAAGCAGTGTCCGGGAAGCTGACTGCTTTTTCCTCTCCGTTTGCTGCGATTGCGGCGTCAACGGCAGCTTCGGTAAGACCGTATACTGCATCATTTCCGCCAAATACTCTCTCGAATAATGTCATGTGTTTTTCCTCCTATCACACTTTTTCCATGCCAGGCATGTTTGACTTATCGATTTTTGTTTTTATTTTCCGTATCTCTTCTACTGCAGCCGCGCTGTAATCATATGGAGACGAACCTTCCCTGTCCGCTTCCATAATTTCCGGGTTGTAGTGGACCATGCCCAGAAGATCCTCCGGGGGGATACGGTCCTGTATGAATGCCTCATCTTTTTCGTCGCGTACTTTGTTTGCCACGACATGAACCTGATGAACGCCAAGCTCTTCGGCCAGACGTTTGACATTCTTATAGGTCTGAATACTTCTTGCACCCGGCTCGATGACTACGATGAACATATCCATGCCCTCAGTCGTTCCTCTTCCCAGATGCTCAAGGCCTGCTTCCATGTCGAGGATGACAACATCCCCTCTGTGAAGGACCAGGCTGTTGATGATTCTCCGCAGCATCACATGCTCCGGGCAGACACAGCCGCTTCCGGCCGTCTCCACGGTGCCAAGCGTCAGGAGTTTGACTCCATTGTACTCTTTGCTGTATTTATCGGGGATATCACTTACTCTCGGATTTATCTTGTAAAACCGGTTGTCTGCACTTGCCTCGGTGCGCTCTTCGATCAGTTTTCTCATTTTGGTAATCGGAACGATCGAATCGAGGATTTCTTCCGGAAATCCAAGCGCAAGGCCCAGATTGGCATCCGGATCGACATCTGCAGCCAGAACCGGATGGCCTTCTTCTGCATAAAGTCTTGCAAGGGTCGCTGCGATGGTTGTTTTTCCTACGCCACCCTTTCCAGTTACTGCTATTTTCATTTTACACCTTTTCACTTCAAAAAGGGCGGTCTCTTTTTACGTCAGGGACCGCCCTGTCCTTTTTATACGCCGAGTGCGGCACGTTTCTCTTCGATTCGTGCGAGCATTGCATCGCCCAGCTTGTCGATGTCTTTTTCTACTGTGTAAGCTGCCTCAACCCAGTCGCGGACACCGTTGGTCAGGAGTCCTGTTACCTCAGTGGATCCGGATACATACGGCTCTACGCCAAGGTAAGTATCGATACCGGTTGCTACAACATAGTTTCCGATGGAAACTGCTTTCTCAGACATCCACTCCGGAGCACATCCGACAACCGGAAGCTGGGAAATATTGACATTACCGATTTTAGCAAGTTCTGCTACAAGAACCATCATACGGGAGATATCAACACAGGATCCCATGTGGAGTACCGGCGGGATATCAGCCAGCTCGCAGACACGTTTCAGACCTGCACCGCAGAGATCTTTAGCACGTTTGTCCATCAGACCTGCTCTTGCTGCTGCCTGTGCAGAGCATCCGGAAGCAACGATGATAACGTCGTGCGCGATCAGCTTCTTCATCAGCTCGATGTGAGCGGTGTCCGGACGGACTTTCGGGTTGTTGCATCCTACCATGGCAACTGCACCGCGGATAACGCCGGATGCCACACACTGCCACAGCGGCATCAGAGTTCCGGTCTGGTCAACCTGGGAATTGGTTACTTTATCCAGAGTCTTGATGATGGACTCAAAAGAGTATCCAACGGTTGCTTTCTGCTTCATATGCGGGATATGTACCAGCTCCGGTTTCCGGTTTTTAAAGTTTTCAATTGCCATTTTTACGATGGCTTTTGCATTCTCACCTGCTGTTTTTGCGTTGAAACGAATGTATTCTGCATCCGGCATCTGCGCAATCGGGCTGGTGGTAACGAATTTAGTATGGAAACATTTGCTTAAAGGTCCAAGGGCCGGGAAAATACACTGTACGTCAACAACGATGGCCTCGCAGGCACCGGTCAGTACCACGTTTTCCTGCTGCAGGAAGTTACCTGCCATCGGCACGCCGCGGCGCATTGCTACTTCATTGGAAGTACAGCAGACACCTGCCACGTTGATTCCCTTTGCTCCCATTTCTTTTGCATATGCGATCATCTCCGGATCGTCTGCGTATTCGCAGATCATCTCGGAAAGTGACGGATCATGGCCATGAACGATGATATTTACTTCATCTTCTTTCATAACACCAAGGTTTGCCTCGGTTTCGATCGGCTTTGGAGTTCCGAACAGTACGTCAGAGAACTCGGTACCCATCATGGAGCCGCCCCATCCATCGGAAAGTCCGGAACGAAGGGACTGGCGAACGAGTGCTTCCGGAAGGGAAGAACATCCCATATGAGTCATATGAAGAGAACATGCAACCTCACGGTCAATCGCACGCGGTGCGATTTCTTCTCTCTCCCAGATTTCCTGTGTGTGCTGCGGAGCACGTTTCAGGAATCTCTGTGTTCCGAACGGTTTACCATACTCCATCAGAGCCAGCTCGGACATCTCATGTGCCAGATCGTAAATATCTTTTCCTTCTGTCTCTACGCCCCACTCTTTTGCGATACGGATCAGTTTCTCCGGATCTTTTACTTTGTAGTTTCCGTTTGGATCAGCCTCATGCAGTGTGTGGCAGATCTCACGGCCATGATCGGAATGTGTTGCGGAACCGCCTGCTGTAAAGCGCAGGAAGTTACGTCCTACAATACCGTGTACATCGCATCCGCAGATTCCTCTCGGTGCCTTTGGTGTAATACGGCAAGGTCCCATCGTACAGATACGGCAGCAGGTTCCCTGCTCACCGAATTTACAGTGCGGGGTCTGGTTTTTTACACGAAACTGCCATGCGTCAGCGCCAACCTTTGCACCATTTTCCAGGAGCTCATTCGTGGCCTGTTCGAATTCTTCTACGCTTGTTAATTTGAATTCGCTCATCTTGTCCTCCTCAAGATTGTATTTTAATATTTTTATGGTAAAAACATCCTCCCATGGGGGATATTTTACTTTTGAAATATCCCTCCGTCTGCAGCGTGTACAAAGCGGAGGGCAGATTCTCTGTTTTTATAAATCAAGGTTTTCTACGATTTTCTTTAATGCCGCGCGTACCGGAGAGTCTTCCGGCAGACGTACGGTTGGTTTTCCGTCACAGTCATATTCATAAACCTGATCATCGTGCGGAACAACGCCAAGGAGAGTTAATCCCTGTTTTTCAATTTCCTCACGGGTTCCCTCATTTAACACGCCATTCGGCGCACGGTTTACGATCAGTCCTACCTGCTTCGGCTTCATATCGCATTCTTTGATCAGCTCCGCGATTCTCGCAGCGGCCTGTACTCCTCTTCTTGAGCAGTCACTGACCAAAATAGCTGTATCCATTCCCGGAAGTATACCACGGCTGATATGCTCCATGCCTGCCTCGTTATCCACAACCATGAAGGGGTAATTCGGATACAGCTTTGCAAGCTGATTCTGCAGAAGTCCATTGACGAAGCAGTAGCAGCCTTTTCCCTGTGTTCTTCCCATCACAAGCAGGTCAAAATCATCTTCCTCAGTCAGAGCGCCTGCAAATTTAAATTCCGCATAATCTGCCTTGCTCATACCTGCCGGAATCGGGTTTTTGGATGCCATCTCTGCACGGGCAATCTCCTCCCGGATATCTCCAAGGGTAGCTTCTACTTCTACACCGAGTACCTCATTCAGGTTTGAGTTTGCGTCCGCATCAACTGCAAGAACAGGACCTTTTCCTGACTCGCAGAGATACTGGATCAGCAAGCCGCATAATGTTGTTTTTCCAACGCCGCCTTTTCCGGCGACAGCTATTACGTGTGCCATAAAAATCGGATGCCTCCCAAATTCAAGTAATTAATTCATTAAACCAGTGTGCAAAGGCCGGATCTGTCGATGATTTCAGATACGTCTTTCCATTTATTCAGTGCATACAGATGAATTCCATTGACACCGAGTGCACGGTATGCATCAATCTGTTTTACGGTATATTCGATACCCTCTTCTTTGAACTCTGCAACTTTCTTGTCGTAGAATACGTCGAACGGTTTGCCCTCTGCATCTTTTGCTGCAAATGGGTTCGGGAACAGCCAGTGTCTGGAGATCATTCTGGAAAGCTCTCTGTCCATAACACAGCCGTTTCTGGAAAGTGCCATGTTGATGGTAGCTGCCTGATCCAGGATCGGCATAACTCCAACGTCTACCGGCATGGTGATTCCTGCTTTACGGATTGCATCGAGCCAGTATTTGAACTGCTCCATATCCCAGCAGAGCTGTGTCATGATGTAGTCTGCTCCGTTGTCCTGTTTCTGTTTCAGAACTGCGATATCAGACTCCAGACTTCTGCAGGAGATGTGGCCTTCCGGTGAACCTGCAACAGCGATTTCAAATTTATCGCCGTAGGTATCACGTACGAATTTTACAAGATCGGTAGCATAGTCAAAGTCACCACAGGTTGTAGTCTCACCAAGCGGAATATCTCCGCGCAGTGCCAGCATATGGTCTACGCCGTCAGCCAGATACTGATCCAGCTGCTCTTTGATTCCTTCTTTTGTGTTTTTGATAACGGTGAAATGAGTAACCGGTGTAGTTCCGGCATTTTTGATCATCTGACATACTTCACGGTTTGCTCCGACATTTCCGCCGCCTGCTCCATATGTACAGGAAATGTAAGACGGGTTGTACTTCATCAGGTGGTCGATGGTACCCGGCAGATTCTGCAGTCCCTTCTCTGTCTTTGGCGGGAACAGCTCAAAAGACAGAAGAGTCTTGTTTTTCATCTCTTCTGAAAGTTTCATAATTCAATTTACCTCCGCTTTAATATGATATATTCCTATTCTAAGTCCCGGTTCGCTTGTTCTGTTTGTTCCGATTTGCAGAACCCGGGGGCCTAAAACCGCTTTTATAGAATAACTGGTTCCGTCAACCAATTATCATTCACAGTCCAGCTCTACAATGCTGTTCGCAAGATCTACCATTTTGATCTTACCCTGCAGTCTGATCTCCTCACCCATGATGTCACGGATCAGAACGTATTCTCCATCGACATCGATGCGGCTCACATTTTTACAGACAACTGTGTTTTCCGGATTTTTGTATACCGTTGCAAGGCACATAGCTTACGCCTCCTCTACTTAACTTCTTTCAAATGCTCTTTTACAAGTGTCAGTGCAAGGGACAGGCGCATATTGCCTTTCTGGAAATCGGATACTCCCTCCCTGATCTGTTTTGCGGCGTCCGCCATTCCGGCTTTTTCCAGTTTGTCGGCCATCTCGTCGAGTTCTGCTGCGTGATGTTCATTGTGCTGCAACATATAGGTTAAAAGGGCAAGATTCTCGTCCTTGCATTTTTCTTCGGAACCGCATGCATTGCAGGCATGTCCGCAGTCTTCTCCCTCGTGATGATGGTCATGGTGATGATGGTGCTCGTCGTGAGCTCCGTGCGGAATGGGATTTCCATTCTCGTCATATAATAAATGCATAATATGGCCTCCTCTGTCCCTGGTATTTTCCTCTGCCGTCCGTTTCGTCCGCTTTTGTTTTCCTGAAACATCCTGCAGATTGTACAGGGAATGATAAATAAATATCAATTCAAGTTTATTATACTCTATTTCATGCACAAAATCAATACAGCCTCCACAAAATTTCTGTACAATTCGCCGTACAGGCCGTCCTGGCATCCTTCTTTTTTCTTGCGTGGCTTGTTATTTTTTTTCATTTCCCGATTGTGTTAAACTTTTTTAATATATTTGGTCTGATTTCTTTAAATTTTCATGTTATACTAAACATAATTATGAGAGAAATACGGCAGAATCTTTTTTTGATTCAAGATACGGAGGGTTTTTATGGCACTTTCTATTCCAACCATCACATTGAACGACGGCAGAGCGATGCCGCTTCTGGGGCTTGGCACTTACAAATCGACAGAAAAAGAGGCAGAAAAAGCAATTGTCACCGCGGCAAAATACGGCTACCGTCTGATCGATACCGCCTCCTCCTATAAAAACGAGGACAGCATCGGCCGCGGGATCCGCGCAAGCGGAATTCCGCGGGAAAATTTTTTTATTACCACAAAGGTATGGAATACCGCGCAGCGGGTCGGTGATATCGAAGGTGCCTTCAACCGCAGCCTCGACCGTCTCCGTCTCGACTACGTTGATCTTTACCTGATTCACTGGCCGGTGCCGGGCTGCTACCCGGAGACGTGGCGCGCACTCGAAAAAATCCGCGAATCCGGGCGTGCAAAATCGATCGGCGTCAGCAACTTCGAGGAGCCGCACCTTACCGCCCTCTTTGAATTTTCCGGCGTCATCCCGGCCGTCAACCAGATCGAATGCCATCCGCTCTGGAACCGGAAACCGCTCATCGCTTTCTGCCGTTCACATGGAATCGCCGTTCAAGCGTATGCGCCGCTCGCAAGAGGTCTTTATCTGAACCGTGAGATTATGCAGCAGCTGGCAGAAAAGTATGTACGCACTGAAGCACAGATCGGCCTCCGCTACCTCGTCCAGCAGGGCATCAGTGTCATCCCGAAATCGACACAGCCGGACCGCATTTTTGCCAACGCGGATGTCTTCGACTTCGAACTTTCTGAAGCCGACATGGCGCTCATCGACACGATGGACGAACAGCTCCGCTCTGCTTCCATACCGGATGACCTGCTGTAACTGCGGATTCACAGCAAAAGCAGCACAGAAAATCTGTTTCTTTCCGTTTCAGATTTCTGTGCTGCTTTTTCTGTTTCTCTTTATTTCGAGGATACCATCCAGTCTGCTGCAGGTGCAGATCCAGTCCCCCATTGCTTCGGCTTCTTCTAAATCATGCGTGACCAGAAGCATCGTTTTTTCTTTTCCTTTTCTGCGGATATAGTTCATCGTTTTCTTTTTCGTCCCCGCATCCAGTCCCCTGAACGGCTCATCCAAAAGGAGGAAATCTGCGTCCATGCGCATGGCCCGCAGAACCGCCACCCGCTGGCGCATGCCGCCCGACAGTTCCGATACAGCCTGGTTTTCACAGCCCGAAAGGCCGAGTTCCTCCATCTCCTCCACAAGATGACGGGAGCTTCTTTTTTCTTTTCCAAACATGCGGCGCCTTACCGCGAGCTGGATATTGGCTGCAGCTGTCAGTTCTTCTGCCAGCCGCGGTTCCTGAAAAACCATACTTTTTCTTAAGGCTTCCAGTCCCCCGATTTTTCCGCCGTCCGCCTGCTCCAGGCCTGCCAGAATCCGCAGCAGGGTTGTCTTTCCAGCCCCGGAAGGAGCCATCAGACAGGTCACTGCTCCTTTTTTCAGTTCCATCGTAAGATTCGAAAAAATAACGTGTTCTCCATACGCTTTTTTCAGATGGCAGATTTCAATCGTATCTTCTCTCATTTCATCACCAGCATCCTTTTTTCTGCAAGATCCATTCCTTTTAAAACAGCTTTTTCGAGACAGAAGCTGGCGTACACGATCGCTGCCGTCCAGGCAAAGAGTCCCGGTGTGTCGAGATATATTTTTGCCTGATACAGATGCTCTCCGATGGATCGGTTCGGAATGCCGATTACTTCTGCTGCCGTTCCGGCCTTCCAGCAAAGGCCGAGGGAAAGTGAACATCCCGTCCGGATATATGGGTACAGCTGCGGCAGGATCACCCAGCGCAGCCGCACCGGCCGCGGAACCTGAAAAACGTCTGTCATCTCCAAAAGCGCTGTGTCCAGTTCCCGTAGGCCGTTCCGCGTGTTTGTATACAGGATCGGAAATACCATCAGAAACGAAATCACAACCGAAAGATTCTTCGAAGAAACCCAGATCAGGATCAGAATCACAAAAGAAGCGACCGGCACTGCTTTCACTGCTGCAACCAGCGGCGTCAGGAGTTCTTCTGCAATGGAAAACCGACCGGCAAGTGCAGCTCCTGCAATTCCCGCCGCCGCACCAAGAAGGAATCCGGCTCCGATGCGTGCTCCGGAAAACAGCAGGGACTGCCAGAAGACCGGTTCTGTTACAAGCGTAAAAAGGCGTTTCAAAACAGCAGCAGGAGATGCCAGAAGGATCTCCTGCCCGACAAAAACGCTTACCGCCTGCCAGATCATAAGCCAGAACACGATCGGCCAGCGCTTCGTTTTTCTCTGTTTCTCTTTTTTGTTTTTATTCGGAATAATAGAAGTCATCTCCTGGAAGTTCTCCTCCGACTGCCTCCGGGTTCTGGTCTTTGAGTACACCGAGATAACCGGAAAGCTTCTCTTTCATCTCATCACCGGTGATGCAGACAATGTTGCATGCCGGAAGCGCTTTCTTTGCGACTGCCTCCGGAACAATGTCATAATCCCCGATCAGTTTTGCCGCCTCATCAGTGTTTTCGGTTACGTAGGATACGGATGCCTGGTAAGCTTCCATGAAGTCTGCAACTGCTTCCGGATGCTCCTTGGCAAAGGCAGTGCGCACAACGGTAACACCTGTCACCAGTGTGCTCGCCGTTCCTTCGGACTCCTGGATTTTGTTCCATTCTTCGGTCAGGTCAAGTGCGGTGCGCAGCGTTTCTTTTTTCGTCTGTGCCGTCGTTACAAACGGCTGCGGCAGCATGGCGATTCCATCGGCATCTTCTGCAAGTGCTGCCACGCACTCGGCGTGTTCGCTCTTCCACTCGATCGTTACGTCCTCACCCGGTACGAGGCCGTTCTTTTCGAGGATATAATTCAAAGCATACTCCGGAGTTGCACCTTTGCCGCCCGCATAAATGGTTCTGCCTTTCAGATCCGCAATGGAATGTACGGTATCGCCGTCCTCGACGATATAAAGGACACCGAGCGTATTGACTGCGAGCACCTGCACGCCGCCGTTTGTCTTGTTGTAGAGTACGCTTGCAAGGTTCGCCGGAACTGCGGCGATATCCACCTCTCCCTGTACCAGTTTTGCGCTGACCTCATCCGGGGCAGCGGCAAGTTCAAACGTGTCCGCAGGTGACTCTTTGCTGTCGTTATCGCTCATCATTTTTACCATTCCCATGCTGGTCGGTCCTTTTAATGCAAGCACATGGACCAGTGTCTCATCTTCTGTTTCCGATGCCGCTGTGCTGCTCTCCGTCTTTGTCTCTGTCTGGCCGCATCCTGCAAACAGAAGTACCATTGCAAGAATCGCTGCCGCAAAGCCCATCTTTCTTTTCTTTTTCACTTTTGTCTCCACCTTGCTGTTCTTTTTAGTCTACCAGCTTGTCCAGTTCTTTTACATATTCTGTCTGGCTGGAAATCTTGTGTTTTGCCTGCGCCGCATATTTGTTGACTGCCGCCTGCGACTTTTTGATTGACTGCATCGTGCCGGCTCCTGCCACGCATCCGCCCGGACAGGCCATGCCTTCGAGAAGATAACCGTTGTACTTTCCGGCCTTTGCCATTGTCAGCAGTTTCCGGCATTCCTTCAGACCTTCTGCATTTGCCATCTTGATTTCGCGGTCCGGGTATTTTTCACGGATTACATTTTCCACAGATTTTGCAACGCCGCCGGAGACAGCAAAGTTTCTTCCGTCCACCGATGCATCGCTGACGCCGTCCGGATCTTCCTCAAGTGCACTCACATCTACCTGGCGCGCATCGAAAATGCCCGACATCTCTTCAAACGTCAGAACGAAGTCCACCTCACTGCGGACAGACCGGCGCATGGCCTCCAGTTTTTTCGCCGCACACGGTCCGACAAAGACAACCTTCGCATTCGGATTGTGTTTCTTGATCAGACGCGCCGTCAGCGTCATCGGGGTCAGTGCCATCGAGATACAGTTAGCGTAATCCGGGAACAGTTTCTTCGCCATTACAGACCAGGCCGGACAGCAGGATGTCGCCATAAACGGCAGTTTCTCCGGAACTTCGTTCACAAAATCCTCTGCCTCCTGTGCCGCACAGAGATCCGCTCCGATCGCAACTTCAAAGACATCCGCAAAGCCGAGCTTTTTCATCGCCGCACGCAGTTTTCCAGGCGTTACTTTCGGTCCGAACTGGCCGACAAACGCCGGTGCCAGCGCTGCATAGACGCGCTCTCCCGACTGGATCGCACGGATTACCTGGAAGATCTGGGATTTGTCCGAAATAGCGCCGAACGGGCAGTTGACGAGACACTGGCCGCAGGATACACATTTCTCGTAATCGATATCCGCTTTTCCGTTCTCATCTGAACCGATGGCATCCATTCCGCAGGCTCTCGCACACGGACGCTCCTGAATGATAATAGCCTGGTATCCGCATACCTTGGCACACTGACCACATTTGACGCATTTATCCTGATCAATATAGGATCGTCCATTGGTGCGGTCCAGCGTAATGGCCTTTTTCGGACAGACTTCCACGCACGGATGTGCAAGACATCCCTGACATCCCTCCGTGATCAGAACCCGTTTTTCATGACAGGCGTTGCATGCAAATTTGATGACATTAATGAGCGGCGGTGTATAATATGTCTCCGCCTGATCCGCCAGTTTGATATTGTCCGAGATCGGGGCGTGCTCTGCCGCGCTTCTGCACGGAAGTCCCATTGCAAGGCGAAGCCGCTCTCCTACAATCGCCCGCTCCAGAAACACATCATTTCTAAAATTTCCGACCTCACCGGGAATTACACGGTAAGGAATTTCTTCGATCGTCTTTTCCACCGGGGAGTTCACGTCATACGCCATTTTTGCAACTTCCGTAAAAATGGCATGGCGGATTTCCTGAATTCTTGTTTCTACTCCTCTCATTCTTTCTTCCTCCTGCTGTATTTTCCTCCGCATCTTTTCAGTTAAAATTATTCCGCTTTCTATTACTATACTTGATTTCGAAAGTATTGTCATCTTTTTCCCGTATTTTTGCTGAAAAATTTCGGTCTGCACAAAAAAAGAACCTGCCGTCTCTGTATCATTTCACAGAAGTGACAGGTTTCTTATTTTTACCGCTCCCAGAGATCCGGGGCGAGTTCGTCTTTTTTCATACGCTGCATCAGTTCATCCACAGCCTGTTTCGGGTTTTTGTTTTCAAACAGAACCTGATTGACTGCCTGAATGATCGGCGTTTCGATTCCGAATTTTTTCGACAGGGTAAGACCCGCTTTTGCGGAATAGACGCCCTCGACGATCATCTGAACCTCATCCATCGCCTGCTGCATCGTTCTGCCCTGGCCGATCAGGTATCCGGCTTTCCGGTTCCGGCTGTGAACGGAAGCACACGTTACAATCAGGTCGCCGATACCGGAAAGACCGTAGAAGGTTTCCGCATGGGCACCCATCGCCGTGCCGAGCCGTGCAATTTCCGCGATCCCGCGGGTAATCAGAGCCGCTTTCGTATTGTCGCCGTAGCCAAGACCATCCGCCGTTCCGGCTGCCAGTGCGATGACATTTTTCAGAGCTCCGCCAAGTTCAATTCCCGTGATGTCCGGGCTTGTGTAAACGCGGAAGACCGGACTCATGAACACATTCTGCACATACAGTGCGCTCTCGCGGTCATGCGCGCCGACAACGATCGTGGTCGGCAGGCCGCGGCCGACTTCCTCTGCGTGGCTCGGTCCGGAGAGAACAACGACATTCGCTCCCGGCACTTCCTCCTCGATGATCTGAGACATCGTCATCAGGGTATCGGCTTCCACGCCTTTTGCCACATTGACGATGAGCTGGCCGTCCGGAATATCCGCCGCATACTTTTTACATGTGGTTCGCACGTACGGGGATGCTTTTGCCATCACAAGGATGTCCTGTCCGGAAAGGGAGCCGCGCACATCGCAGGTGAACTTCATTTCATCCGGCAGTCTTACGCCCGGAAGCTTCGTCAGATGCTCTCTGTGTTCCTTTAAGCTCTCAATTTCCTTTTCATTTTCCGAGCAGATCGTCACGTCATGCCCGTTGTTGCAGAGCAGGAGGCCGAGGGCAGTTCCCCAGCTTCCTGCTCCGATGATGCTAATCTTTGCCATATTTTATTTCTCCGACTTTTTGGATAAATACGTTTTCCGCTCTGTTCCCGCGATGAGACGCTTGATGTTTGCACGGTGCTCCCAGAAGGCAAGCACGGCAAGAAGTGCGATCACCACGTACATCTCATAGAGATACGGCGGTTCTAGCGCAAAGCAGCCCGCCTGTCCCATGATAACGGCCATTGCAAAAAAGACAACGTAAACCATCATGGAACCGAGGGAAACATAGTGTGTTACTGCAAGATTCAGGAAAAACAGCGCTGCACAGACCAGCGTGATTCTCCAGTCAAACGAGATAATCAGACCCGCGGTCGCAGCGATTCCTTTTCCGCCGCGGAAGCCTAAGTAAAACGGGAAGTTGTGGCCGAGAATCGTTCCGGCCGCAGCATACACCGTCAGCAGTTTCAGCATTTCCGGGTGCGATGCACCGAAGATCAGGCGTACCGTCAGGACCGCCAGAATGCATTTGATGCAGTCGCCGGCAAGCGTGATGGCGCCTGCTTTTTTCCCTAAAGTCCGGAGCGCGTTGGTCGTTCCTGCGTTTCCGCTGCCGTGTTCCCGGATATCAATTCCCTTCGTCCTTCCATAAATATATGAGGTCTGAAAAAGGCCAAATGCGTATCCGATCAAAAGGCATATGATCCGTACCATAACTCTTTACTGCTCCTTCTCTTTTCGTTCTCTGATGATGAATTTCAGCGGTGTGCCGCGGAAGCCGAACGACTCTCTGATTTTATTCTCCAGATATCGAACGTAGGAGAAATGCATCAGTTCTTTGTCGTTGACGAAAATAACAAATGTCGGCGGTTTGACCGAAACCTGTGTCATGTAGTAGATTTTCAGTCGTTTTCCACGGTCTGACGGCGGCTGCTGCATTGCCATTGCCTCGGTCAGAATCTCGTTCAGGACACCGGTCTGTACGCGCAGGTTCTGGTACTGCAGAACCATGTCGATCGTCTCGAACAGCTTCGGAAGACGCTGTCCTGTCTTCGCAGAGATGAAAAGAAGCTCTGCGTACGGCATGTAAGCCAGTGTATTTCTTACTTTTTCGGTAAAGCGGTAGATCGTCTTGTCATCTTTTTCCAAGGCATCCCATTTATTTACCGCAATGATCATACCTTTTCCACGCTCATGGGCGATACCGGCAATTTTGGCATCCTGCTCGGTGACACCCTCGGTTGCATCGATCAGAAGAACGACGACATCTGCGCGCTCTACGGCAGATACTGTACGGATGATGCTGTACCGCTCCAGCTCCTCTTTGATCTTGTTTTTCTTTCGAAGACCTGCGGTATCGATGAAAATATATTCATTTCCATTGTGCATGATCGTGGTATCGATCGCATCGCGCGTCGTTCCGGCGATATCAGATACGATGACACGGTTCGAGCCCAGCAGTTTGTTGACCAGGGAGGATTTTCCGACGTTCGGTTTTCCGACAATGGCGATGCGCGGAATCTCGCTCTCCTCCTCGTTTTCCATCTCCGGATCAAAGTATCCTGTCACCTCATCGAGCATATCGCCGATGCCGAGCTTTCCGGATGCGGAAATGGCGTGCGGCTCTCCGATGCCGAGGTTATAGAATTCATAAACATCCATCATCTGACGGTCGAAGTTGTCGACTTTGTTGACCACCAGCACAACCGGCTTGCGGCTTCTTCTGAGCATATCAGCTACTTTTGCATCGGCATCTACAAGGCCCTGACGGACGTCAGTGATGAAGATGATGACATTTGCGGTATCAATGGCGATCTGCGCCTGGTCTCTCATCTGGGAGAGAATGATATCTTTGGATTCCGGTTCAATACCGCCGGTGTCTACCAGCGTAAATTTGTGGTTCAGCCACTCCACGTCGGCATAAATACGGTCACGGGTTACACCCGGTGTGTCTTTTACAATCGAAATATTGTCTCCGGCTAATACATTAAACAGGGTGGATTTACCCACGTTCGGCCGGCCCACAATTGCTACAATCGGCTTGCTCATACATTGTTCTCCTTCTGTGTATCGTCTCCTGGTTTTCCTCCACAACGGCTTTCACCAGGTCGCTGCCCGGCTCATCGATAATCTGTACCGGTGTTTTCAGGCGCTCTTCCACCTCTTCCACCGTCACATCGTCGAGAAAGACGTTTTTTCCCGAACGGAGCATGTTGCACGGAAGCAGCAGGCAGTCGCCAAGATCTCTTCCCTCTAACTGCTCCATCAGATCCTTTCCGGTAATCAGACCGGATACGGTAATGGATTCTCCAAAGAAATAGTTGATAATCGTGACAACCTCCGCCTGTACATTCGGATATTTTTCACGAATTTTCTGCATGTGTTTTTCCAACGACGGCGCCGCAGCTTTTCCGGTCGCAATCGTTACATGGCGGTGACGGTCGTCCCCTTCTCGTTTCGAAAGTTCTTCCGCAACCTCGTCCTCCAGAAGCCGGAGCATTCCCACTCCGTTTTCCAGCTGGATATAGCCATCGTAATTTTCCTCCTCCGGGATCGGCTCTCCCGCCAGCAGATACCATTCATCACCAGCATGGATAAAGTGAAGTCCCCACTGTTCATACAGCTTTTTCTGCCATTTGTGAATCGTGGCAAGAACTTCTTTTGCATCCTCCCTGGTAAACGGTTCCAGAGGCGCCAGTCCGTCGCGGTACTTCGAAAGTCCGACCGGGACAACCGAAACACTTTTCAGATGCGGCAGATATTTTGACAGATCCGAAATACTGCGCTCCAGCTCTGCGCCGTCGTTGTATCCCTTGCAGAGCACAATCTGTCCATTCATCTCGATTCCCGCCTCGTAAAGGCGCTGGACCTTCGGAAAGATATTGCCCGCAAAACGGTTGTGCAGCATTTTGCAGCGGAGCTCGGGGTTCGTTGTCTGGAACGAAATATTGATCGGTGCCAGATGGTAGCGGATAATCCGGTCGATATCGTGGTCGCTCATGTTGGTCAGTGTAATATAATTTCCCTGCAGGAAGGACAGACGCGAATCGTCATCCTTAAAATACAAGGTGGGACGCATTCCCGGCGGCATCTGATCGATGAAGCAGAAAATGCAGTTGTTGCTGCAGGAACGGTACTGATCCATGAACTCGTTCTCGAATGTGATGCCGATTTCCTCGTCATACTCTTTTTCGATTTCCAGGTCCCATTCCTCGCCGTCCTTTTTCCGGATCGTGAGTTCCAGATACGTGTCGTTGGTCTGGAAGTGGTAATCGAAGACGTCCTCGATAATTTCCCCGTTCACGCGGAGCAGTTCATCTCCCGGTTCGAGTTCCAGTTCTTCGGCAATACTGCCCGGTTCTATTGTCTTGATAATGTGTTTCGTCTTGTTTTTCACAGATCTTACGTTTTGGCCTTTCCATTTACTTCTTTATAACTTCTCTTTGCCCAGTAAAAAGCGTGCTTTTTTTGCATACCTTCCGGACATTCATCCATTATAATAACAACAACCTGCACAAAAAGCAAGGATTCTTTCGTTTTTTGCTTGACGCGCCCTTTCCCAAGATGATATAAATAGGAAGTAAATGGTTTGTAAAAAATGTCGATTACTGGAGGTTTGTATGGCTAATTTAGATTTACTTGAAAATTCCATTCCGGTTGCTCCGTTAAAGCTCGCAGCTCTGCCGGGCAGTATGGAAATGGCAAAAAAAGTTGATGCGTATCTGGTTCAGTTCCGTAAAGAGCTCGCCGAGCGCCGCAACGGGGTTTCCTTTTCCGGATATTCCGAGGATTCTTTTCTGATTGACTGCGAGTGCCCGCGTTTCGGTTCCGGCGAAGCAAAAGGAAAGATCAACGAATCCGTCCGCGGTGCCGATCTTTACATCCTGGTTGATGTCTGCAACTACAGCATCACCTACAAGGTCTGCGGCTACGAGAACCACATGTCACCGGATGACCATTATCAGGATCTGAAACGTATCATCGCTGCTGCAACAGGAAAAGCACACCGGATCAACGTAATCATGCCTTTCATTTATGAAGGAAGACAGCATAAGCGCACCAAACGTGAGTCTCTCGACTGCGCACTTGCTCTGCAGGAGCTGATGAACATGGGTGTTTCCAACTTTATCACCTTCGACGCACACGATCCTCGTGTCATGAACGCAATTCCGCTCGGCGGCTTTGACAACTTCATGCCAACCTACCAGTTTTTAAAAGCCCTTCTTCGTTCCGTTCCGGATCTGACGATCGACAACGATCATCTGATGATCATCAGCCCGGACGAGGGAGCGATGGCGCGTGCCGTATACTTCTCCAACGTGCTCGGCGTCGATATGGGTATGTTCTATAAGAGAAGAGATTACTCCACCATCGTAAACGGAAAGAACCCGATCGTGGCACATGAGTTTCTCGGCGATTCCGTAGCAGGAAAAGATGTTGTCATCATCGACGATATGATCTCCTCCGGTGAGAGTATGCTCGACGTTGCAAAACAGGTCAAAGAGCGCGGCGCTGACCACGTCTTTGTCTGCACCACCTTCGGCCTCTTCACCGATGGTCTGGAGAAATTCGATGCTTACTATGAGAAAGGCTATATCAGCAAAGTCATCACCACCGACCTGACCTACCGTACACCGGAACTCGTTTCCCGTCCTTGGTATGAGCCGGCTGAGATGAGCAAATATATGGCAAGCATCATCGATACGCTTAACCACGACGTATCCGTTGCAAAAGTACAGTCTACGACAGAGAAAATCAATAAGCTGCTGGCAAAACACAGATAATCGATTTTGTGTCCGCCGGATGCATACAGCAAAAAAACGGATCTGTTTTTTCCAGGTCCGTTTTTTGATGCTTTCTATTCTGTTTTCGATCCTGTTTTCAGACCAAGGAAAGGAATGCCGCGAGGTTTCCTCTTTTTCCCTTCGATGCACGGTGGGAATACAGGAAATCCGGGTTGCAGCAGGTGCAGAGGTTCGGCAGATGAATCTGCTTCTCCGGCACTCCTGCTGCAAGAAGGATCTGATGATTCGCCTCCCAGAGATTTAACTGGTATTTTCCATCTGGTTTTCCGTAGAACAGTTTCTCATGCAGTGTTTCCGGGAATGCTGCCCGGAACTCTTCGATCACGTCACCGCTCACCTCGTAGCAGTCCTGGCAGATCGACGGGCCGACGGCTGCGATCACATCTTTTGCTTCTGTTCCAAACCGTTCGTGCATCGCATCGAGCGTTGCCTGTCCCATCTTGTGGACCGTTCCACGCCAGCCGGAATGTGAAAGTCCAATTGCACGGTGCACCGGGTCGACAAAGTAGAGCGGCACGCAGTCCGCATAGAATGTCGCAAGTACGACGCCCGGCTCGTCAGTGATCATACCGTCAATATCATGAAAATCGCGGTCTCTTGTCACGCCGCTGCCGCAGTCTGCTTTCGTCACATAACGGACCTTCGTTGTGTGTGCCTGATCGGAGGTAACAATGTTTTCCACTTCAAACCCCGCCGCCTCACAGAATCTTCTGTAATTCTCCCGCACATTCGCCGGATCGTCGCCGCGCGAAAAGCTGAGATTCATGCTGGAAAGATGTTCCTTACTCACCCCGCCGATCCGTGTGGAAAATGCATGGCGGATGCCCTCAATTTTCTCAATCGCCGGCCAGGTCAGATAGACCACGCCGTTTTCCGCCTCGTTGACATGCATCGTTTTTTTATCGTTTTGTTTCCATTGAATTGGTATCATAAAAACTCCCTTCCTACCAGCCGCTCCCCTGATAATAAAACGCGTTCGCATAGACGCGGATCTCCTCCGGTGTCTCTGCCACGACATCGAAACGGCAGGGCACATCCATCGGGATCTGGTGGAGCATGCGGTAGTAATCTGCTGTTTTTGAAATTTTCTTCTGTTTCTTTCCATCCACGGCGCTTGTCGGGTCTCCGGCTGTCCGGCCGGTGCGGTATTTTACTTCGATAAAAATGTATGTGTCGTCCTGTTTTGCGATCAGGTCGATCTCACCGAAGCGGCACCGGAAATTCCGCACTAGGATGTGATATCCCAGGCTTTCCAGATATTCTGCCGCACGGCTCTCCTGTCTCGTTCCTACTTCCCGCTGGTTCAAATGCGATACCCTCTCCTTTTTTTGATGCAGTGCCTTTACACGAAATGGCCGATAAACGACTGCCGGTGGATCGGTGACGGGCCGATTTCTTTTAAAGCAGCGATATGCTCTGCCGAACCGTAGCCCTTGTTCGATGCAAAACCGTAGCCCGGAAGCACCTTGTCGTACTCTTCCATCAGGCGGTCCCTTGTCACCTTCGCAACAATACTTGCCGCCGCAATCGAAACACTCTTGGCATCTCCCTTGATGATCGGCACCTGGCGGATGTCCACCTGCGGGATTTTCACCGCATCGTTTAAGAGTACATCCGGCTTCACGGAAAGCTTGCTGATCGCCTCCCGCATCGCCTCGTACGTTGCCTGTAAAATATTGATCTCGTCGATCCGCGCCGGGGAGGCATAGCCGATGCCGACGGCCACTGCCTCGCGCATGATCACATCGTACAGCTCGTCGCGTTTTTTGGCCGTCAGCTGCTTGGAATCGTTCAGATACAGGATTTTACTGTCACGCGGCAGAATGACCGCACCTGCGACCACAGGGCCCGCCAGAGGGCCTCTTCCGACCTCGTCGATGCCGCAGATCCAGCCAAGATCCTCATATTTGTGTTCGTAGATCTTCATCTGTTCCGTGCGCTCGCGCTCTTTTTTTAAGGCCTCTTCCTGTTTCTGGTATTTTTGAATCAGATTTTGTACGCCGGCACGGGAATCCTCTTCATATTCCAGATAAAGGGCGGGCAGCTCCGTCTCCGAAGCTGCCGCAAAAATTTCCCGTATGGCGGATATCGATTGTTTTTTCTCTGTCATCGTTGTTCTCCGCATTTTTTATTTTGATAAATCCATTTATTCCGGTTTTTCCAGCGTGATTCTGCCGAGCTTTCCGCTCCGGAAATCATCCATCAGAAGCCGTGCTGCTTTTTCGTAATCGAGCTCATTTCCCTTTTTCAGGCAGCCGCGCACACGCGCAATCTCACCCAGGATTTCCACACGATCCGTCACACCTTCAAAGCCAAAGCGTTTCTCCAGCGTTCCCGGATACTCTGCCGTCAGATAATCGATGACGGACAGCGCCAGCTCCTCCACGTTCAGGATCTCATCGTTGATGGAACCGATCATCGCAAGATGCAGTCCCACCTGCTGGTCCTCAAACTTCGGCCACAGGATACCAGGTGTGTCCAGAAGCTCCAGCTGTTTGCTCAGACGGATCCATTGTTTTCCCTTCGTGACGCCCGGTTTGTTTCCGGTTTTCGCACAGGCTCTGCCCGCATACGCATTGATAAATGTCGATTTTCCGACGTTCGGAATACCGACAACCATCGCACGGACCGGACGGTTCAGGATGCCGCGTTTGCGGTCGCGCTCGATTTTCTCTTTGCAGGCCTCCTGTACGGCGCTGTTGATCGCTTTCATGCCGGCTCCGGAACGGGAATTGACCTTCACAACAGAATATCCCTTTCCCTTGAAATATTCCATCCAGGCATCGTTTCCGCGCTCATCGGCAAGGTCCGATTTGTTCAGCAGGATCAGCCGTGCTTTGTTCTTTCCAAGTTCATCTATATCCGGGTTGCGGCTCGCTGCAGGAACTCTCGCATCGACCAGCTCAATCATCAGGTCGATGAGCTTTAAGTCTTCCTGCATCTGTCTGCGGGCCTTCGTCATATGACCCGGGTACCACTGATAATTCATGTTTCTTCTCCTTCTATGCTGCGTTTACACGAAACCGATTTTCTTCCACGGCGAAATCGTAAACCAGAGCTTTCCGACAATGCGGTCCGAATCCACGAGTCCCATGCCGTTGTGGCGGCTGTCCTCGCTGTTGTTCCGGTTGTCGCCGAGCACAAAGTACTGTCCCTTCCCGACCGTGATCGGCTCGGAGGCAAGTCCCGCGTTTGTGATGGCCGGAAATTCATCTTTTTCATTATAGACTTCCCCGTTGATGAGGATCTGTCCGTCTTTGATCTGTACCGTCTCGCCCGGCAGCGCAATCACACGCTTGATGTGGATGCTCGCCTTCTTGTCCTCACTCGTCCGGAACGCGATGATATCCCCGCGTTTCGGAGAACTTAAGCGGTACCAGGCGGAGTCCATCAGCACACGCTCCCCCGGCACGAGAGTCGGCTCCATCGAGCCCTCCTGCACCACGACACTTCTGCAGAAAAACCAGGAAAATGCCGCCGCAAGAAGAATCGCTGCGATGATTTCCAGATTCCATACAAGCATGGAACGGATCTTTTTCTTGTAGAAATATTCTTTTACATATCTGGTATTCATACCCATAGTGTAATTCTCCGTAAGACAAAACCGGAGAAACACAATTGCTCATGTTCCTCCGGCCATCCTTTTAACGACTTATTATTTTACCAGCTCTTTCACTTTCGCTGCTTTACCAACACGGTCTCTTAAGTAGTTCAGTTTCGCACGTCTTACTTTACCACGTCTGATAACTTCTACTTTCTCAACGTTCGGAGAGTGTACCGGCCATGTTTTCTCAACGCCTACGCCGTTAGAGCTCTTACGAACAGTGAAGGTCTCTTTGCTTCCGCCGCCCTGTCTTTTCAGGACAACGCCTTCGAATACCTGGATACGCTCGCGGTTACCCTCTTTGATTTTACCGTAAACTTTAACGGTATCACCAACGCGGAACTCCGGTGCTTCTGCTTTTAACTGTGCATCTTCGATTTTCTTAATAATGTCGTTCATTTCTTTATCTCCTTTTTTTACCCTGGATGTTCTTAATGCCTTTTTGCAACAGCGGACCATCTCTTTACTCACAACAAGATACATTATACTATAATGCATCCGCAGATGCAAGTATTTTTTTCACTTTCCATTCGCCGCTGTACAGCAGACTGCGAAGCGCGAAAGAAAACCGCTGCAGGCCGTCCGCGGACGGTATGCCGGTAAGCCGTGCGACCAGACGGAAACCGTTTTTTTCCAGCTGCTCTTCGAGTTTTTCTTCCTCTTCCGAGAATCCGTCCGGGCACAAAAACACCAGCGGTGTTTCTTTTCCGGCAAAGCTGCGGATATACTCGCTCTTTGCTTTCATACCCTCCTCAAGCGTTCCCGGAAGCTGCAGAATCAGCAGATCATGGTCATCAAACAGATTTTTCTGTTTCCGGATCTTCTTTCGTCCGAGATCAAGGCTTACACCATAGCGTGTCATGCCTGCCAAAAGATCGTGCGCCCAGGCAGACGATTCCTCTTTTTCATTGCATGCGCAGGAAATCTGGAATGCATTTTCCAGAAGGTCCGGCCGCCGCTCGGCTGTCCGCACCAGAGAGGCCTCATGGCGCCATGCTTCGATCTTTTTGTGGTCACCGGAAAGAAGCACCTCCGGAACTTTTTTCTCGTGCCATGTCTCCGGTCTTGTGTAATGCGGATACTCAAGCAAGTTGTCCTGCAGTGACTCAAACTGCGAAGATTCCTCGTTGCTTAAGACACCCGGCACAAACCGTGATACCGCATCCACCAGCACCATTGCACCGAGTTCTCCGCCTGTTAAAACATAATCCCCGATCGAGATATAGTCCGTTACTACTTCCTGCAGTACGCGGTCATCGATGCCCTCATAGTGGCCGCAGAGCAGCACAAGATCGTCCTCAAGCGCCAGCTCTTCCACCATCGTCTGGTTCAGTACTTTTCCCTGCGGTGTCAGATAGACCGTGCGCGGCTTTTTCCCGATCTTTTCGGCTACCGACTGGTAGGCGCGGAACACCGGCTCCGCCTCCATGACCATGCCCGCACCGCCGCCGTACGGGTAATCGTCCACGCGGTTGAATTTATTTGCTGAAAATTCCCGGATATTCGTCGTCTCGAGGGAAATATAGCCGTTGTTGATGGCTCTTCCGAGGATGCTGGTGTGCAGCCCCTGCTCGATCATCTCCGGGAACAGCGTCAGAATATGATATTTCATCGTTCTTTACTCTCTTTATCAGTCAATCAGGCCCGGAAGAAGGTGAATCGTCATCTTCTGCTCATCCAGGTCCACATCCAGAATGCAGTCATGGATCGCCGGAATCAGAACCTCTCCGTGCTCTTTCGAATCTACAATATAGACGTCGTTCGCACCGGTCTCCATCACATCGCGGAGCGTGCCGAACAGTTCGCCGTCCTCGGTGTACATCTGCATTCCCTGCAGGTCTGCGATATAGTATTCGTCCTCTTCCAGCGGAATGGCATCCTCTCTCGTCACATAGAGGCTGCAGCCTTTATACCGTTCGATATCGTTGATGTTGTCAATTCCTTTGAATTTTACAATGGCAAGCTGTTTGAAAAAACGCACGCCAGTTACATGGAGTTCTTTTTTTTCTTTTCCTGTATCGAGAAAAACGCGGTCCAGAGAAAGAAAACGCTCCGGATCTGTCGTCGGGTATACCTTTACCTCACCGCGTACGCCGTGGGTTGTGGTAATTACGCCAATCTGCAAATATTCTTCCATTCAAAAACCCTTTCCAACCAGTTCTACTGTGTATTGCGACTTGAGAAACACGCTTTGCGAGTTTCTCAAGTTATCGCGGCAGTCGCCAAGGTCCCGTGCAAGCACGGACTTTGTCTCGTTGCCCGCGTAAAGAAAGGAACCGGCAACAACTGTCGGTTCCTTTTCCTATCTTTTACTTACTGTAAAATTTCTACGACAACTTTTCTGTCGCTCTTTGAGGAAGCTGCTTTTACAACCGTACGGATTGCTTTCGCAATGCGTCCCTGACGTCCGATGACTTTTCCCATATCTGACGGATCTACTTTGAGTTCCAGCAGAAGGTCATCACCGCTGACGGTTTCTGTCACAACTACCTCAGATGGATGATCAACCAGAGATTTTGCAATTACTTCGATAAGTTCTTTCATTACAAGATACCCCCGTATGAATTATTTCTCGATACCAGCCTGTTTTAAGAGTTTGGCAACGATTTCGGTCGGCTGTGCGCCGTTAGCCAGCCATTTTTTAGCAGCCTCCTCGTTGAAGCTGATTGCGCTCGGCTCGCGGTTCGGATCGTAAGTTCCGATCTCCTCGATGAAACGTCCGTCTCTTGGGGATCTGGAATCTGCTACAACGATTCTATAAAAAGGAGCTTTCTTCTGTCCCATTCTTCTTAATCTCATTTTTACTGCCATTTTTCTTTACCTCCATTGTAAATTCATGTATTTATTTATATTTTTTCTTTTATGCTAAAAGGGAAGTTTGAATCCTCCTCTTTTACCACCCTTACCGACCATTCCGGTCATCTGTTTCATCATTTTTCTTGACTGTTCAAACTGTTTGATGAAACGGTTTACCTCCGCGATGTCAACACCGGCGCCTTTTGCAATTCTCTGCTTTCTCGACGGATTGATGAGATCCGGGTTTTCTCTTTCCTTTGGCGTCATAGAAAGTACAATAGCTTCCTTTCTTGCCATGTCTTTTTCATCCACCATGCTCTCAAGATCCTGGCCCTTCATTTTCGCGCCGACGCCCGGAAGCATATTCAGGATGCTGGAGATGCCGCCCATATTGCGCATCTGCTCCATGGAATCCAGATAATCGTTGAAGTCGAACTGCGCCTTCTTCATCTTCTGTTCCATGGCTTTTGCTTTTTCTTCGTCGATGTTTGCCTGCGCTTTTTCAATCAGGCTCATCACATCGCCCATGCCGAGGATACGGGATGCCATACGGTCCGGATAAAACTGCTCCAGATCCGAAAGCTTTTCGCCCATGCCGACATAGAGAATCGGTTTGCCGGAAACTGCACGGATCGAAAGTGCCGCACCGCCTCTGGTGTCACCATCTAATTTTGTAAGCACTACACCGTCGATGCCGACTTTATTGCTGAACATCTCGGCCACATTGACTGCGTCCTGTCCGGTCATAGCGTCTACTACCAAAAGGGTCTGATCCACAGGAACAGCCGCTTTGATATCCTGTAACTCCTGCATCATCTCTTCATCGATGTGCAGACGGCCTGCGGTATCCAGAATCAATACGTTAAAGCCGTTTGTCTTTGCATGCACCAGCGCTGCCTTTGCGATATCCACCGGACGGTTTTTATCTCCCATGGCGAACACTTCCACGCCCTGCTTTTCTCCGTTGACCTGCAGCTGTTTGATCGCTGCCGGGCGGTATACGTCGCAGGCTGCAAGGAGAGGTTTTCTTCCCTTTGCTTTTAACTTTCCTGCAATCTTTGCGGTTGTGGTTGTTTTACCGGCTCCCTGAAGACCTGCCATCATAATAATGGTAACTTCACTCGCCGGGCGCAGTGCGATTTCCGTTGTCTCGGAACCCATCAGCTTGACCAGCTCGTCATTTACGATTTTAATGACCATCTGACCCGGATTCAGTCCGTTCATGACGTCCTGTCCGACTGCCTGCTCCTGTACGGATTTGATAAACTGTTTTACTACTTTGAAGCTGACATCCGCCTCGAGAAGTGCCATTTTTACTTCCTTCAGCGCAGTCTTTACATCCGCCTCGGTCAGGCGGCCCTTGCTTCTGAGATTTTTGAAAACATTCTGGAGTTTCTCGGTTAAACTTTCAAATGCCATGCTCAAAGCTCCTCTAATATATCCGATGCAATTGCTGCAATCCGCTGCATCACATCTTCTTTCGGGGTATCACCAGAAGGGTCTGTCAGCTTTCGGATCTCGTTTACATTCTCCCGGATCTGCACAAAGCGTTGTACCAGATGAAGCTTTTCTTCATACTCTTCCAGTGTCTTGTTGCAGCGTCTGACCAGATCGTGAACTCCCTGGCGGGAAATACCCCGCGCTGCCGCAACCTCGCTCAGGGAAAAATCGTTGAGCACCACGTCCTCATATACCTGACGCTGATGTTCAGTCAGAAGTTCGCCGTAAAAATCATACAGTAATGTCTGTTCCAATATTTTTTCCATTGCGATCACCTTGGTTATCATACACGAAAAGGCGCAGGGTGTCAAGTATTTTTTCTTGACAGTTTTAAAATTTTTCTGATCCGTTTCAAAAGCCGCAGAAAAGGCGCATTTTCCGCGTTTTTTCGCAGAAAACACGCCCCTTATAAAGACTTTTGTATACCTACTGCAGCTCCGCAATCCTCGTCACAGCCACATAAATCGACTGGATTTTGTACCACGTCGGATAATCCACAATGCCGGAAACCGGCAGGCCGAACAGCCGCTGGAACGCTTCGACGGCGTCCTGCGTCTCTTCATCGAAATAGCCATTTTCATAGACCGTCGGAATCGATGAATACACCTCCGCAATCACGTTCAGCTGCTCCTGCATCTGCAGTACCTTGTTCCCGGACGAGCCGATGGTGAGGTCATACCCCGGCCAGGAGGACGGGATGCCGGAAATCTCCTCCGCCGTGTTGATATACATATTGTCTCCATAATAATTGCGGAGAATCTGAATCGTTGAATACCCTTGGTCCGCCAGGTTTTTGGACCCCCACTGGCTCATCCAGTTCGGGCAGCTCACACGGTTTCCGTCACAGTACTGCGTCAGAATCGGCTGTTTCACATTCGGGCGCGACAGGTAATCAGCAAAAATCTCATCGACCACAAGGGAAATGCTGTCGAAAATATTCCTGCCGTAAATCCATTTGTGATCGTAGGCCGTCGACGAAGTGATCGTAAAATCGTATCCCTTGTTGCGGTACCATTCTGTATAGACACGGTTCAGCGTAAATGACATGATTGCGAGGATATTCGCCCGGATCGCCGCATCCGGCCATGTTGCATAGATTTCCGAGCACGCCACGTTTTTGATGTAGTCGCGGTACCGCACATAATAGTCGCGTGCCGTGCTGTCGGTCGGCGCTCCGTCGTGGACGATGATATACTCCGGGATCACGACACGGGACAGCACAATCTCACCGCTCTCCCTCGTCGGCTTGATCTCACTTTCCGGAATTTTCGCCGGATATTCGCCGAACAACGTATGGTCCGGGATCGTCACATCCGCAAACGCTGCGCCCTCTGCCAGTTTGAGGTCCACCTGCTGGACGGACTGTTCTCCTGCAAGAAGCTCGGAGCCCGTCACTTCAACCGGTTCATACCCTTCCGCCTCCACTTTCACCGTATATTCGGAATACGGCTGATTCACATTCGGTTCCAGACTGTACTCGAGCGGCGGCGTCGCCAGATCCAGCGTCTCCGTTCTGCCGTCCCCGTCGGTAATCAGCTCCTCGATCACATTCTGCGGATCTCCCGTATACGAAACCGTCACCCGCGCCCCGGAAACAGGCCGCGCCTGGATTCTTGTATTTACCCGGATTTCCAGCCGCCCGCGGTCAGTCATTTCCTGCTGCATACGCAAATTTTTCATAAAAAAGCCCCATATCCTGCACTCCTTTTATGGTATGCAGAATATGAGGCTTTGTTGCTTTTCATTTTTCGATTTACAGGATCCGCTGGACGTCGTGGATCATGACGTAGACCATCAACGCCATCAGAAGCACCAGGCCCGCGAAGTGAACCATACCCTCCAGGTCTCGCCGGATTGGTTTTCTGCGGATGGCTTCTATGATCAGAAAGACAAGCCGTCCGCCGTCGAGTGCCGGGAGCGGCAGCAGGTTCATGACGCCAAGGTTTGATGACAGCAGAATCACCATGTTCAGCATCGTCATCACCGTAACCAGAACGCCCTGCGATTTTACATCATCATAGGCGGTTCCGATCGCATCCACCACGCCGACCGGGCCGGAAAGATCGTTCACAGAATACTGTCCGGTGATCAGCATACTGACACTGTCAATGACGGTGCGCACCCAGTATTTGATCTCCAGCACGCTGTATTTCAGCACGCCGATCGGGGACTGTTTCTCCCGGAGCTGATACGAAAACTGTACATTCGCATACGTATTTTCAACCGGTGTCACCGTAATCTCTTTCGTCTTTCCGCTGTGCTCATACTCCAGCGTCACAGCGCTTCCATCGAAAGGATGCTCTGTCTGGTAAGCAGTAAAATCTGCCACACAGGTGATCGGCGCTCCGTTGATCGATACGAGCAGGTCGCCCGCGACAACACCCGCAGCGGCAAGCGGCATATTCTGCTGCACATACGTGAATTCCATGCCGCGGTCACAGTCATCGTAGTTAAAGCCCATCATATACCGCGTTGTCACCGTCGGTTCATATGTGATCGTTTTCTTTTCCCCGTCGGCCTTTTTAACCTCCAGCGTAATCTCATCCGTCGGCACACCCCGTACCGTCATCACAGAGTTCAGCTCTTTTCCGATGGAAATATGTCTTCCTTCATAGGAAGTGATGATATCTCCCGCTTCCAGGCCTGCCTCTGCCTCCGGCGAACCGTCTGCCACTTCTGTGACGCGCGCCGGGGAACTTCCCGCGTAACTGATCACAAAGATTGCGCAGAAAAATGCCAGAATCATGTTGAACACCGGTCCCGCCGCAACGACGGAAATTCTTGCCCACACGGATTTGCTGTTAAAGGTTCCTTCCCCCTCCTCTTCACCGTCCTCGCCGAGCATCTGGCACGCACCGCCGAAAGGCAGAAGTTTTAAGGAATAGACCGTTCCTCCTTTTTCTGTCTTTACCACCGTCGGGCCAAAGCCGATCGAAAATTCCGTCACGGTAATACCATTCGCTTTCGCCAAAAGAAAATGCCCCAGCTCATGGATAATGACGGTGATTCCGAAAATGAGTACGGCTATCAGGATTTTTACAATCATGCTGTCTTATTCTCCCATCTTATATCTGTTCGCAATCCATTCATACGTCTCCTGCTCCGCCGCGAGAATCTGCTCCAGCGTCGGATCGGCAATCGTTTTGTGTGCTTCCATTGCACCGGCGATCACGTCGTAAATCTCGAGGAAACGGATCTTCTTCGCGAGGAACAGTGCAACGGCGCGTTCATTTGCCGCATTGAAGACCGTCGGCATGGAGCCGCCCGTCCGGGACGCCTGCATTGCCATCGGAAGGCCGAGGAAGGTATCCATATTCGGTTCTTCAAACGTGATCTGTGTCAGCGCCGCAAAGTCGAGGCGGTCGCCTGCAAGGAAGCGGCGCTCCGGGTAATACAGTGCGTACTGGATCGGCAGTTTCATATCCGGTGTGCCAAGCTGTGCCATGACAGCGCCGTCTTTAAATTCTACCATGGAATGGATAATGCTCTTTGGCTGTACCACAACCTGGATGTGGTCGAGATCAACACCGAACAGCCATTTTGCTTCCATGACTTCCAGTCCTTTGTTAACGAGTGTCGCGGAATCAATCGTGATCTTGTGCCCCATCGACCAGTTCGGATGACGGAGCGCCTGCTCTACCGTTACGTTTTCGAGCTCCGCTCTTGTTTTTCCGCGGAACGGACCGCCGGATGCAGTAATCAGAAGTTTTTCAATTTCTTTTCTGTTTTCCCCGTGCAGGCACTGGAAAATCGCCGAGTGCTCACTGTCCACCGGAAGGATCTGCACACCGCATTCCTCTGCCAGCGGCATAATAATGTGTCCCGCCGTTACCAGTGTCTCTTTGTTTGCCAGTGCAATGTCTTTTCCTGCCTTCATCGCCGCAACCGTCGGGCGGATGCCGATCATGCCGACGATCGCTGTCACAAGGATTTCGCTCTCCGGCATCGTGGCAAGCTCGATCATGCCGTCCATGCCGCTGCCGATTTTTACAGGAAGATCCTTCACTCTGTCACGGAGTTCTGCCGCTTTCGCCTCATCGCCGACTGCCGCAAACTTCGGATGAAATTCCCGGATCTGCTGCTCGAGCAGTGTAATATTACTTCCGGCGCTGATGCCGACCACCTCAAGATCGCCGTTGGCACGCACGACATCGAGGGTCTGGGTTCCGATCGAACCGGTTGAACCAAGAATTGCTATTTTCTTCATATTCCAGTTTCTCCCATCTGCTTCCCGTTTATGCTGTAGGGGAAGCTTTTTTAATGAATCAGAAGCACCGACAGGAAATAGATGATCGGTGCGGTAAAGATCACGCTGTCGAAGCGGTCAAGAATACCGCCGTGGCCCGGAATCAGCTTTCCGTAATCCTTGATGCCCTGATTTCGTTTGATTGCGGATGCCGCAAGGTCTCCGACCATGGAGATCAGCGCGCCGACACCGCAGATGATGGCGTATTCCACCATGCCGCCCTTTGTCGCAGCCGCATAGATGATGCCGAGCAGAATCGCTCCGACGACACCGCCGACAGCTCCTTCTACGGATTTTTTCGGGCTTAAAACCGGCGCCATTTTATGTTTTCCAAAGAGTACGCCGACACAGTATGCACACGTATCGCAGCCCCAGGAGCACAGGAAAATCAGCCATACATGGAATTTTCCGCCGTCCAGCATACGGGTCTGATATACATAGGAAAGCATTACGCCGACATAGACAATCGCAAAGAACGCCGGCATCACCTGATTGGCGTTGTATTTCGGATAAGTAAATACGTATACTGCCATCAGAAGCACGAGATCCAGGATCAGCGCGAGCATCTGGTACATCGGGTCATGAAGCAGCAGGGACAGATAGAAAATCACAACGCCCGCATAGCCCGTAATTTCCAACAGATTCCATTTATCTTCTCTTACCTTCATCACGCGGAACAGCTCTCCTGCACCGATCAGCGACAGGCACAGAACCGTCATATAGAGCACGGTTCCGCCGCTGCAGATCGTAAGCAGCGCCACAAGGACGAGCACGATGCCGCTTAACAGTCTTGTCTTAAACATCTTTTTTATTCCTCCTTCACGCCGCCGTAACGCCGGTCTCTGTTATTATATTGTTCGATGGCTTTTCTCAATTCCTCTTCGTGGAAATCCGGCCACGGAACCTCGGTAAAGTAAAATTCCGTGTAGGCAAGCTGCCACATCAGGTAGTTGGAAAGGCGCTGCTCGCCGCTTGTACGGATCAGAAGATCTGGATCCGGGATTCCGGCGGTGTCGAGGTAGCTCTCAAAACACTGCTCCGTCAGTTTTCCGTTCTCATCAAACGCATTCTCTGCGAGAGTTCCGTCTTTCACATCCTCGATCATGCGGGTCATGCCGCGCAGAATCTCATCGCGGGAACCGTAGTTCATTGCGATCTGGAAGTACATGTGATCGTAATCTTTGGAGCACTCCTCCAGTTCATGAATGCTGTCCTGAATATCCTGCGGGAATGCGCTCGGATCTCCGATGATTTTGACGCGCATCTGATTTTTATGTGCTTTTTTGATGCATCGTTTCAGATACTGGCGGAACAGCTTTAAGAGGCCCTCCACCTCGGCGCGGGAGCGTTTCCAGTTCTCGGTTGAGAACGCATAGACGGTCAGATATTTGACACCCATGTCTTTGATCACGTCACACATTTTTTCCAGATTGTCGCATCCGACGATATGGCCGTAGCCGCGCGGCATATTGCGTTTTTTCGCCCATCTGCCGTTTCCGTCCAGGATGATGGCGATGTGATTCGGCACTTTTAATTCATTATCCATACTTTTTTCCTCCGTAAACGATAACAGGCTGCCTGCAAATGACAGGCAGCCCCTCGTTTTCTTTGTATTACACGGTCATAATTTCTTTGGATTTTACGTCCACCATCTGATCTACTTCTTTGATGTATTTGTCTGTTAATTTCTGGGTCTGCTCCTCGAGCTCTTTGATTTCGTCCTCGGAAACGTCCTCTTTGGCAAGTTTCTTGAACGCATCATTGGCATCGCGGCGGATGTTGCGGATGGCTACCTTTGCGCCCTCTGCTTTTTTCTTTACCTCTTTTACCAGCTCTTTACGACGGTCCTCGGTAAGCTCCGGGAATACCAGACGGATGACTCTTCCGTCATCGGACGGGTTGATGCCAAGGTCAGACATCATGATCGCTTTTTCGATCTCTTTTACCAGGGATGCTTCCCACGGCTGGATCTGGATCATACGTGCTTCCGGAACAGAGATGTTTGCCACCTGCTGCAGCGGAGTCGGTGTTCCATAGTAATCTACAGTAATGCGGTCCAGTACGTGCGGGTTTGCACGGCCTGCGCGGATGGTTCCGAATTCGGAATCGAGGCTTGCAATGGATTTGCCCATTTTTACCTCAAACGGTTTTACTCTCTCGTCGATCTGATTTGCCATATTAAATTTGTCCTCCTGCTATCTCTTATACGGTCACAGTTCTGCGAACTGTGACATTCGCAGCTCTCATTTAAAGTTTTGCTTCGCAAAAGGAGAGCTGCTCACACCTGAATCATTTTCTTACGCAGTAAAACAGCAAGTGTTTTACTGCTGAATTTTTATTAATTATACCGTCACTCTTGTGCCGTTGATTTTTCCGTTTGCAGCATTTACAATGCTGTTCTCTTCATTTAAACCAAATACCAGCATCGGCATTTTGTTTTCCTTGCAAAGGATGGATGCGGTCATATCTACCACTTTCAGATCCTTTTCAATGACTTCCTGAATGGAAATCTCGTCAAATTTCTTTGCATCCGGGTTTGTTTTCGGATCGCTGTCGTAGACACCGTCTACTGCTTTTGCAAGCAGAATCTCGTCTGCCTCGATCTCGATCGCGCGAAGTACGGTTGCCGTATCGGTTGAGAAATATGGATGGCCTGTACCGCCGGCAAAGAATACAACCATGTTGTGCTGGAAATATTTGTTTGCACGGTCTTTGGAAAATCCTTTTGTGAACTCTCCGCATGGGAATGGAGTCAGAACTGCGGTCATCATTCCCTGGGAACGGAAGATTTCTGATACATAGATACAGTTCATAACGGTTGCCAGCATACCGATCTGGTCTGCTTTGGTACGGTCGATATTTTCGGAACTGCGTCCTCTCCAGAAGTTTCCTCCTCCGATTACGATGCCGACTTCAATCCCCTGGTCTACCAGAGTTTTTACCTGTTTTGCCACTTTTGTGACGGTCGGCTCGTCAAAACCGGTGTGTTTCTCTCCTGCAAGAGCTTCTCCGCTCAATTTCAGTAATACTCGTCGTTTCATCTTGCATCCTCGTTCCTTTATGATATTTTTTCACAAATGTCTTGCATTTATGAAATGATTATACCATCTGTTCCCAAAAACGACAAGGGCAAAATTCGTTTGTGTTCCGCAGATCGTCTGCCGCTGCGAGAATCCGTCTCCACTGCAGATATTCCATCATTCCATCGGCGTCCGGTGCAGATACGCTTTGAAAATCCGCTGACATTCCCGTGGAGAGAGGTGAACGCTTGCGGCGGCTTCTGCGAACCGACGGCCTGGATCATCTGCTGTGTGGTAATCTGTATTTTTACATTCACCATTCGAAAAGAATTCCGCGATACGGCGGCATAAAAACCATAAAAAATCTCTGTCGGAAGTTCAGACTCCTGACAGAGATTTTTTATAGATTCATTTTAGATCTGCGCTACGACAAAGATATCATAAATTGCTTTGATTGCTGTTTCAAAGTCGCGGTTTTCAACGCCAATGATGATGTTGAGCTCGCTGGAACCCTGATCGATCATCTTGACATTAACGTGTGCATGCGCCAGTGCGGAGAAAATCCTTCCGGCTGTGCCTCTCGTTCTTCTCATGCCGCGTCCTACAACAGCAATCAGCGCCAGATCGGATTCAAGATCAATAGAATCCGGCTGTACGGCACGATGCAGTCCTGCGATAACCTGCTGTTCTTTTGCTGCAAACTCACTCTGATGAACAAATACCGTCATGGTATCGATGCCGGACGGCATATGTTCGAAGGAAAGATTGTTGTCCTCAAAAACACCGAGCACTTTTCTGCCAAAGCCGATCTCGGTATTCATCATGCTCTTCTCAACCGTGATGGATGCAAAGCCTTTCTTTCCGGCGATACCGGTGATGGTGAATTTCGGTTTGCTGCAGGTGTTCTCCACAATCATGGTTCCCGGATCCTGCGGTGCGTTGGTGTTCAGCACGTGGATCGGGATTCCCTCCTGACGGAGTGGGAAGATGGAGTCCTCATGAAGGACGGTAGCTCCCATGTAGGAAAGCTCACGCAGCTCACGGTAGGTAATGGTGGAAATGACTTCCGGATCCTTGACGATACGCGGATCGGTTACCAGGAAACCGGAAACATCGGTCCAGTTCTCGTAGATGTCAGCGTGTACGGCCTTTGCCACGATGGAACCAGTGATATCGGATCCGCCGCGGGAGAAGGTTTTTACGCTTCCGTCCGGTTTTGCGCCGTAGAATCCAGGAACGACTGCGTTATCCAGATCTTTTAAACGCTCGGAGAGCACTTCGTCAGTCTTGTCTGCAAGGAAGTTTCCGTTCTCGTCGAAGCAGATCACTTCTGCAGAATCAATATACGTATATCCCAGATAATTTGCCATCACGATACCGTTCAGGTACTCTCCGCGGGATGCGGCGTAGTCCTCTCCGGCTGCTGCGGCAAAGTTTTCTGCGATTTTTTCAAATTCCGGGGAAAGATCCAGGCTGAGGTTCAGACCGTCGATGATCTCCTGATATCTCGCTTTGATGTTCTGCAGTTTCTTCTTGAAATCTCTTCCAGCAACTGCAGTGCGATAGCAGTCATACAGCATATCGGTTACTTTCGTATCAGCAGAATTTCGTTTTCCAGGAGCGGAAGGTACCACGTATCTTCTTCCCTCATCTGCGCGGATGATGTCTCCGACCTTCTTAAACTGCTCTGCGCTCGCGAGGGAGCTGCCGCCGAATTTTACTACTTTCTTCATAATAATCTCTCCTTGCGTTCTTTTCGGATATCTTTCGAAATCTCGTTTTTCAGCCCGTCACTTTAACGTTAGAAAGCTGTTACGTACTAGATTAGAACAAAATCCCGTATGCGTCAAGAACTTTTTGGGCTGATTCATTCATTCCACAGATAAATTTCCGGTTTTTTCTCCATTTTATAGGAGAATGTCTCTCCAAGCCCGTAAACCGCCTGGCTTAATACGTACTCGCCGTTGTTTGCATAAATTTCGATCATATTCGGATCCACGAAAATCTCAAGAAGATCGCCCTCTTTTAACTGCGGCGTCTCGGCATGAAGCCATCCTTTTGCACCGGATGGATAGACATCCGTGCGGTCTGCGCAGACTTTTCCGCTCTGCCGCCAGATCTTATAGCCGCCGATTTCCAGGCTCTCACCCTCTTTTAATTCGGCGCGGATCATGGCACACTCTCCGCATGCCGAAACGAGGGAATCCGTCTTTTTGCAGAATCCGTCGCGGATCGCAGGCAGAACACGGAAGTAAATATGATCGTTCTGTACATCCACCACACGCGGCAGGCAGAACATGCCTTGCCATATACCATCTACCGGTTCCGGCATCCGAAGCCATGCGATGGAAATCCGGTTTCCGTCCGCATCCGTCATGGTCTGCGGTGCATAGAGGTCACCGCCGCAGTCCAGAAGCTGCCAGTTCTCCGGAAATTTCATTGTGCAGGTTTTTTCATCAAACTCAGGCAGCATACAGATCGCCCGATCCGCATAGCCGTCGGGGTCCTCGATCAGTTCCATCGGGGAGAATACAAAGACGCTGCGTCCGTTTACGTTAAAGAGATCCGGGCACTCCCACATCCAGCCGAGCTTCTGTTTCGTCGTCGCCTGTCCGGCCAGATGCCAGTGGGAAAGATCCTCACTCTTATAGAATAATGCCTCGCCCTTGTGATCCTTCGTCGTGCTTCCAAGCACCATATACCATGCGTCGCTTCCCTTCCAGACTTTCGGGTCACGCGTGTGCGTATTGTCGCCGATTTCCGGATCGGTGAGTGCCGGGATAACAACCTCCTTATCCCCGAAGACATCAAAATGCATACCGTCCTTCGAAGTAAGGTGAAGCTGCGCCGAGGTAAAATCCTGATCAAGGCACTGATGAATATCCTTCGGATTTACCTGATTATAGTGAACACCCGTGTAAAAGAGATGCATCACGCCGTTCTCTTCTACTGCGCTTCCGGAAAAGCAGCCGTTCTGGTCCTCGGAAAGACTCGGGAACAGGGCAACGCCGACATGCTCCCAGTGAATCAGATCCGGACTCACCGCATGGCCCCAGTGCATGGTGCCCCAGCGCGGCGCGTACGGAAAATGCTGATAAAAAAGATGATACTGTCCCTTATAATAAATCATGCCGTTCGGGTCATTCACCCAGTTGCCCGGCGCTTTTACGTGTAATCTGTTTTTCATGTGTTTGATTTCCTTTCTGTCTCTTTCTTGTTGTCTCTGATAAGAAAAGCCGGAAAAAGAAAGCATTTTTAATTCCGCCCTCCTTTGCCCGGCTTGTTCTTGATTTCTATGATTTACTTATTTAACTGCTCCGGCTACGACACCGTTGATGATCTGTTTCTGCAGTGCCACGTACAGAATCAGGATCGGGATGACGCAGAGCAGAAGACCTGCCATGATGGTTCCGTAATCTGCGGAGTAAGTTCCGTAGAAGCTGTAGGTGGAAAGCGGCAGAGTCAGCAGCTTTTTGTCGGTCAGCACCAGGGACGGCAGCAGGAAGTCATTCCAGAATGCCATCGCATTCATGATTACCATGGTGGAAATGATCGGCTTTAACAGCGGGAACACGATGCGGAAGAAGGTCTGGGTGTGGGTACAGCCGTCGATGTAAGCGGCCTCCTCCAGCGCCAGCGGGATACTTCCGCGGATGAATCCGTGGAACATGAACACGGACATCGCCATGGAAAATCCGGTGTGCATGAAGATCAGGGTCAGTCTGTGGTTCAGAATGTTTAAGGTTCCGCCGTATACACTGACAAGCGGGATCATGATTGCCTGGAACGGAATGATCATGGATGCAACCATCAGTGCAAAGATGATATTGGAAAATACGTTGACATTACGCACGATGTAGTAAGCCAGCATGGCTGCGAGTACCGTAACCAGTACGGTTGCTGTTACGGTTACAACCAGAGAGTTCTTGAAGGCATTCAGGAAGTTCATCTGATTGAATGCTTTTACAAAGTTGTCAAACGAAAGACCTTTGATCGTAAACAGCCAGGAGAACGGGCTCTTGATGATATCACGTTTCTGTTTTAAGGAGTTGATGATAACCATGACAAACGGGAACATGAACGCACAGAAAACGATGATCATAAGGAGCATAGCCAGCGCGTCAGTTACTTTTTTCTTTGTTCCGCCAATTTTCTTCTGATTCATTATGCTTCAACCTCCCTCTTCTTGGTGGTGTATACCTGAATACCACTGATGCAGGCTACAATGATAAACAGGATAAAGGCTTCTGCCTGGCCGACACCGAACTGTCTCGATGTGAATGCTTTCTCATATACGTGCATGGCTGCCATCTCGGTGGTTCCGTACGGAGCACCGCCGGTTAAGGACAGGTTGACATCGTATACCATGAACGCACGGGACAGGGTCAGGAAGAGGCAGATAGTAACGGAGGACATCATCAGCGGAAGGATAATGTTTTTCATTTTTACCCAGCCGGATGCACCGTCGATGCTTGCCGCCTCGAGCACGTCCTCGGAAAGTCCCATAAAGCCGGCGACGTAGATCAGGATCATATAGCCTGCCAGCTGCCATACTGAAACGAGCACCAGCGCTGCAAATGCTTTGTTCGGGGTAGAAAGCCAGGAAATTTCAAACAGGCTCCATCCTGTGGTCTCACCGATGCTGACGAAAACACGGGAGAATACGAACTGCCAGATGTATCCAAGTACGATACCGCCGATCAGGTTCGGGGTGAAAAATCCGGCGCGGAAGAAGTTCTGACCTTTGATGCCGCGGGTCAGGATATAAGCCAGTAAAAAGGCGATCACATTGACGAGAACAACAACCGCAATGACATATTTAAAGGTTAACAGCAGGGATTTCCAGAACTGCGCGTCGCGCATAACGGCTGCGAAGTTGGAAAGTCCTACAAAGTTTTTCACGCTGGAAACACCGTTCCAGTCGGTTAAGGTCAGGTAAATACCGTAGATAAACGGTACCATGACGACTGCCAGGAAGCAGAACAGGCCCGGCAGCGCAAATACACAGAAATCTTTTCCCTTGTTGCTTGATTTCATTTTCGTTCCTCCTTCATATCCTCCGGCTTACTGCTCATCCCAGTATGCCTGGATGGAATCTATCAGTTCCTCGCGGTCACTTCTTCCGGCCAGATATTTCTGCATTGCCGCACCAAGGACAGACCAGTGATCGTTCGGCACGATCGCAGATGCGTTGAATGCTCCGCCGTTCTGTACTTTTTCGTAAATGTCGCGGCTTAACGGATCGCTTGGCTCGTTCGGGTTGTTTTTAAACGGAGGGATCAGGCTGCAGGTCTTTACAACCATCTGCTGTCCGATCTCACTGTAAACCAGCCAGTTCAGGAACTCTTTTGCTGCTGCTTTCTGCTCGTCGGTAGCCACGATATCATCCAGCATGATCTGTTTGGACGGGGATGCCTGGATTTTGCTGTTGACGAAGTCGTCCGGATCATTGTTCAGGAAGTATGGAAGGAAACCGTACTCGTCGGTCGTCTCGGCTCCTGCCTCCTCAAGGTTCGGCCATGCCCAGTTTCCGTTGAACCAGAAAGCGGTTTTTCCGTCTGCCAGGTCAATTGCCATCTCATCGTAATCTGCGCCGAGTGGATCGCCCTTTGCTACGTTGTACTCTTTTAACAGGTCAAAGGTATTCAGGAACTCGTTCATGCGGGTGTAGTCCGGCAGATATAAGGTTCCGTCCTTCAGCTCGTTGATGACTTCTGCTGCACCGTCGGAGGTTCCGTTGTATGTCTCGTAGATGTACTGCAGCTGGTGTGCTCCAAGGGACCAGTCTTCTTTTGCCATGGAGATCGGATTCTTCATTCCGTTGTCCCGCAGGCTCTGGAGAAGTGCTGCGAAATCGTCCTGGGTTTTGATATCGGATGGATCGAACTCGGTACCTAAGGTATCTTCAATCACGCTCTTGTTGTAGATAATACCGCGGCCCTCGATACAGAGCGGGAAGCTGTAAACCTTTCCGTTGATTTTGGTCAGGTACTCTTCTGCCTCGCCGGTCCATGCTTCATTGCTTAAGTCGGCTGCTTTTTCTTCTGCCAGTGCAATGACATCGGTCGTATCCAGAATGGAAAGTGTCGGCGGGTTTCCGGAGTTGTAGAGGCTGACTACTTTGGTATAAGGAGAATCGCCGTCCGTTACCGGCATGATCTCAATATGTACGCCTGCTTTCTCCTCGAACACTTTTGCAATCTCTTCCAGTGCTGTCTGGATTTCTGCTTTTGTGTTCATGATGACGATACTCGTTCCGGAAAGCGACGTATCGTACTGGAAGGTATCAGTGGTCATGTCGATCGGCACTTCTTCTTTTACTGCGTTCGGGTCATCCGGATCGCTTGCGAAGCCGAAGGTGCATCCGGTCAGTGCAGAAGTAAGAAGCACGCCGGACATTCCAAGAGCTGCCGCCCTGGCACTAAATTTCTTTCTCATCACAATTCCTCCTGTTATCTCTGGACAGCTGGTCCTGTCCTTCGTTTTGTGTAACCGGTCAAGTAACCGGTTACTTTCGTTGTCTTTATCATAGCATTGACAGTGGGTTTCGTCAATATTTTCTTTACTTTTCGTGATTTTCCATAATTTTGTTTTTGGCTTTTGTGGAACTTTTACAAAACCGGTTACTTAACCGATTCCCGCTTGTTCCGGCGGGCGAGAAATGTTATACTATATTCATATATTATTTGTTTTTTTCTGAAAGCTTACATGATTCACGCAACACTTTTGAAGGGAAGGACACTTGAACTTATGGCACGAAAAAAAAATGTAACCTTTAATGATATTGCACAGTATACGCATTTTTCCAAAACAACCATTTCCCGGTATTTCAACAACCCGGATTCCCTGACACCGGAAAATCAGCAGATCATTTCCGATGCACTGGATAAACTGAACTATAAAGAAAACAAAGTGGCAAAAATTCTCGCGAACGGACAGACCGAATTTGTCGGCGTCCTGATCCCGAGTCTCTCCATGAACTACTATTCCGAGATGCTGAATCAGATTCTTGCTTCTTATGAGAAATATGGCTATAAATTCCTCGTCTTCGCCGGAAACGGCCACGACGAGACGGAGCACCGCTACATTCAGGAGCTGATGTCGTACAAAATCGAGGGCCTCATCGTCCTCTCCCATACACTCTCCTCCCGCGAACTCTCCGATCTGCAGATCCCGGTCGTTGCAATTGAGCGCGAAGACCAGTTCGTCAGCAGTGTCAATACAGACAACTACCTCGGCGCGTACGAAGCGACTTCGCTTCTGATTCATAACCACTGTGATGTCCTGATTCATCTGAACTCACCGACCAAAGAAAATGTTCCTGCCTACCGCCGTCTCGCCGGTTTCCAGGATGCCTGTGTAAAGGCCGGTGTACCGCACAAGGTTATCATTCGGGATTTTGGACTCTCCTATCAGGAAGCCGCAGCACCGCTGCAGGAAATCTTTGACAACATCGAACAAAAATATGCCGGTCAGAAAAAGGGCATCTTCCTCTCCAACGATGATCATGCCAATATTCTTTTAAATCTTCTGATCCGCAAATACCATACCCTGCCGGACGATTACGAACTCATCGGCTTCGACGGTGCGCCGATTTCCGAGCAGGCTATCTATCCGATCAGCACTGTCGGCCAGCAGATTGACCAGATTGCAGACGAGGCTGTTTCCCTTCTGGTCTCCCAGATGCAGGAACGGAAAAAACGCCACCCGGTGCCGCTTGCCGAGCCGGTTCACAAGACCGTTCCGCCGCTTCTGATCCGGCGTCAGACGACCACTTGATTTTAAAAGCAGATTTCTATCATAAAAATGTTTTTATCAAAAAAGTGTCATCCACCTGCGGGCTGTGTGCCCTGCAGTTTGTGGATGACACTTTTCTTATCTTCTTACTCTTTTTTAGTTCTGTCCGTAATAAGCATTTGCACCATGTTTACGGTAATAGTGTTTATCCTGCAGCTCCTGCGGTGCCGGCTGGATTCTCGGGTTGATGGTCTCGGCACGGTATGCCATTTTGGCAACCTCTTCGAGGACAACAGCATTGTGAACAGCCTCATGCGCATCTTTGCCCCAGGTGAACGGTCCGTGGTTCTTGCAAAGAACGGCCGGAACGGCTTTTACATCTTTTCCCATCCGTTTGAACTCATTGACGATCAGATGGCCGGTGTTTTCCTCGTATGCCTCGTCAATCTCTTCTTTTGTCAGGCAGCGCAGGCACGGTACTTCACCGTAGATGTAGTCTGCATGGGTTGTTCCGTAGCACGGAATGCTTCTTCCCGCCTGTGCCCAGCTTGTCGCATAGGAGGAATGGGTGTGAACAATGCCGCCGATCTCTGGAAATGCTTTGTACAGCTCCAGATGGGTCGGGGTGTCAGAAGACGGACGGTAGCGTCCTTCTACTTTGTTTCCGTTCAGATCCATGACAACCATATCGTCCGGTGTCAGCAGGTCGTAATCCACGCCGCTTGGTTTGATGACGAACAGACCGCTTTCCCGGTCAATCTCGCTGACATTTCCCCAGGTAAAGGTAACCAGTCCGTATTTTGGAAGAAGCATGTTGGCTTCGTATACTCTTTTTTTCAGTTCTTCTAACATTGTGTTGTCCTTTCTGTCTTTCCCAAACGATGGTTCATTTTAAGCTCTCTACTGCTGCACGCTCAATCGGCAGGCCTTTTTTGTAGCGCTCGGTGAATACTTCAAATCCAGCGACGTCTGCCGGGTCCGGATCCATCTTGGTTCCAGCATTTCCTACGAAGACTTTTGCATCGAGGTAATCCTCGAGTGTTTCATTCTCTTCTTTATTGATCATATAAGAAGCCAGCAGTGCGATGCCCCAGGCTCCGCCCTCTCCTGCTGTCTCCATGACGGAAACCGGTGCGTCGATTGAACCTGCGAGGATCTTCTGGCCGACACCTTTTGTCTTGAAGAGACCGCCGTGGCCGAGAATCTGGTCGACCTGAACATGCTCCTCTTTCATCAGGATATCAAGGCCGACTTTCAGGGCGCCAAGGGAAGTAAACAGGTTGACTCTCATAAAGTTTGCCAGATTGAATTTCGCATCCGGAGTACGCGCGAAGACAGGACGGCCCTCGTTGAATCCGGTTACGTGCTCGCCGGAGAAGTAGTTGTAGGCAAGGAGTCCGCCGCAGTCTGCGTCGCCCTCCAGGGCTTTGTTGTACAGCTTGCCGAACAGATCATTCGTGCTGATTTCCATGCCGAAGGTCTGCGCAAATTCACGGAAGAGATTGACCCATGCATTCAGATCAGAAGTACAGTTCTGGCAGTGCACCATGGCAACCGGATGACCGGACGGGGTTGTTACCATATCGATCTCCGGGTATACTTTGGAAAGGTTCTTCTCCAGAACGATCATAGCAAAAACGGAAGTTCCGGCAGACACGTTTCCGGTTCTGACGCGGACGCTGTTTGTTGCTGCCATACCTGTTCCGGCATCTCCCTCCGGCGGGCAGAGCGGAATGCCTGCTTCCAGATTTCCGGACATGTCGAGAAGTGCGGCACCTTCTTTTGTCAGAACACCGGCATTGTCACCTGCGTTCAGAACGTGCGGCAGAACATCGAGTGCTTTCCATGAATATGCTTTGTCTGCGACTGCCTCGTCAAATTTGGCGATCATGTCGGCAAAGTAAGTGTTGGTTTCAGAATCGATTGGAAAGATTCCAGATGCCTCGCCGACACCAACGACACGCTCGCCGGTCATTTTCCACTGAATGTATCCGGCAAGGGTTGTCACGTAGTCGATATCTGCCACATGCGGCTCACCGTTTAAGATTGCCTGATACAGATGGGCGATAGTCCATCTCTGCGGGATGTGGAATCCGAAAAGATCGGTCAGCTTCTCGCTTGCTTCTTCTGTGATATTGTTTCTCCAGGTGCGGAACGGCACGAGGAGGTTTCCTGCTTTGTCAAATGCCATATAGCCGTGCATCATGGCACTGAAGCCGATGGCTCCGACGCGGGTCAGGGTAATGTCGTATTTTTCTTTGACATCAGCTGCCATTTTGGTATAGGCATCCTGCAGGCCCGTCCAGATGTCCTCGAGGGTGTAGGTCCACACGCCGTTGTCATAGCGGTTTTCCCACTCGTGATCTCCGGATGCGATCGGGGCGTTGTCTGCGCCGATCAGGACGGCTTTGATTCTGGTTGAGCCGAACTCAATGCCAAGTGCTGTTTTCTGTTCGAGGATTGCTGTTTTTGCATCCATTCCCATTGTTTTTTCCTCCCTTGGGTTCTTTTCTATTTTTTCGTCTCTGTTGACAGATTTTTTCCTGCAGTGGATTCTCTTACGATGAGTTCCGGGGAAATCAGGCGTTTGACGCTGCTTTCTTCTTCTGGGACTTTTCTGATTTTTTCGAGAATGAGCTCTGCTGCCATCTCACCGAGTTTTTCCTGCGGATGGGCAATGGTCGTGATCCCGATCGGACTGCTCTGGCCGATCAGCGAGTTGTCGTATCCGGTGACGGCGATGTCTTCCGGCACGGAGATTCCCTTTTCTTCCAGCATGGAGATGACGGCGAGCGCGATCTGGTCGTTGTAGCAGACGGCGGCATCGACGGACTTTTTGCTGTCGAGCAGCATGGAAAGCATCAGGGACGGTTTGGTTTTCCGGTCCTCGGTGTGAAACCAGATGACGTTTTCGGGATCGTACGGGATTCCGCTTTCCTGCAGCGCCTGCACGTAGCCTTTATGGCGCTGGGCGCCCTGGCTGTCGTCGGCCTTGAAGATGCCGATGATGTTTCGTCGGCCGGTCTCTAAAAGGTGCCGGGTCAGCAGATAGCCGCCTTTGCAGTCATCCATCAGAATGCAGGGCTTGTCTGCCATCTGGGGGTAGCAGCCCTGGATGAAGACATACGGGATCTGGTACTTGTCCAGCATTTCGTACAAGTTGATGTGGCGGCAGAGGATCTGGCTTTTGCTCGGCTCAATGATGAGGCCGTCGATGGGCTTGTCGAGGAGTTCTTTTAAGACTTTTTCTTCTTTGGAGCGGCTGTTGCAGGTGTTCTTTAAGATAATGCTGTAGCCGTTTTCGCTCAGCACTCGATCCATTCCCTGGATGAGGCGGGGGAAGATGTAGTCGGACAGGTAGGTGGTGGTGACGGCGATGTTTTTTGAATTATGACGCTGGATTACGCGCTCGGAGCAGAAGGTTCCTTTGCCGTGCCGGGCGGTGATGTAGCCTTCATTTTCGAGAAGAGCGAGGGCCTTTCGGACAGTGTGGCGTGAGAGGGCGTATTCCCGGGTCAGTTCGTTTTCGGAGGGAAGCTTCTGGCCGGGTTTTATGGTTCCGGAGAGAATCTGCTCTTTTAGGGCTTCCATCAGGGTGTAGTATTTGGCTTTGCCGGTGGTTGGTTCCATGTGATTGGTGATTCCCCTTTCTGGAATTTATAATACAACTTGTACGGTTGTTGTGACAAGTTGTATTTTTGTTGTGGGGAAGGGACGCTCAGGAGTATCGGGTGTCCGGGGTGTGGCTGTTTCGGAGGCTAGGAACTCTAAGGGTGTGAAAATTTGCTAAAAGCATTCCCCCAAATCAAAAACTCGCATACGCTCAGACAGTTTGATTTGGGGGAATAACGCAAATTTCCACGCCCTAAGGGTTCCTACGCCTCCTGCAAATGCCACGCCCCGGACACCCGATGCTCCTGAGCTGACTTTGGCCCCGTAAATGGAGGGAAGCGGTCCTGCGGTGGCTTCCCTTGGTTCACCAATAGAGTAAATGGGCGGGCGGGTGGGTCCAATACCTTAATGAGTGGACGGGAACACTTTTTTACGGATGGCTTCTTCATAGGCGGTGCATTCTGCAGACCGGTGCATCCGCGGGACGGGATCTCCTTTGAGGAAGTGGTGGCGGATATAGTAGAGGGTATCGTCTTCGCCGCGTTCCGAGAGCATGCGCAGCAGAAATTCGAGCTGCGAGAGTGTCTCGGGATGGACGAACCAGAGGTGGCCGATTCCTTTTTTGAGATACTGGTACGGCGCCTGATCGGTATAAGCGTCTCCGAGGTAGACGCGGGACGCGCTGATGCGGTCCATAATCATCTCGGCGACGTAGCGGCGCGGCATTGGGACGCCTTTGATGATGGTGTCACAATTGATACCGTAATCAATCCAGTATTCAAAATGATGTTTGTTGCGCCCTTTATGGTGCATCCAGGATTTTGACATGCCGGTGTCTTCGCGCTCGGCGTTATTGGGACTCCGGTCGCCCTGATAGTATTTCATGCCGACCAGAAATTCCGTCGGCGAATATTTCGAGAGGTCGTGCGTCAGTCCCTGCCAGTACAGTCCTATTTTGAAGCAGTACCGCATGACCCATATTTTGTGTGTGGTAATGGTTTTAAAGTGCTGCCATGCTTTCATCATTCTGTCTCTTCTCCTGCTTTCCTGTTAAAATTATGATACTGCGCGGCGGCACGATGACCGTTTTTGCGCTGACTTTTTTCTGATTTTCTTCTGTCAGGAATACTTCCGGTGTGTTGGTGTCGGCCGTCAGATACCAGACCTTCTGTTCCGGGAGGGACGGCAGTGCCAGCTCATGCGGATTCCAGTGCATGTTGTAGGCAATATAGAGGTCGTCGTCCTTGTTTCCGTCTTTGTCCTGGAAATAACTTCCGCAGTACATCACACCGATAAAACGGCACGTATTTTCCATCTGGGAGAACCAGGCTCTCTGGCTGTGGAAGGACATATCCGGGCAGCCGTAGGATTTGTAGTCGATGAGGCGCGGCTCGCGTTCGCCGTGCAGCGCCGGATGCGCTTTCCGGAAGGCGATTGCTGCTTTTACAAAGGCGGCAAACTCCGGATTCCGGGCGGCTGCTTTCCAGTCGATCCAGCCGGTTTTGTTGTCCTGGCACCAGGCGTTGTTGTTGCCCTTCTGGCTGTTGCCGAATTCATCGCCGCCGTAAATCAGCGGTGTTCCCTGGCTTGTCATCAGCATGAGAACGGCATTTTTCAGCTGGCGGAGACGCAGCGCGCGCACAGCCAGTTTCCGGGTCACGCCTTCTGCGCCGCAGTTCCAGGTCAGGTTTTCGTTGGAACCATCCATATTGTCTTCGCCGTTGTCCAGATTGTGTTTCTGTTCGTAGGAAACGCTGTCATACAGGGTAAAACCGTCGTGATCCGCAAGATAATTGATCACACCGTGTGTCTCCGGGCTTCTTCTCAGATAATAGGTGAAGTCGGAAAGGCTGCCCTCATCGCCTTTTAAGAAGCGGCGGATATGGTACTGGTAGCCCTGATTGTGTTCCCCTAAATTCCGGAACCACGGGCGTTTTCCCTGATAGATCCGTGCGCCGTCAAAACCGAGGAAAATCAGTTTCGTCTTCCGAAGGAGTGCATCTTTGGACGCTTCTTCTGCCAGCGATGCATCGCCGACCAGATGGAAACCGTCGATCTGATAGCGGAGCTGCCAGTGGTGCAGAACCTGCAGGACAAAACCAGAAGGCGTTCCCGGGGCAAAACAGAATTCCATCAGGCATTCGATACCATTCTCATGCAGGGCATCGACCATCTCTGCGAACTCTGCGACGGCATCTGAGGATGCAGCATACGAAGCTTTCGGAGCAAAATACAGGGCCTTTGTGCCGTATCCCCAATAATTCACGCGCTTCTCTTCCGCCGGCGCCGGATATACATAGGCCGGCTCCGTAAGGGAGGTCCACTCAAAAAACTCGTAGGACGGCATCAGCTCTACTGCATTGATACCTAGTTCTTTTAAGTATGGAATTTTTTCGATCACGCCGCGGAACGTTCCCTTGTTCTTTACACGGGAGCTTCCGTCTTTGGTGAAGCCGCGCACATGGAGCTTATACAGAATCGTCTCCTCATACGGCCGGTGCAGTGAGGTGGTGCGCATTACCGGGTACTCCGGGAGAATGCAGCAGCAGGCGCCCTCTTCTTTTTCCATCGGTGCACCGAAGGTTTCTCTTCCTTCTACTGCTCCCGCATACGGATCCAAGCAGAAAACTTCATCCATCCGGTAGGCATACGAAAACTTTCCTACCGTCAGGCCTGTGATTTCCACGGAACTGATCACGCCAGTGCGCTCCTCTTCCGGAAGCGGCACGGTAAGAAACGGTTTCTGGTGACCTTTCCGGTACAGCAGAAGCTCTGCTTTTTTTCCATCTGATACTTCTACGGCAAAATTGTATCCGTCTTTCGTCGCCGATGCGCCCATTTTCTCCGGATTTCCCGGTAAAATTCGATATTTTCCTCTGTTTTTTGTCTGTATCATAATTCCCGCCCTTATTTTTTATAATTTGTTGCAATTGTCATACTATTAATGTAAATCATTTGAATAAAATTGTCAATTGACCAATGTTACCAATTGTTATACCTCTAAATCCAGTTCCACCGGGCAATGGTCGGAACCGAGAATTTCGGTATGGATTTTGGCATCTGCAACTGCATCTTTTAAGGACTCTGATACCATAAAGTAATCAAGCCGCCATCCTGCATTCCGCTGGCGTGCCTGGAAGCGGTATGACCACCAGGAATACGTCACGGTGTCCGGATACAGCATACGGAAGGAATCAACAAAGCCTTTTTCTTTGATCACAGCAAATTTTTCGCGCTCCTCTTTCGTAAAGCCGGCGTTTTTCTCATTTGCCTTTGCATTTTTGATATCCATCTCGGTCGCTGCGACGTTCAGATCTCCGCAGAAAATCACCGGTTTTTCCTGCTCCAGTCCTTTTAAGTAAGAAAGAAACGCATCCTCCCACTCCATCCGGTAGGCAAGGCGTTTTAATTCATCCTGCGAATTCGGTGTGTAGACGGTTACAACAAAGTATTCCGGAAACTCTGCCGTGATCACACGGCCTTCCATATCATGTTCTTCGATTCCGATACCATAGCGAACAGAAATCGGCTCCTCTTTGGTAAACAGGGCCGTGCCGGAATATCCTTTCTTTTCCGCATAATTCCAATACTGATGATAGCCGGGCAGCTCAAGGTCGATCTGTCCTTCCTGCAGCTTTGTCTCCTGCAGGCAGAAAATATCGGCATCTGCCGCCTCAAAGTATTCCTGAAAACCTTTTTTCATGCAGGCTCTCAGTCCATTTACGTTCCAGGATATCATTTTTTTCATACGCAATTCATCTCCTTTTCCTGACAGTCTGTTCTCTGCGGTTTCTGTTGCAAAACGCTTGGAACCGACTTCCGTTTTCTTTTATTCCTCTTTCAGAACATACAGCACTTCCAGCGACGCATCCGACGGTCCGTGAAATTCGCAGCCGTCTGCTTTATACTGGCGCATCAGTTCCAACATTTCTCTGCTGTACCGCTCGCCCGGGCAGATGAGCGGGATTCCCGGCGGATATGGGGCTGCCATCTCGGCTGCAATTCGTCCTTCCGCTTCTGCAAACGGAACGGCTTCCTTCTCCGCAAAATATGCCTCGCGCGGTGTCTTTACCATCTCCGGCAGGCTGCGGAACAGCCACTGCTTTTCTGTAAACTTCGTCCGCCCCGTCGTTTTCCCGCTCTCTGCTGCCGAAATTCCTGCCAGCGCATCGATCAGCCGTGTGATATCTTCCTCGCTGTTTGCCCAGGTAATAACGCAGACCACGTTCTCCTCGTCGGCAAGCTCTGTACTGACGCGGTATTCCTCGTACAGACGCACCTGCAGATCGTAGCCGGAAATACCAAGTTCTCTTGCCGAGAATACAAGACGCGTCGGGTCGATCTTCCATACGCCGCACGTTCCTTCCATCTCAGTCCCAAGAGCTTCGATTCCTTTGATCTTTGCAAGCTCCTGCCGCGCCCTCTGGCCGAGTTCCAGCGCGCGTTCCATTCGCTCTTTTCCGTGCAGCGCCATCCCGCGCCGCGCCGCATCGAGGGATGCCATCAGAAGGTAGGACGGCGATGTACTCTGTACCATCTGCAGATTGGCGGCCACTCTTGCCTCATCGAGACGGCCAGAACCGAGTGATAAGAAGGAGCTCTGTGTAAAGGAACCCGCCGTTTTGTGGATACTCTGCGCGCAGGCATCCGCACCACTTTCCAGTGCGCCGAGAGGAAGCTGTTCGGAAAAATAGAGGTGCGATCCATGTGCTTCATCGACAAGAAGCGCTGCGTTGTGGCAGTGACAGATTTCTGCGATCGCCTGCAGATCACTGCAAAGACCGTAGTACGTCGGGCTGACCAGAAGTACGGCTTTCGCATCCGGCGTTTCCGCGAAGGCTTTTTCGATCGTCTCCGGCGTTACGCCGCCCCACATCTGCCATTTCGTGCTGTACTCCGGCATCACATAAACCGGTGTGGCTCCGCTTAAAATCAGGCCCATCAGCACCGATTTGTGCACGTTTCGCGGAACAATGATTTTTTCGCCCTCTTTCACAGACGAAAGCACCATCGCCTCGTTGCCGCATGTTGTGCCGTTGACAAGAAAAAAAGTTTTTTTTGCCTTCCACGTTTCCGCCGCCAGTTTCTGCGCCTCTGCAATCACGCCCTCCGCGTGATGCAGATCGTCAAGCCCTTCTGCCTCCGAGAGGTCATACGCCGCAAGCGACGCTCCGTTTAACGTCTCATCCAGCCCGCGCTCAAACCGGTGTCCCGGAATACGGAAATAGGCCGGTGCTTCCTCCCGGAACTGTTGTAACGCCTCCACAAGAGGCATTCGATTCTGATCCATTCTGCTTTGTTTCCTTTCAAACGATTTCTGAATCTTTTTCTGAAGCGAAAGAATCCTCCCCGCACCGCTGTGCGGGAAGGACCCCCTTATCTGCATTTTTCTGTTTTATATGGTTTATTCTACCGGAGTAGTCCAGCCATATTTATCTTCCAGTTTACCCCACTGGATACCGGTCAGGGTATCGTACAGTTTCTGGGTCAGCTCACCGATCTTGAAGTCATTTACAACAACAGAATCGTCCTTGTATACAAATTCACCAACCGGAGATACAACTGCTGCTGTACCAGTACCAAATGCTTCTTCCAGTGTGCCGTCATGACCTGCTTTCATCAGATCGTCAACCGACAGATGTGTTTCGTTTACTTTATATCCCCAGTCTCTTAAGATATGGATCAGGGAATCACGGGTTACGCCCGGAAGAACAGTTCCTTCCAGCGGTGCGGTGTAGATTTCGCCGGCAATCTTGAACATGATGTTCATGGTTCCAACTTCCTCTACATATTTACGATGTACGCCGTCCAGCCACAGAACCTGGGTGCATCCCATCTTCTCTGCTTTTACCTGGCCTGCGATGGAACTTGCATAGTTACCGCCGCATTTTGTAAATCCTGTGCCACCTTTGACTGCACGAACATATTCATCCTCAACCAGGATCTTAACCGGGTTGATGCCCTCTGCATAGTATGCTCCAACCGGAGTGGTGATGATAACGAATTTGTAGGATTTTGCCATATGTACGCCAAGGCTTGCCTCAGTAGCGAACATGAACGGACGGATGTAAAGAGATGTACCTGGCTCAGACGGTACCCAGTCTTCCTGTGCTTTAACCAGTGCTTTGACAGCCTCTACAAACATCTCCTCCGGTACGCCCGGCATGCAGAGTCTCTCGTTGGATTTAATCATACGGCGTGCGTTCATTTCCGGACGGAACAGCTGGATCTTTCCTTCTGCTGTTCTGTAGGCTTTCAGTCCCTCGAACGTTTCCTGTGCATAGTGAAGTACCATGGTTGCAGGATCCATCGGGATTCCGCCGTACGGTACGATTGCTGCATCATGCCATCCCTGCTCTTTGTCCCAGTCCATGACAAACATATAGTCTGTAAAGTGTTTTCCGAATCCAAGATTTTTCTGATCCGGTTTTTCCTGTAAATGTTCTCTTTTTTCAAATCTGATATCCATTTTTTGCCTCCCCGGCAGTTGAGGATAAGTTTGTTCAGCTGCCTGTATATTTAGATTCAATAGTGATAGTATAAAACTGTACCCGAAAACAGTCAATAGAAAATACGACTAATTTTTCATTTTTTCGTTCTTATTTGTTGTATCTTTTCCGTATTTTCCTGTATCAGCCGCATTTTTTCTGCTTTCCCGGCACAGCCATTGTGTTTTTTTTTATTATCTGTTAGAATGGCAGTCAAGAACCTGATAAGACTTGAACACGAAAAAGGAAGGTAATACAAATGAGTGAAGAATTATTCAACAGCGCATCCTGCAGCGGAGACTGCGCAGACTGCGGCAGCGACTGCCAGGATCTGGATCAGCCGACCGTTACCCTGACACTGGACGACGATACCGAAGTAAAATGTGCCGTACTGACCATTTTCCCGGCCCCGAACCAGAAAGAGTACATCGCTCTTCTGCCGCTCGATGAAAACGGCGAGAACGGGGACGGCGAAGTTTATCTGTACCGCTATTATGAAGAGAACGGCCAGCCAAACCTCGACAATATCGACTCGGATGAAGAGTACGAAATCGCAGCAGACGCATTCGACGAACTGATGGATACGGAGGAATTCAACGAGCTGGAAGAAAATTCCACCGAAGAGTAAGCGCACAGAATCTGAAACCGTTTCAAAACCCGGCAGGAGACCTTGTTTTCCTGCCGGGTTTTTCTTTTTCCCTCTCACGATCCAGTTATTTCTTATTTGTACAGCTTTTCTGCATCTCTCTTTAAGATCTGTTTCTATTCTTTTACAGAAGTATAATATATGTGAGTAGTATTTTTCATACTGCTACATTACATAGGAATACGAGGTATCTTTTTATGAGAGATAAAGATGTGATACAGCATATCCAGGATTTATGCCGCGAGCGCTCCTGGACTTATTACCGCCTTGCAAAAGAGGCAGACATTCCCTATTCTACCTTAAACAATATGGTAAACCGCACCAATATCCCAACCATCCCTACCCTGCAGAAGCTCTGCGACGCCTTTGGCATTACACTTGCCGATTTCTTTCTCGATGAGCCGGACGCTCTGCAGCTCACCGAAGGACAGCAGGAAATCATTACGCTTTACAATAATCTTTCGCTGGAGAAAAAGAAAATCTTAAAGGCTTATATGAAAGGTCTTCTGATGGAAGTCTGACTTTTCCGGCATCATAAGTATCACAGATAAAGAAAGTTCCGTTTTTTGTTTTTCCAAAACAGAGGCGGAACTTTTTTTCTGTCGATAAACTTTTCTTAAATTTTTCTAAAGCCCGGGACTTTTCCCGTATTTCGTTGTAGAATAAAGGACAACTGTTCACATATTAATCACAGAAGGAGTTACCCTTTCATGCTACAGATTCAGCATATCAAAAAAGAATACCGGACCGGGACGCTGGTACAGAAAGCGCTCGACGATGTGTCCTTAAATTTGCGCGACAACGAGTTTGTCGCTATTTTAGGGCCGAGCGGTTCCGGAAAGACGACGCTTCTGAATATCATCGGCGGCCTCGACCGCTACGACAGCGGCGATCTGATCATCAACGGCATTTCCACGAAAAAGTATAAGGACCGCGACTGGGATTCCTATCGGAACCACACGATCGGCTTTGTCTTCCAGAGCTACAACCTGATCCCGCACCAGACCGTCCTTGCAAACGTAGAGCTGGCGCTTACCATTTCCGGTGTTTCCAAAGAGGTGCGGCGCAAAAAAGCAATCGCGGCACTTGAAAAGGTCGGTCTTGGAAAACAGCTCCACAAGCGGCCGAGCCAGATGTCCGGCGGTCAGATGCAGCGTGTCGCCATCGCCCGCGCTCTTGTCAATGACCCGGAAATTCTGCTTGCCGATGAGCCGACCGGCGCGCTCGATTCCGACACCAGTATTCAGGTCATGGACCTGCTGCAGGAAGTTGCCAAAGAACGCCTTGTCGTCATGGTCACACACAATCCAGAGCTCGCCGAGCTTTACGCCAACCGGATCGTCACCCTGCGCGACGGTGTGATCTGCTCCGACACGAACCCGTTTGAGCCGGATTCCGAAACCCTGCTTCCTCCCAAGCACAAAAACATGGGCAAATCGTCGATGTCCTTTCTGACGGCGCTCTCCTTAAGTTTTAATAACCTGCGCACCAAGAAAGCGCGGACCTTGCTCACCTCGTTTGCCGGCTCAATCGGCATCATCGGCATTGCACTGATTCTGGCACTCTCCTCTGGTGTCAACGAGTATATTCAGAATATGGAAGAGGAAACTCTCTCCGAATATCCGCTTCAGATCCAGAGCACCGGCTTTGACCTCACTTCGATGATGGTCGGCTCACAGAATGCCGGCAAAGACGCAAAAGATTCCGGCAAAAAGAATGAAATCAAAGTCCAGGAAGTCGTGACCAACATGTTCTCCACCATGAACTCCAACGATCTCGCTTCCCTGAAAAAGTACCTTGACGGCGGTGCGGACGGCATTTCCGACTACACAAATGCCATCGAATATTCCTACTCCGTCACGCCGCAGATCTACCGCGAAGACGGCGATTCCATCCGCCAGGTGCACCCGGACCAGTCGTTCCGCTCGCTCGGCCTTGGCGCAAGCTCCAACAGCATCATGTCATCCATGATGAGCACCAACGTCTTTTACGAGATGCCGGACACCGCTTCCCTGTACGAGAACCAGTACGACTTAAAAGCCGGACACTGGCCGGAAAACTATAACGAATGTGTGCTTGTCCTCACTTCCGACGGCGGAATGAGTGATTTTCTGCTCTACACCCTGGGACTCCGCGATGCACTCGAGCTGGATGAGATGGTCCGCCAGTTTTTAAATGAAGAAACCGTCGAGACCCCTTCCTCTATCGGCACGTATTCCTACGATGATATTCTCGGCACCACGTTCCGTCTTGTGAACAGCGCAGACTGCTACGAATACGACAGTCAGTATCAGGTCTGGAAAGATAAAAGCGACAACGAAGACTATATGAAAAAGCTCGTTGCCAACGGCGAAAAGCTCACAATCACCGGTATTGTCCAGCCGTCCCCTGACTCTGCCGCCTCTGCCCTGACCGCCGGCATCAATTACCCGGCATCGCTGACCCGCCACGTTGTGGAGGAAGCAAAGAAATCCGAGATTGTGAAACAGCAGATGGCGGACTCCTCCATCGATGTCTTTACGAATCAGGAATTCGGCACCGTGGATCAGAACAGCGGTCTTGATATGGATTCCTTTATCACTGTCAATGAGGACAAGCTGCAGAACGCTTTCCAGTTCGACGATTCCGCACTCTCCGGTGCTTTTTCCGGTGATTCCATGAACCTTGATTTATCCAGTGCCTTTGCGGACGCCGGAAGCAGCATGGATCTCGCGGGTGCGATTGACCTCAGTCAGATCTCTCTTAATTTCGACGGACTGCCGCAGCTTGATCTTGGCCAGATTTTATCCGGACTTACTCTCAATGTCAGCGAAGACGGCATGCAGGAACTAGCTTCCAGTCTCATGGAGGGCTATCAAGGCTACGCCTCGGAGCACCCGGAGGCGGATTATTCCCATTTACAGGAGGATTTCGTCTCCTACATCAATTCCACGGAAGCACAGGAAATCCTGCGGCGCCACATCCAGACCATCATTGCAGACGGCGGCGGTGTTTCCATTACACAGGAACAGATCCAGGAACTCATTCAGCGGATCTTCAAAGGGTATCAGGCATACCTGATCAAGATGGGCTACACCGATCCGGAACAGTTTGATGCTTATCTTGCGGAGTATCTGCAGACCGAAGAAGCTGTTCAGATCATCAACGACTGGATTTCCGAGGTGATGCAGAACAACGGCAATATCGAAATCACATCCGACCAGCTCACTGCGCTTGCGACGGAGCTTTCCAACGGTTATCTCGCTTACGTGAAGGAGAACGGCCTGCCGGATCCGACGGAGATGGGCCAGCACTTTATCGCCTATCTGAACACGGCGGACGGCCAGCAGCGGCTGAACAGCGGTATCACAAAAATCGTCGATCTCGACGGACTGCAGTCCCAGGTTTCTTCTGCGCTCACAAACTATATGGCAGGCGTTATGGGAAGCTACTCCGCTTCTGTCGCCTCGGTTCTGCAGACACAGATCACTTCCGCGATGGAACAGATGATGACGCAGATGGCCTCTGCAATTCAGTCCGAGATGGAGCGCGCCATGACGCAGGTCGGGAATTCTCTGCAGGATTCGATGGGCGATGCCATGAAGATTGACACCGATGCCTTTGCAAGTGCCTTCCAGATGAATATGACTGAGGATGATATGAAGGAGCTCTTCGCTTCTCTTAGTTCTTCCGGCTCTTCCACCTATGAGGGCAATCTGCAGAAACTGGGCTACGCTGATTTTGACGAACCTTCTTCGATCAGCATTTACCCGAAAAACTTTGAGAGCAAGGAACACGTTGTCTCCATCCTCGACGGCTACAATGACACGATGGAAAAAGAAGGCAAAAACGAGCAGGTAATCTCGTACACCGATGTAGTCGGCACTCTGATGTCCTCCGTCACGGATATCGTCAACATTATCAGCTACGTGCTGATCGCTTTCGTCGGCATTTCCCTTGTGGTTTCCTCGATTATGATCGGCGTCATCACCTATATCAGTGTTCTGGAACGTAAGAAAGAGATCGGTATCCTGCGCGCGATCGGTGCTTCGAAACGCAATATTTCGCAGGTCTTCAATGCCGAAACTTTCATCATCGGACTCTGTGCAGGACTGATCGGCATCGGGCTCTCGCTGCTTCTGATGATTCCGGGTAACCTTCTGATCCACCGTCTGGCGGATACGACGAAGGTCAGTGCTTCTCTTCCGCTCGTCCCGGCGCTTGTTCTGATTGCACTCAGCGTCGTTCTGACCCTGATCGGCGGTCTGATTCCGTCGAAGAAAGCGGCAAAAAGCGATCCGGTTACGGCACTCCGGACAGAATAATCTGATCCTTAAAACACACTTTGCAAGTACGCAAAAAGCGACCGGCAGAGGCTTTTCAAAAGTCCCGCCGGCCGCTTTTTTCTATCTTAAACTTTTATTTTTCTTCCAGAGAAAATCCATGCTCTGTCCGCACCAGTGTCGTCTCATAGAAGGTCTTTGCGAACTGCACCAGATAAGCAGTATCTTTGGCGCCTGCCGTCTCATACGGGGAATGCATCGCAAGCTGAGCCATTCCGATATCCACGCTTGTCACCGAGACAAGAGAGTTCAGAATTGCGCCAAGCGTGCTTCCGCCCGGAATGTCGGCGTGGTTTGCGAATACCTGGCACGGTACGCCGGCCTTCTCGCAAATCATCTTTGTTACGGCTTCCGAAACAGCATCGGTCGTGTATTTCTGGTTTGCACTCTGTTTGATGACAACGCCGCCGTTCATGTAGACGCGGCTCTTCGGATCGTATTTCTCCGCATGCGCCGGGTGGAAGGCATGTGCATTGTCAGCAGAAACAAGGAAGCTTCCCGCAAGATCTCTGTGATATGCAATCGTGTCTTTTCCACAGGCTGCATTGATATGCTGCAGTGTCTCTGTCAGGAACGAAGAATCCGCACCCTGCTTTGTGAGGCTTCCTACCTCCTCATTGTCAAAGATTGCGCAGACATTGACCTGGCCTGTTGCCTTTGCAGCAAGAAAGCCCTTTAAGGAGCCAAACGCGCTCTGCAGGTCATCCAGACGCCCACTGGATAAAAACTCTTTTCCGGCACCCCAGATGGATCCTTCCACTCGGTTATACAGATAAAGCTCCATGGAGAGAATATCCTCTTTTGCGGTATCCGGCAGAAACAGCTCATAAAAATGATCTTTCGCTGTCTCATCACCGAGAATCGGGAGCATGTCGGTCTGCACACTGTATTTGATTCCGTTGTTGATGTCACGATTCAGATGAATCGGCAGATTCGGGATCGTCACCAGATCTCGTCCGGCATCAACCAGCACGGATTTCACGCTGTTTCCGTCACGTACCACCATGCGGCCCGCCAGGGAAAGCGGACGGTCAAACCATGGGGAACGGATCATTCCGCCGTAGCCCTCCACGTTCAGGCGGGTGTAATGACCATCCGTCACGAATGGGTCCTCTCCCTTTACTTTAAACGTCGGACAGTCGCTGTGGCTTGCGATGATCTGGTAGCTGGAAAATGCGCTCTCAGGGATCTGGAACGCAATCACCGAGGATTCATTTCTCGTCACATAATATTTTCCGCCCGGAACGAGACTCCATTCTTTTGTCTCCTCCAGTTTTGTATATCCATTTTCGTTCAGCAGATCGCCGGCTTCTTTTACCACATGAAACGGGCTTTTGCCCCGCATGATAAAATCGAGCAGCTCCTGCGCTGTATTCAGGTATTCCATAGTTTTTCTCCTTTGCATATATTCAAACGCTTCTTCTATTTTATAAAATCCCGCTGTCTTTTTCAAGACCCAAAAACCTGTGGGAACTTACTGTATCACTCGCAATCATCATTTCGAAGCGGATATTCGCAATCCGCTTCGCTACTCGCACATAAAACCAGCCGCTGCTTCGCAAAAAAATCCCGCACAGACAGATTTTTATTTTCTGTCGTGCGGGACTTACTTTTTCCGTTTTTTCTGCTATGCGGAAACCTGATTTCCGGTATACAGCTGGTAATATTTTCCTTTCTGTTCCATCAGCTGATCATGGGTACCGCGCTCAATAATTTGTCCCTGCTCAAGAACCATGATACAATCGGCGTTTCGTACGGTGGACAGACGATGTGCGATAACAAAGGTTGTTCTTCCACTCATCAGCTTATCCATACCATCCTGAACAATGCGCTCGGTACGGGTATCGATGGAGCTTGTCGCCTCATCGAGAATCAGTACCGGCGGATCTGCAATGGCTGCACGCGCGATCGCAAGAAGCTGCCGCTGACCCTGGGACAGATTCGCACCGTCTCCGGTCAGCATTGTGTCATAGCCCTGCGGCAGACGCATAATGAATCCGTGCGCATTCGCCAGTTTTGCTGCTGCTACAACCTCATCCTCCGTCGCATCGAGCTTTCCGAAGGCAATATTTTCTCTTACCGTTCCCGTAAACAGATGTGTATCCTGCAAAACAATGCCAAGCGATCTTCTCAGGTCATCTTTTTTGATCTTTCCAATGTTGATCTCATCGTAACGGATCTTACCTTTCTGAATATCATAGAAGCGGTTGATCAGATTGGTAATGGTTGTCTTTCCGGCTCCGGTAGAACCGACAAACGCGATCTTCTGACCCGGCTCTGCAAACAGCGATACATCGTGCAAAACAATTTTATCCGGGTTGTAGCCGAAATCAACATGTTCGAATACCACACGGCCCTGCAGCTCGCGGTAATCCACAGATCCATCTGCCTGGTGCGTATGCTTCCATGCCCATTTTCCGGTACGCTCTTTCGTCTCGGTGAGTTTTCCGTTTTCTTCCTTCGCATTGACAAGCGTTACATACCCCTCGTCCAGCTCCGGCTCTTCATCCATCAGTCGGAAAATACGTTCCGCTCCTGCAAGTGCCATAACAATTGCGTTCAGCTGCTGGCTGACCTGGTTGATCGGCATGTTAAAACTCTTGTTGAAGGTCAGAAAGCTTGCTAGACCACCGAGCGTAAAGCCACCGACGCTGCCAAGGGCAAGTGCACCACCGACAATTGCACAGACAACATAGCTCATATTTCCAAGCTGTGCATTGATCGGTCCGATAACATTTGCAAACGCATTGGCATTGTAAGCACTCTCATACAGATTGTTATTAATTTCTTTGAATTTTTCGATATTCTCCTCTTCATGACAGAATACCTTGACAACCTTCTGGCCATCCATCATCTCTTCGATAAAGCCGTTGACTTTACCAAGATCCCTCTGCTGTTTTACAAAGAAATTTCCGGAAAATCCGGCCACCTTTTTTGTCACTCCCAGCATGATAGATACCATAACCAGCGTTGTAATCGTCAGCGGGATGTTCAGAATCAGCATACTGACAAAGACACTGACAATCGTGATTGCACTGTTGATGATCTGCGGGATACTCTGACTGATCATCTGACGCAGGGTATCAATATCATTTGTATAAATCGACATGATGTCGCCGTGCGCATGGGTATCAAAATATTTAATCGGCAGCTTTTCCATATTGCCGAACAGATCATTTCTCAGATTCCGCAGGGTTCCCTGGGATACATAAATCATGGTACGGTTCTGAACGAACGCAGCCACAATACCGATTCCGTAAAATCCGGCCACCCGCAAAATTGCGTGGAGCAGCGGGCCAAAATCCGGATCCGGCTGGGTCAGCATCGGCGTGATATAGCCGTCAATCAGCGTTTTCATAAACATCGTTCCCTGTACATTTGCCAGGACATTGACAAAAATCGCAATGACAACAGCGATGCAGTGTACCGTATAATCCTTTAATACATATTTCATAATTCTGGTAAAGATCTTCATCGGATTCTTGACCTGCGGTTTCACCCCTCTTGGAGGTCTTGCTCCCGGCCCCTTTACCTGCTGTACTCTCTCTGCCATTCCTTACTCACCTCTCTTTTCGTCAAAGTCTCCGCCGCCACCGGTCTGAGACTCATATACTTCGCGGTAAATTTCATTGGTTTTCAGTAATTCCTCATGGCTTCCAAAACCATTTACTTTTCCGTTCTCCATGACAATGATGCGGTCTGCGTCCTGCACACTGGAAATACGCTGTGCAATGATCAGCTTTGTCGTTTCAGGAATCTCAGTCAGGAATGCCTTCCGGATTTTCGCGTCGGTTGCGGTATCGACAGCACTTGTACTGTCATCCAGAATCAGCACCTTTGGTTTCTTCAGCAGTGCTCTCGCGATACAGAGGCGCTGTTTCTGACCGCCGGATACGTTGGATCCGCCCTGCTCGATGTAGGTGTTATAGCCCTCCGGCATCCGATCGATAAATTCATCGGCGCAGGCAAGACGGCAGACACGCTTGCACTCTTCTTCCGAAGCATTTTTATCACCCCATCGGAGGTTGTCGAGAATAGTACCGGAAAACAGCACATTTTTCTGTAAAACAACGGCTACTTCATTTCGCAGCGTTTCCATATCGTAGGAGCGGACATCCTTTCCGCCGACCTTAACGGATCCATCTGTTACATCATACAGACGGCTGATCAGGTTGACAAGACTTGTCTTCGCACTTCCGGTTCCGCCAATAATACCGATTGTCTCACCCGATTGGATGGAAAGATTGATATCCGAAAGAACCGGCTCGCCGGCTCCTTTTTTGTAGTTGAAATAGACATGATCGAAGGTAATGCTTCCATCCGGAATCGAAAAGTCCGGATTCTCCGGATTATCGAGATCACTCTTCTCATTCAGGACTTCTGAAATACGGCGCGCACTTGCAAGGCTCATTGTGATCATAACGAATACCATGGAAAGCATCATAAGGCTCATCAGAATGTTCATGCAATAGGTCAGAAGGCTCATCAGTTCTCCGGTCGAAAGACTGCTTCCGACAATCATTTTGGCGCCGAGCCAGCTGATCAGAAGAATACAGCTGTACACGGTCAGCTGCATCAGCGGTGCATTAAAAGAAAGATTTTCTTCTGCTTTACAGAAAATTTTATAAATATTTTCGGACGCTTTGTGAAATTTTCCTGTCTCATAATCTTCGCGCACATACGCTTTTACCACACGGATTGCGGATACGTTTTCCTGCACACTCGCATTTAATTCATCATATTTTGGAAATGCCTGCTCGAAATATTTGGTTGCAGACCGCATGATCAGAAACAGACACGTTCCAAGAAGAATAACGGCCACCAGATAAATGCTCGCAAGGCGTGCATTGATGTAAAACGACATAATCATTGCAATGATCATACTCGCCGGTGCACGCATGCACATACGAAGGATCATCTGATATGCATTCTGCAGATTCGTCACATCTGTGGTCAGACGGGTGACAAGACCTGCTGTACTGAATTTGTCAATATTGGAAAAAGAATATTCCTGGATATTTTCAAACATGGCCTGACGCAGATTTTTTGCAAATCCGGCAGATGCCTTTGCTCCATATTTTCCGCCCATGATACCTGCAAACAGACCGATGGCTGCTGCCACTACCATGAATGCTCCCACCACGTAAATGTGATGGAGATCGCCTTTTTCTACACCGTTATCGATAATGGATGCCATCATAAGAGGAATGATCATCTCCATGATAACCTCCAGAATCATGAAAATCGGAGTGGCAATGGAGGCTTTTTTAAACTCTTTTACCTGTGCTCCAAGTGTTTTTAACATGATGTCTCTCCTAACATATTTTTTACGTTGTTTTTGACCTGATCGATGACACGGTAGAAAGTGTCAAGATCTTCTTTTGAAATTCCCGCAACCGTCTGTTCTTCCAGCATATCGATCATATCTTTCGTCTTCTCGTGAAGCTCTCTTCCGGTATCGGTCAGCACCAGTTTTTTCAGCCGCGCGTCATAGGGAACGGACTCCCGTTTGATGTAGCCCTTTTTCTCCATGAGCTTTAAAATGTTGGTCACGGTAGAGCGGCAGATCTTAAATTCCGCTTCAATATCTTTCTGGAAAATATCTTTGTGCTCGTTCCTGCACAGATAGCCCAAAATCCACCCGTGCATGGCCGTCAGTTCATCGACGCCCCGCTCTCTGGCGGCTGCCATCAGGTTCCGTGACATCATATTGTCCAGCGTCCGCAGTTCGTGGCCGATTTTTCTTTTTTTACAACACACGCTGCTTTTTTCCTCCTTTCCCCTTTGCTGCCGTCCCCATCTGTTCGTTATAAAACTGTTTGAATAAGGACTGTTCCATAAGCAACTGTTCTATAGATGACTGTTTCATATTAAACAGTTCGTTATAGAACATTCTAGGAGATTTTGTGGGAAATGTCAACCTGTTTGCGTAAAAAAATCGAAAAAAATGCTCCGGATAAAAGTTTTTCACTTTCCGCCTGGAGCATTCCGCTCGTTTATTCTTCGATTTTTCTTCTTAAATAGCTTCCCACCATATGGGAAAAGTTGCGGATATCGCGCGCATACGCGAAATCCTTGCCGAAAATCTTCTGCTCCGCCATAAGCTCCGTCTCCTCGCCTACAAAGACCCCAAGCACCGAGACACCCTGCTGCCTGAGGCGCCGCACCTCAGTTGCCGTGTCATGCAGTGCATAGTCATCCCGGTACGGCTTTGGATTTCTCGCATTCGGCCGGTTCACCAGCACATCGTACGGCTTTCCGTCGCTTAAGAGGATCAGCAGCTTCCGGTCCTCCTGGCGTTTTAAAAGATCCATCCCCGCCGCCTTGACAGCAAGCCCGTCGCGGTTGTTTGAGGATGTGATATACTCAAAAATATTGCTGTTCTTCTCCCGCGGATCGTCGTAATCGCGCATCCGGTGCAGGATCGTGTAATCCCAGAACGTACAGAAGCTCATCACGCGGAACGGGATGTGCAGGCGGCTTAAGGTCTCCGCCAGAATGTACGTCTGCAGTGTCACATTCTCCTGGCGCGGCCGCTGGGAACCGCTCGCATCTACGAGAATATCCACGACAAAATCCAGCGAATTCCGCCGCTGCTCCAGCCGGAACAGATCCGCATTCTGGCTCCGTCCCACCTTCCACATCCGCGCGGGCTGTAAAATTCCGTGGTCTGCATCCGCAAACGACTGATCCTCCTGCAGCAGCATCGCTTTTTTCAGTTCCTGATACAGCAGCGAAATGTTCTGCCGCACCGCGCGGTGCTGGTCGTAATAGGCATGAAGGTTTTTATCCTTCTGCTTCTGCGCGTAGGAGAGCTGATAATACTTTCCGACCGGATTTTTCAGCACACCCTCCGTGTAATAGAGGCTGCAGTCGCTGTGGATGCCGCGGCAGAGCTGGTAATTCCGGCTTTTCTCCTCGCTCTCCGAGAGCCACGTTTTTCCGTAATTGCGCTGAATGTACTGATACATCCGTGCCAACGCTTTCTCATCGACGACAACGATCTTTTTGGTATCGCTTCCCGCTGTTTTTTCTTTCTTCTCTTCCGCCTCTTTTGATGTGAAATTTGTCATATCAAGCGAAACTCGCTCCAGATATGTCTCGAGCCCGTCCTCGTACAGTTCCTCCGAAAGGAAATCCTTCCAGGAATACTCGGTGAGCTCCTCGATCGTTACCGCAAGAACCGAGGCAAGATCACCGTGCTTTTTCACAAATGCGGGATCGACGACCTTATTGTACAGCTCGTCCGTCACCCGGATCAGTTCCATTGTATCCGCTGTTTCGGATGCGTGCTTCAGCAGCTCCATCCACTCCCTCGTTTTCCCCGAGTATGAAGGGCTTTTTCCCTCGTCCTCCTCTCTTCTTCCGCGTAGATACTCCAGTTTCAGGCGGCCTGTCTCATTTCTGGATAGAGTTTCAAAAGAGTGGTCCAGTATTTCCTCCGCTGCTCTCCTTCGAAAGCCCTTGACACCGGGGCGCTCGCTTTCGAGCCGCTTCGATACGGCCTCCTCCGTCACCAGCTGGGCGAGCATCATCAGTTCTCCCTCCGCTGCGCCGCTGTAAACCTTCTTCACCAGATACAGGCTGTAGGCTCCCCGATCAAAGTAACACGAAAAGGCGCCCTGGCGGATTGTGTCGTACAGTACCGTATCCGGCTCTTTCGCATACCGCTCCACATCCGGGTTCAGCTTCAGCGTGTAGTCGCCGCTGACAGTCCAGACGAGATTGCGGATCCGGCTTTCCAGCTCCATCTCATGCGTTTTTAATGTTTCCTCTGTCACCATACGTATTTCCTCTAAAAAATATCCTGCGGCGTCCACTCTTCCGGAATCCGCGTGCGCACGACATCCCGCACAATCTCTTTTTCAAACAGGTCAAAGCATTTATTGACAATGCCGATCTGCACCGCAAGATACGGGGACAGCCCCTGGCGCATCGTGCCGATCGCTCCGAACAGACCGCGGAGGTCGAGCGCGCGCGTGGTGATTTCCGCCTGTTTTGCCTTTTTCTGCAGATCGAGGTAAAGGCCGGCCAGCGCTTCGCGTGCCGCCGGTTTCAGATCCGGGAATTTTGACTGTATCAAATAAAACAGTGTCTCTTCTGTAAGCGGCGGCATGTCAATCACCAGAAAGCGGGACACCAGCGCCTCGTTCAGCTCTCTCGTTCCCGCATAGCCGTAGTTCATCGTTCCGATCATCCGCGCCGCCGGGTGAAGCGGAATTTTATCGTAGCCCGGCACATCGATGATGCGGCGGTAGTCGAGCGCGGCGTGAAGAACACTGACCGCATCGTTTTTCGCCATGTTGATCTCATCGAGAATGCCAAAACCGCCTTCCTCTGCACAGCGGTAAATGCTGCCTTTCCGGAGTGTGACCTCCTGGTTCTGGAACGTATCGGTTCCGATCAGCTCGGCGCTTCCTGTGTTTACATGGAAGGAAACGTTGTACGTCGGTCTTCCGAAAACATACGCCAGTGTCTCTGCCAGCACGTTTTTTCCCGTTGCCTTCTCGCCGGTCAGCAGCAGATTTTCGCCCTGCAGCAGCGCGGCAATTGCCATCTCCAGAATCTCTTTTCCGAAAAACGGGATTTCCGGCGTGCTCATGCGGTTCTCTAAGCCCCCCGCCACTGGATAGCTCTCGCGGAATTTCTGCACACTCTCAATTAACGCCCCGCTTACGCCCTGTTTCTGTAAAAATGAATCGTTCATCTTCTATTTTTTAATCCTCTCTGTCGTTAAAATATCGCTTTGCTTCTCTATAGTATACGGGATCCGGTCACTTTCTGCAAGACCGGACTTTGGCTCACTGCCCGCACAAATAGACACCGGAAAACAGGTTTTCGTCCCATTTTCCGGTGTCTTGCTTCTATTTTATCTTCGATTCATCGATCGCGTTATCCGCGGATTCCGGAAAGAATCTCCTCTGTGGAAGCTTTTGCCTCCTCGTCCAGGTTCTCTTTCTTATAGTTCTCATATCTCTGTTTGTGATGCGGATTCTCTGCCCACAGCTCGTCTGCGGCTTTTTTCCACTCAGCAGCATACAGATCACATTTTCCGCACAGATGCTCTGCGCTCTCCGGAGACTGCAGGTCGGTTGACTTCGCGCCGGTCTTCTCTACCATCTCACGCAGCAGTTCCGGATTTTCGAGCATCGGACATGGACGCAGGTGGTTGCGGTTGAACGGCTGTCCATCGCGGTATGCCTGGAACAACGGCTGCTGCAGTGCTTCGATCAGGGAAACTTCGTTGATGTTGGCGCCGGAGTAATGGATGAAAACACACGGCTCCACATCGCCGTTTGCATTGATATGGCAGTAGTTTCTTCCTCCTGCGATACAGCCTCCGACGAACTCACCGTCGTTCTGGAAATCCATAACAAAGATCTGTTTGTCGCTCTTATCGGAACGGATCTCACGCAGTCTGTGATAGATATATTTTCTCTGCTCAACCGTCGGCATCAGCTCCGGTGCAGCGTCCATGCCGACCGGCATGAAGTGGAAATACCAGCTGTAACGGCATCCGTGCTCGATCAAAAGATCCAGGAACTCGTCACTTGTAACGGTCTCGAGGTTTGCTCTTGTGTAGCAGATGGAAGTACCAAAAAGCAGACCGTGTTTTTTCATCAGATCCATGGCTGCCAGAACTTTATCGAAAATACCCTCGCCGCGGCGTCCGTCGTTGACCTCCTCGAAGCCTTCCAGAGACAGGGAGAAGGAGATATTGCCGAGCTTCTGAACCGCCTCACAGAACTCCTCGTCGATCAGGGTTCCATTGGTGAAGCAGTGGAATTCACAGTCATGATGCTCTTCTGCCAGACGCAGGATGTCTTTTTTGCGCACAAGCGGTTCGCCGCCGGTGAACATGTAGAAGTAGGTTCCCAGCTCTTTTCCCTGGCTTATGATATCCGAAAGTTTCTCATAGGAAAGATTCAGCTTGTGGCCGTATTCTGCTGCCCAGCATCCGGTGCAGTGCAGGTTACAGGCACTTGTCGGATCCATCAGCATCGTCCATGGAATGTTGCAGTTGTATTTTTCACGGTTCATACGGATCTGTTTCGTTCCGACGAAAGCTGCCTGGAATCCCAGGTTTAAAGCGGTCATTTTGATCACCTGCGGATCCAGCTCGTCCAGTCCTCGGTTGACGTACTGTACCCATTTGTTGTCCGGGTTCTGCAGCATGGTGCGGATGTTGTCGAACGTTTTCTCCGCAAACATATTTCCGGTAAATTTCTGTACGAAATCCGTCAGATTCAGCAGTGCTTTTGTTCTGTCGTCTCCGTGGTTCACATATTTTAAAACACCATCGATCGCAGCGCCTGCAGCGGCTCTTTCTACTTTCATTTTTGCATCCATTGTTCACGATCTCCTTTGTAATAGTTTAATATTTTCGCCCGGAATTGATCTGGTTTTGAATACCACATCCTGGCTTTTTCTCATTATATTCTCCATATTTGGAAAATACAACCCAAAATTCCCTCGTTTTGGACATATCAAAAAAAGTGTCCCACGCGGGAACACTTTTTCCTGTTTTTCTCTTTCTGTTATGTTTCACATTGCATTTTCGGATTCACACAGGGCATTTCCTAATTTTCGATCAGAACCGCACGGATCGGGCCGCCGTATTGGTGTTTCTTTTGGATCGGCGCAGCCACGAGAAAATAATGACCAGAGGTCACTTTCTCCAGATTCAGATTTTCAACAATCACCGTGCCTTTTTTCAGTAACTGCTGATGAACATCATTCCCTGATGTCTCATTTCCGACGGTTTCCTGCTCCACACCGAGCAGCACCAGTTTTTTCTCTGCCAGGTAATCTGCCCCATCGCGTGTAATCTGCGCATCGCCGCGGATCAGGAGACGTTCACAGTCTTCTTCCATGACCTCCTCGAGCACTTCTCTTGTCACTTTTCCCTCAAGCTCCGCCACCTGACAGATGCCAAGTGACCGGTCGAGCGTCGTCTGCGCCGTTCCTTCCTCCGTCATCAGATGACGCGGCGCGTCCATTGCGGAAAACTGCTCTCCGGAAATGTCATATAATTTCATATTTTCCTATCCTCAAACCGGGAAACTCCCGTCTTTCTTTTTTCCAATATTTGCCGATACTGCCAGATTCTGCCGGCAGCCAAACCTTGTTTAGTATAGCCTATTTTCGGACGCTTTACAAGGCTCATTTCTGCAAAAATTCTGACTTTTATACAGCAATCCTGTCTGCAATAAACAATTTGTCATTTTCACTCCCCTGATGTATAACAGAAAGATCCAAACGGTTACGCTATCTTTCAAAAGGGAGGGAAACCTTATGAAACTCCGGCTAAGCCCGTGGATCTGCGCCACGGCTTCGCCGGAGTTTTTTACACTCTTCTGGTTTACGGAATCAGACGGTGAATGTCTCTTGGAAACAGGGATGCGTTCCGCACATTTTCAAATCCGAGAAGCCGTGCCGTAAACCGCTCCAGCCCAAGACCGAGGCCGCCGTGCGGGGGCATGCCGCAGCGGTGCATCATTAGATAGCTCTCAAACGCTTCAACATGCATGCCGCGGCTTTCGAGCTTTTCCACCTGCTCCCGGTAATTGTGGATGCGCTGGCCGCCGGTCGTCACCTCAAGGCCGCGGAACAGAAGGTCAAAGCTTTCCGTCTCTGCCGGATTTTCTCTGCTGTCCATCGCGTAGAACGGGCGCTTGGCGCTTGGATAATGTGTCACAAATACGAAGTCACTGCCTGTCGTTTTCTTCACGTATTCGCACAGCAGTTTTTCCTCCTCCGGTTCAAAGTCCAGTTTCTCCGAAAAGGCTCTTTTGTATACGCGGCTCACCAGCTCTTTCGCCTCGGAAAAACGGATTCTCGGAATCTCCGTGATCACCGGCACCTCTGCTTTTAAAAGCGAAAGCTCCGCTCCGCATGTCTCCTGCAGCCGTCCAAATGTGTACCGCAGCATTTCCTGCTCCATCGCCATGATGTCCTCAAAATTCTCGATATAGCCCATCTCAAAGTCCACGCTTGTATATTCATTCAGATGACGCGCCGTGTCGTGCTTCTCCGCCCGGAAGACCGGTGCGATCTCGTAGACACGCTCGAAGACGCCGACCATCATCTGCTTGTAAAACTGCGGGCTCTGCGCCAGATATGCCTGTTCGCCGAAATACGACAGGGAGAAGATATTAGCTCCGCCCTCGGCTCCCGCTGCTACGAGCTTCGGTGTGTGGATTTCGGTGAAGTGCTGTCCATCCAGAAATTCGCGGAACGCCTGACAGATCCTGGCCTGAATCTGGAAAACCGCGCGCTCTTTTTCATTTCGCAGCGTGATAGGCCGGTAGTCCAGCAGGTTCTCGATGGAAGTGTTGACCCGCTTCTGGTTGATGACAACCGGCGGTACTTCTTCCGGCTCGGAGAGGATTTCCACGTCTAACAGATGCAGGTCATACCCGCTTCTGGAACGCTCTTCACGGATCACCTCCGCGGTAAACCGGACACACGCCTCTTCTTTTAATTCCTCCAATGCAAACCGGGCATACGCCGGCTCGTACACGCACTGTACCATCTGCCGTTTCGTCCGAAGCAGCACAAATGCAAATGAGCTCATTTTTCGGATTTTGTAAATGCTTCCATGCAGCCGCACGATTTCGCCGATGTGTGCTCCTAACTGCTCTGCTTCGAGTTCCTCTGTTTTTCTTACTTTTACGGTATTCATTTCTGTCTTCATAGTCTTTTCTGCCTTTCTGTTCTGATTTTTCTTTATCGCCGCAAAATCAGCAGAAAATCCATATGGACATAATCTGTATGTCCCATACGATCACAACCCTTCTCTGATGTAAATTTCAAGTCATTCCCGCATGGATAAAAAATGGCAAAGAAAAACCACACGGGGTATTTCTTTTTCTCCCAGTGTGGTTTCCCTTTGCCTTATCTTCCACACAGGTACAACACAATCAGCGCCTGTACCTGTGAAGTATAGTAGTCTTCACTTTGATACAAGCGCTATCAATCGTCGTCCCTGTGCATCTGTACGCTGTGCATCTCGTTCATCGTTGATAACCTCTGTTTCGTAGTTTTGTTGTATTATAATTCTGCGTTCCGGTTTTGTCAACCCTTATTTTCCGTAATCGATGATCACCACTTCCGCTTTCGTCCCGATCCGCATCGGCGGTCCCCAGAGACCCACGCCGGATGTGACGATGCTGTACATGTCTCCGACTTTCTTCATCCCGCAGGCATTCTCCCACATCAGGCCGGTAAGGATATTGCCTGGGAAGAGCTGTCCGTCGTGCGTATGGCCGCCAAGATCAAGGTCTGCGCCTGCCTCTGCCAGCTCGGTCAGCTCCGACGGCTGGTGGTCAATCACAAAAACTGGAAGCGACTGGTCCAGTCCGGTAAGCAGTTCGGACGGCGTGTCGCGTGTCTCCTGCGTTTTGCGGATCCGGTCGGGATCTTTTCGGCCCGCCAGATAAAAGGCATCATCGATACAGACCACATCATCCTCCAGCAGATGAATCTTCGCGCGGTCCAGAAACTCACCGAACCGGCGGTCGGCGATGCGCTCCTCCTTCGTCTCAAACGTAAAGCCCGCGAGAATCTTCTCATCGAGATCGTGGTTGCCGTAGCAGGCGTACGTGCCGTACCGGCTCTTTAAGCCCGCCAGAAGATCCGCCACGCGGTCCGGCTCATAGATGGCATCGTACTCATTATCAAAAATATCCCCGGCAATCACAACGACATCCGGCTCCTCAGCATTAATTTTTTCCACCATCTCTTCCATCTGATGACTGCCGATGCTGTACCCCAGATGAAGATCTGCGACGAGAGCAATTTTCAGATGTGCATCCTTTTTCGATGGAACCTCATATCGTGTCGTGTAAATATGGACTGCATGCACCATTCCGTAGATGCACATTCCCGTCACAAAAAGGATCGCGCCAAGGCCGACCGCTTTCAATCCCATCGGAGAATACAGCCAAGTTTTCGTCAGTGCCGTATGCGCAAAAATGAAGCGCAGCAGCACCAGAATCGCGGTGAAGCCAAGAAAATACAGATACATGCCAAGCCAGCAGTTGCTGATGACCTTTAAAATCCGGTGAACGGGATCTCTTTTGATCAGAAAGCTCGTCAGCAGGGAAAGTGCAAAAAATGCATACAGCACCAAAATGACACCCAGCACGGCCGGATGGCGGAACAAAGGATGCACCTCCTTCATCCACCGCAGCAGCCAGTAGGCGGTAAATACATTTGCCAGTATGTAGACCGGCGCAAGAAATATTGCAAGCATACGTATGTTTCCTCTCTTTTTCGATTCAAATACAGGGCAGGAAAAAGCGTGCCGAACGAAACGTTTCCGGCACGCTTTTTTGCCAGGCATTCATCAGAGTTTTTTCTCTATGATATCAAACAGCTCACGTCTCCGCTTCCGCCAGCGCCAGCCATTTGCAAGTTTGTTGTAGAAATAGAACGAATCCACAAGCACCATGTTCAGGCGGCCGATCCGGTCTTTCGTCGTTCCGTTGTAATGTTCGCCGCCGCATTCGATCTGTGGGCACGTTTTTACGTAGGCGATCAGATCATCCTCACTTCTGATAGTATCTGGCAGCTCGGTATACGCTTTTCCGATGCAGTCCAGCCGGTGCGCATCGCTTCCGCCAAAGCCGGGCTTATTGAATTTCTCCGCCAGCCGTTTCGCTTTTGCGTTCGTCTCCGCGCTCTCACACGCATTGAAAATTTCAACAAAATCGAACTGCGGGAGAAGCTGGGCAATCCGCTGCTGATACTTTTTCTTCCGTTCATTCGTGCTGATCATGCTCATAAATTTTTCGCCGTACGGATGCGCCGGTCCTAAAATTCCGCCGTACGCATGGACGATCTTGACAAGGATCGATCCCGGCAGACCGCGCAGCTCCAGAATTTTTAATTTTACGCCGAACGGCATAATCACAAGAATGTGGCCGCAGTCGCACGTATCGTACTCAACACCTTTTAATACCACAAAATCCTGGTGTGCTCTTCCCTTGATGGCATTCTTCCACTCGCGGTATCCGTCATAGGAATCGTGGTCGGATACCAACATTCCTCCAAATCCTTTTCGTTTCAGTGTTCGGATGTACTCCTCAATCATGACTTTTCCATCCATCGAACCCTCTTTTGTGTGGCAGTGCATATCAAATTTCATGCAAAACGCCTCCTTTTATCTTCCATGTTCGAAAACCATTTCGTTTTTCCTATTTTTCTGGAATCGTTTCGGATGGTTCCGCCGCGTTTTTGGCGCGGCAGAATCGATAGTTTGTACCATCTAACTTTATTTTACCACTTTTTCCACAAAAGAAAAAGAAATTTCTTCTGAAGATCTGGTAAATTTTCCTTAAGGAATGGAGTTTTTAGACAATTCCTGTTCTTTGTCCCTGTTTTTACCGTGTTCTTTTTGCTATGATAAAAACAGCTTATTTTACTTGATCGGAGGAACACATTATGAATTCACAGGACATCACCCGCGCACTGATCGACACAACAGTTGCACGCGCGATGGTGGAGATGGACGCAGATCCGAAACGCAGCGTCCGCAAGCTCTGCGATCTTGGCCGCCAGTTTTCCCGCGGCCGCTTTCAGAATCAGATTTTTGCCATTTTTCAGGATCTTCTGCGCAACGATGAAAGCCCGTATTATCAGGCGATCGACTTTCTGCTGCGCAGCAACGATCCGGAAGCGCTTCGTCAGTTCGGCATCAACATCGGCTACAACAGTTTTACCTACGGTGCGCAGATTCTGCGCCAGAAGCAGAAAGAACTTTCCTTTGCTGTTCCCTGGGTTGTCAAGCTCCGTCTCGACAGCCGCATCCCGGACACTTACGATTCCTCGTTTTTTGCATCCGTGGTCAGAACCGGTCTGACATACGGCATCTACTCTTATCAGCTCCGCTCCATGGATCATCATGAGGATATGGAATCCTACCTTGCCGTCATCCAGTCGCATCCGGAATGCGCGTTTCTCTGGTTTCTTTCCAATACGCCGCTTACCGAAAAACAGCAGAAACTGCTTTTATCCTGCCCGAACCTGATGGTTTCTCTTCCAATTGATGCCCCCTCAACGGCTTCCATGGCAAAAGCCCTGCGCCATCAGAAAACGCTGTTCGGTATGCACAAAGTCTATCAGGATGCAGATGCTGCCGCTTATCTGCTCTCTTTTGACCACCTGTATTCCCAGATGGAACAGAGTGTCTTTTTCTTTCTGGTCGCAGATGATTCGTGCTCAAAAGAAAGTATCCGGGCTGTTTCCGATGTTGTTCAACAGTACCGCTTCACCCCCATACAGCCATTCTTCCCGATCGAAGTGCAGGAAGACTCCCGCAAAATTGAGCAGATTATCACCGCCCATCCGGCGTATCTGCTGCTTCTGCCGGATCACATGGCCCGCACACTCGATACGCCCACCGTTTCCTTTGAAGAGTTGTCTCTTCGGAATATATTTTACCGTGAACTGCTCGCAGATGCATAAAAGTACAGCCAAAGCGGAATTTTATTTCTTTGGTTCCGCTTTGGCTGCTATTTTTTCTGATGATCTATATATCACTTCTTTCAGTTCTTCGACAAACGTTTCCGGTTCCAGCTCGCTTTCCATGGAAAACCAGCGCAGAACTGCGGTCAGGAAGGCATCACAGAAGAACGTTACAAACAGTTTCTGATTCTGTACCTGAAAGAGATCCTGTACAAAAAACGCCATGACCGGCTCGAGCATCTCGTAAAAGTAATCCTTAAAACTGTTCTGCCCTTCGATCCTCAGGGCACTCTGGTAAAATGCTTTATTCTGATAGAAAATATTGCAGACCGCCACCAGCACATCCCATTCATTCTCAAAGTTCTTTCCGCCCATGTTTGTCAGAAAGTCCACATAAAAGATCCAGTTTACCAGATCGTATTTATCTTTAAAATGATAATAAAAGCTTTTCCGGTTCAGACCGCATTCCTCGCAGAGATCTGAAATACTGATTTTTGCAAAAGACTTGCGTACCATCAATTTTTTCATTGCATCTGCAAGCGCACTCTTTGTACTGTTGGAATCCGCCATCTCTTCTCTCCCTCTCTTTTTGACCGTTTGTGCTATTATTCTACACCATCTTTTTCCTTTATGCAAGAAAAGCGCACCAGGAAAAGGCTGTATTTCCTTTTTCTGGCACGCTTTTTGCAATCATGCTTCTTCCGTTTTTCCATCTGCCTCCAGTGTGAACCAGAATGCCACACCGTTGTCGTAATTCTGGCAGCCGCACTGCTGCTGGAAGGAATCCATAATGGCTTTTACGATGGAAAGGCCGATGCCGCTTCCGCCGTATTCCCTTGTTCTCGCTTTGTCCACCTTGAAGAATTTCACCCATACCTTGTCGAGATCCTCCTCCGGGATCGGGTCCCCGGTATTGAAAACGGTTGTCTTTACGACATTCCCTTCTTTTTTGCAGGTGATCTCAATCGTGTGGTCGTAGTCCAGATGGTTTAGGGCATTCGTCAGATAGTTGGTGATAACCTCCTCGACTTTGAATTCATCGCCCCAGACATAGAGCGGGTCGCCGCCGGTAAAGAGCACTTTTGCCTCTTTCTGGCGGATCAGGATGTCGGAGGACTGCAGCACGCCTCTGATCACGGCGTTCAGATCGAACCGTTCCATATTGACCTGATCCTCACCGAACTCGAGTTGGTTCAGGTTCAGGAGTTTTTTGACCATCTCGTTCATCTTTGCCGCCTCGTCGATGATGACATCACAGTAGAACTCGCGGCTTTCCTCATCGTCGTTGATGTTGTCTTTCAGGCCTTCCGCATAACCCTGAATCAGAGCGATCGGGGTTTTCAGCTCATGTGTGACATTTGAGAGGAACTCGCGGCGCATTTCATCAATCTGCGTTTTTTTGTCAATATCTTTCTGCAGCTCAACGTTCGCACTTTTCAGCTCGGAAATCGCCTGCTCAAGCTGTTCGGACATGACATTGAAGTTGTTTCCAAGCTCGCCGATCTCGTCTTTTCCGCCGCTCACGTAGCGGGCATCGAAGTCAAGGGCTGCCATTTTTTTCGAAATTTCGGTCAGCTCCTGCACCGGACGGACGATCTGGCGGGTGATGATCCAGATCACAATGGCACCGATGATGATGATCGGAATGCCGATAAAGAGGTAAAACTGGTTGGAAAGGCCGACCGCATCCGTGATGCTCTCCAGCGGGCATCTTGCAAAGTAGCAATTTCCATTGTCAAACCAGCCGATGATCTGCAGATACTCGGCATCGGCGTGGCTGTCGTAGAATTTCTGGATCTGATAGTTGTCTTTGCTGTCAACGACTTTGGTATTTGCCTGCTCATTTCCGCTGATCAGGCCGAAGATCAGGGTCTGGAGGCTCTGGCGGTCGGTTGCGTTGGAATAGACGAAGCTGCTGAGCTCCGGTCCGGTAATAATGACTTTCAGGTTGTTGGTAGCGCAGAACTGCTCGAAGGTATCAGGGATATTGTCGCTGTCTCCGCCTGTCGCATTCAGTTTCTGAAAGCTCTCTGCCAGAATGTGTTCTTTATCCCGGATATAAAAGGACCCGAGAAAGAAGTAATTGATCAGGCCGATGATAAGCAGGGTAGCTGCCATGGTCGCAATAAAAGTGTAGGCAATTCGTTTTTTGACGGAGTGTTTTCTTCCCTTTTGTGGCATTTTCAAGTGAAACCGGTGCTTTTTCTCCGTCTGGTTTCCCATTGTCACACGGGAATCTTCTGCAGGCATCTCCACAGAAGTCTCATTTTGTTTTTCTGTTCCGTTCATGATTCGTCCGCCTCGAATTTATAGCCCATGCCCCAGATGGTCTTGATTAAATCGCCTTTGTCTCCCATTTTGCTGCGAAGTTTTTTGACGTGGGTGTCGATGGTGCGGGCGTCGCCGTAGTAGTCGTAGTTCCAGACGTTGTTCAGGATTTTTTCTCTGGAGAGGGCGATTCCCTGGTTTTCGAGGAAGTAGGTGAGGAGTTCGAATTCTTTATAGCTTAACTCCATCGGTTTTCCGTCGATGGATGCCATGTGGGCGGCTTTGTCGATGCGGATGCCGCCGGCTTCTAATACGTCGTCTTCGCCGGTTTTGCCGCTGCGGCGCAGGATGGCTTCGACGCGGGCGACGAGGATTTTCGGGGAGAATGGTTTTGAGATGTATTCGTCTACGCCGAGGTCAAAGCCGAGGAGTTCATCGCGTTCTTCGCTTTTGGCGGTGAGCATGATGATCGGGACTTTGGAGTTCTGGCGGATTTCGCGGCAGACCTGCCAGCCGTCCATTTTGGGCATCATAACGTCGAGGATGATGAGGGCGATGTCTTTCTGGGCGTAGAAGGTGTCTACGGCCTGTTCGCCGTCACCGGCTTCGATGACGTCGTATCCGGCTTTTACTAAGAAATCTTTGACGAGTTTGCGCATGCGGCTTTCGTCGTCTACTACTAGGATTTTTAATTTTTCCATGAGTTTTGTCTCCTTTATATGACGGACGGAAAACGCCCGGCTGCCTGCCCGCTCGTGCTTTTTCCTGATCTCGTTATGTTTTTATGTTTGATATTTTTACCATTTTACTTTAACATGGGTTTATGTTTTTTCTGTGAAATGGGGTGAGTTTATTTTAACATATAGGAAGGGAGTTGGAAACTTCTATTTTTTGTATTGATTAAATTTGGGTATGAAAAAAGATCTCCTGGGGTTGGCAGGAGATCTTTTTTCATACGGGTTATTCTTCTTCGTCGAGATAGTATCTACCGTAGGCGTCGGCTGCTTTAATGGCGGCGAAGACGGTCTCCGGGGTTACTTCGAATGGCATGTTGTGGAGGGTGTCGTTCTCTGCGCATGCGGTTTTGGCTACTTCCATGAGCTGGTCGTCGGTTACGTTTCCGGCACCGAGTTCAGCCAAGGTGACTGGGAGACCGACTTCGATGCACCATAAGATGATGTCTTCGAGTTCATCAAGCGGTACGTTTTCCAGGACGAGCTGAGTCAGGGTTCCGAAGGCTACTTTTTCACCGTGGTACATGTGATGGCATTCCTCGAGTACGGTAAAGCCGTTGTGGATGGCGTGGGCTCCTGCGAGGCCTGCGCTTTCAAAACCGATTCCGGAAAGGAGGGTGTTGGCCTCGATGACTTTCTCGACTGCCGGGGTGCATACGCCGGCTTCAAGAGCGATTTTGGCTTTTACGCCTTCTTCCATCAGAGTGTCAAAGCAGAGTTTCGCGAGTGCCATCGCTGCCTCGGTTGTTTTTCCACCGGCGCAGGAAGTAGCTCCGCTTCTCTGGCAGGCTCTTGCTTCAAAATAGGTGGCAAGTGCATCACCCATTCCGGCTACGGTCAGGCGGACTGGAGATTTTACGATGATGTCAGTGTCCATCAGAACCAGGTTCGGGTTTGCCGGAAGGAAGAGGTATCTCTCGAATACACCCTCTTCTGTGTATACAACAGACAGTGCGCTGCACGGTGCATCGGTCGATGCAATGGTCGGGCAGATGAATACTGGTGTTTCTGCGTAGTAGGCAACTGCTTTTGCGGTATCAAAAATTTTGCCTCCGCCGACACCGATAACCAGATCACAGCCTTTTTCTTTCACGATAGCAACCAGACGGTTGATCTCACTCTCACAGCACTCGCCGTTGAAATAATCAAAAACAACGTCGCAGTCGCTTCCCGCAAAGCTTTCTTCGATCATTGCTCCGATCCGTCTGTAGCCTCCCTGGCTGATCAGAACCAGTGCTTTCTTTCCGTATTTTGCCGCATATGTTCCGATGTTTTTCATTTCCCCTGCGCCCTGTAAATATTTAGAAGGGCTGATTAAAATTTTTGCCATTTCTCTTACGCTCCTTTTTTGTTTTTTGAACGTCAGCCTCCGCTTCTGGCGTTTTCTGCGAAAAATGAGTTTACCGCAGAACTTGTCTTTATTATAATAACTGCGCTGTAAAATTGCAAGAATATTTCCATCCAAAATGAACCCCGGAAGTTCACATATTTCCCCGGGATTTTTCGGTTTATTCTGCCTGATCGTAAATGATTTTGCAACGCAGCAGTCCTGTGCGTCGTTTGGGTAGGTATACGGTGTAAACAGATAGACAACTGTCGGGGCATCGTAAAAAGCATTCTGGATTGTGCTGTCATCAGCGATGCTGTCGGCTTCGAGAATTTTGTCCAGTTCTTCCTTTTTGATCTTCTCCGGCTGGTAAAACGGGTGGAACGTCTGGCTTTGATTAAAGTAACCGCCCCTCTGATACGTTTTCACGTAAACTGGCTAAGGGTTGGTTGTGTTGACGATCGCATCGGCATGAACTTTTGTGATGTCGTTTCGGATGGTTTTAAATGGCATGGGGATCACCTTCTTTCGTGGGATTTATAGCTGTTTTAATTTATAAGTTGCAAACAGCGTATAATGGTATATTTACCATCCGCTCCTGCTCTTTATACTTCAATGTTGAAAATCGAACTGCTTCTTCCGGCTGGAATTTTTCGCAATATGTTTTAAGACTATGGGATCGAATGTTCTGTTCCGCCTTTACTTCAATCGGCACAATACTCTTTGCCTTCTGAATCAGAAAATCCTGCTCGAAAGTTGCTTTTTCATTTCCATAATAATATGGCGTATAAGGGGTATCTGAAATCAACTGCTGCAGAACGTACTGTTCTGTAAGCGCGCCTTTAAATTCAACAAAAATATCGTTACCCTCCAATATGGATTCTGCTGGCAGTTCACTCATTGCTCCGAGCAGTCCTACATCCAGTACGAATAATTTATATGCATTCATATTTTTATACGCCTTCAGCGGCATATGAGGCTCATTTACCCGGTTGACTTTATATACTAATCCACAATCCAGAAGCCACTGAATTGCTATTTCGAATTCGCTGCTTCTGGCTCCTTTCTTTATCTGTCCAAAGAAAAATTTTTTATTCTCCTTCGCCAGCTGCATCGGAATAGAATCCCATACCATTCGTATTCTTGGGAGAACTTTTGCTTCAATGTGCTTTCCAAAATCACCCTCATACTGCCGTACAATATCACTCTGTATCTGTCGTACCTCTGCATAATCTTTGTTCAGCCGAAATGCATCCACAACTGCTGGCATGCCGCCTGTATAATAATAATTTTTCAGCCAGAACAAATATTTATCCGCAAAATTGTCAATTAAATTGTAATCCTTTGTTTCCAATGCACTTTCCAGCCCTTCTTCGTCCATAGCGCACAGGAATTCTCTAAAATTGAATGGATATAAATCCAGTAAATCTACTTTTCCCACCGGATAGGATATTCCCTCATGAAGCGCCACGCCAAGAAGTGAACCTGCTGCTATTACATGATATTCCGGTGCTTCTTCGCAAAAATATTTCAAAGATTCCAACGCTTTCGGTGCATTTTGAATTTCATCCAGAACAATCAATGTATTCTCTGGGGTGATCGTTACGCCTGATTCAATATTGAGGTTCATAATAATACGTTTTATATCGAAATCCGTATCGAAAACCGCCTGCATTCTCTGATTATTGTAAAAAGAAATGTAGGCGGTTTTTTCATAATATGTCTTACCAAATTCTTTCATTAACCACGTTTTACCAACCTGCCGGGCTCCCATTAAAATCAGTGGTTTTCTGTTACTTTTTTTCTTCCAGTCTAATAGTTTATCCATTGCAAATCGACGCATGCTGATCTTCCTCCATTTCTCTTTTTTATTATTTCACATTTTTCCCTGGTTATTCTTACTCTAATTTAACATTTTTCCCGACCTAATTCAATATAAAATTAACATTTTTCCCGACTTCACCGGAACAGAATCTGCTGCGAAACCTTCTCTTAAGACAAACATAATCTCTCTACGGAAAAATACGACGGCCAGCCACCGTCGTATTTTTCGTTATCGAATATTTTTATTTTTCTTCTCTGATCAGTCTGAGTCCGTCTTTTTCCAGCAGATACTCCTTCCCGCACACCTCTCCGATATACTTCCTGTCATGCGAAATGCTGATGATGGCGCCTGGAAATTCGCGGAGCATTTTTCTTATGACCGGTCCCGATAAGGGTGAAAAGTTTCGGGTTGGTTCATCCAGAATCAGCACATTGGCATTGCCAAGGCTCATTTTCAGAAGCAATACTTTTGCCTTCTGGCCGCCGGACAGTTCGCGGATGGGGTGATCCATCTCGTCTGCCGTGTACTTCAGCGATCCGAGATACGTCCGAATCTTCGTCCTCTCACTCTTCTCCCCGGTGGAATCCAGAAAATCGACCGGCGTCATGGAAAGATCCAGCTGATCCTCATAATTCTGCGGCATATAATCTACGCGGAGATCCTCCCGTTCTTTCAGCTCTGCCGCAATCTTTTTCAGCAGTGTCGTTTTACCTGCCCCGTTCGGGCCGACAATGCATATTTTTTCCGGTCCTCTTATCTTTAAGGTGATATTTTCCGCCAGAACCCGCTCCCCATCCGGCGTTTCCAGTTTCGGAAGCTGATATTCGATGACCGTTTTCCCGGCGGGCATGGCTGCCTCTGCTCCTCCAAGCTGGAAGTAAATCGCTTCCTCCTGCTCCGGCATTTCTGTCATGCGGGCATCTTCTTTTTCGAATCTGCGGTTCATCGCCTTTACGGTATGCATTTTGTCCTTCAGATTTTTCGCCACGGACGGTGCCTGGCGGGAACAGTTGTTCAAGGCGTTCTCCACGCTCTGGTATACTTTTCGGTATTTCTCATCGCGCAGCGCTTTCTCTCTCCTGTCACTCTGCGCCTTCTGTTCCTGGCGCCCGAAATTCTGCAGGCGCTCCTCTACATACGTCCGATAGGGAAGTTTCGCAACCGTGTATCTCGATTTTGTCTTCCGCACAATCTGTTCAATATGAATGACCATATTTGCCGTGTTTTCAATCAGCGTTTCATCGTGCGAAATAAAAACAACAATATGCTCCCATTCGCGGATCAGTTTCTCCAGAAGTTCCAGTGTCGCAAGATCAATATCATTTGACGGCTCATCCAGCAGAAGGACCGTGGCATCCTCCATGAGAAGACGCATCATCTGCGCTTTCACCTTCTCGCCGCCGGAAAGCTCACTCATCTGCTGATCCCGATAGAAAAATTCTTCCGTCAGACCAAATTTTCTTGCCAGCACCGCCAGATCCTTCGGTGTCTGATCCCAGAACTTTTCTTTTTCATAGAAATACTCATACACCGTCTTCGTTTTCTCCGCCTCCGGAAGTTCCTGCGGCAGATATCCAAGCCGCTCCTTTCCGATGATGCGCTCGCCTGTGGATTCGATGTAATCTTCCGTCAGTGCGGGATCGTACATCCACTTCAGCAGCGTCGATTTTCCGTTTCCCTCCTCTCCAATGATAACGGCCTTATCACCGTCATTCAGTACAAGCTGAAAATCTTCGAGAATCACCCGCAGATCTTTTTTATGTGTCAGTGTTAATTTTTTTATCTGCATCATACAGAAGCCCCCTTTGCTCCGGCAGCCTCTTTTCTGCTTTTTTACGCAAAACGAGCCTGTCCTGCGTACGCAAAACAGACCCGCAAAAAAATATCCCTGTTCTATTCTCATAAAAAAGGGAAATGATTCAGCGATTCTCGTCTTTAAGCGTACACGAAAAACAGGCCTGTTTTCCAGGCTGTCCGTTCTTTGTGTTTTTCTTAAAGTCGATTATCGCAGAAACATTCCCTCACCTTTACACCAATGGTGCTCTTTCTTTTTATTTTCTGTTCCCTATTATAGGACAACTTACAGATAAATGCAATCCGTTTTTTTACAAATTGAGAAGTTCCTCTGCCAGCGCCTGTGCATGCTCCAGATACCAGCCGTCTTCGTCCTCTTCTGCTTCCACAAACTCGATATACTCATTCAGCGTGGCCAGCTTCACATCCAGATTGAACTGTTCGCGTGAAATCTTTGTCTTTAACGCTTCATACATCCGATCCAGAAACAGCTCTTTCTGTGCATCGTTCATGTAGAACGGGAAAGTACTCCGTGTCTCAGTCGCATGTGCCAGGAATCTTGCAATGTCCAGAGAATACGGCATCATTCCACCAAATCCCCAGTCAATCATGACAACATTTTCGCCGTCATAGATCACATTCCACTGCAGGAAATCACCGTTTGACATCGTACATGGACAGATCAGCTGGCGGTCCAGGAACATCTGATACGCTTTCCGCAGAATTGGATCATCCGCTACGGACGATGCTCGGCGCAGAACGCGTTTCCAGTATTCGACAAATCTCTGCTCCACTTCATTTTCCGGCGCTTTGTCCATCGACGGTGTCCAGAAATACGACTGAATTTTACTTAAGGTTTCTGCCGCTTTTTCTGTTGTCTCGTCCGTCATATCCCGCATGTCGTTTCCTTCTACATACTTCATGCAGATCCAGTCCGCATCCTCTGCCTGCCGCATGCCGACATACTGCGGTACGTGAAACTCTCCTTTTGACAGATACTGCGCATAAATCTGCGCTTCTTTGCTGCCGGTTTTCTTCAGTGTATATTTTCCTGCATCTGTCTCGATCACATACACATCGTACTCCCGCACTTCATCTTCCGCCTCGCCCCACTGCTCGCAGATGCGGGAAACTGCTTTTACCGGTTCTCCGATGATTTCAAATGCCATTGTTTTGATTTCATCTGAATCTACTGATTTCTGAAAATTTCCTAACTCCATCTCTTTTGTCAAATCCTTCTCTTTTTCACATTATTCTACTACTATATCACATCTGTGACACTTTTGTCATTCTATCTTTCTGGCTTTTAAAAGCTTTGGAAAGTTTTTTCACAAAAAAGCAGGCGCACCAGACATTGCCGTCTGATGCGCCCGTATCTGTCAATTTTATGATCCAATCGAGTATTCCATCGATGCCACGCTTAAGATAACGGTTGCGCTTTCATCCCCTTCCGTAAAAGCCGTCAGCTGCAGAACCGTATCCTGCTCCCCCTGCCACTGATAAATCTGATTTCCGAGTCCAGTTGCAATTCCTCCGCCGTATAAAGAATTCAGTTCGTCTACTTCTTTCTGAATCCATGTATTGGCATCCTGTTCGATGTCAAAAGTAAAGGAAACCTGACTCAGCTGACCGTCCGAAAATTCCAGATCCATGTTAGATTCTGCATTTTCCAGGGAAAATTTTTCTTTGCTCTCGTATGTCTTTGTGCTGCTCTCATCACCCTGTCCCAGATCTTTTTCATCAAACTTCAGGAAGCTCTGTTTGAAAAGCTGTTCCGAATCCGTTCCCCATTCAAAATCCGCATACTGGAAAACCTGCTCCTCTGTACAGAGTTCCTTTAAATCCAGATCTCTGCTCTGTGATCCTCCTGCAGATGCGCAGCCCGCCAGCAAAAACAAAGGTAATAAAAAGATTGTCTGTCTTATCTTCATAAACTTCCCCTCTTCTGTTTCCTGATTTTTTAATTAATACTGAATATTCTATTGTTTCTTTATTTTTTCTGTAAATTTATGGTATCATACTTTATTCTGCTGCGCAATACTTTTATCATGTTTCTATTTGCATCAAAGGAATGGCCGCCTCATGATATGCATAGAAAAAGACCGGTAACCCGATCTTTTTCCATACACCTTTTATCCAATTACACTCGTGCCAAATGGCATAAACGAAAGCCTTGCCATCTTGAAAAACTGCCGTCCAAACGGAATTCCAACAATCGTAATACACCAGATGCATCCTGCAAAAATCCATGCAAGTCCGCCGAACATGCCTCCAAATATAAACCACAGAATATTTCCCAAAGTTCTCATATCCGCATCTCCCCTGACGCCATTCCAGACACCACCAGCTATCCATTATTTTGTGAACAGTTTGCCGCATCGATCGCCAGCACCAGTAATAATGCCGGAATTTCATTGCTCGGATTATCATATTCGATGACATACGTGTCACCCCAGCTCAGAAGTTTTTTATGTACGTGGACGACTGCACTGCAGGCTTCATATACATCGTAATCCCATCCCATGAAGTCACCTTCTGCACGCCATCCCATGAAATCTACATCGTATTTGGGGCGGAACAGTGCAAAACGTTTTTCGATATGTCCCATTAACTGCCCGTTCCATTCAATTTCAAAAGTCGGAAGAAAGCAAAATAATTTCTGTTTGATAAACCCAATTTCATTATGCGCCGCATCGTACACATGCAGACGGTGTCCCAGCGAGATAAATTCATTTTTCACAAAATACTTTTGGTTCCCCTGCTCGTCATAGATATCATACGTGTCTGACCAGGAAAATACACGTTGTTTGATTAGTAACTGCATATCTGCTCCCCTTTTCATTTTTCTATCCGACAATCAACTTTTTTATGGAAAATTTTTCCTTTTCCCCTTAATTTTCGACCGCGATTTTGACCCCATTTTTTTCGGTCTGAAACGGTCTATAGCAAAACCTCCATATATCGCAGCACCTTGGGCTTCACACGAAGCTGATCTGCGTACTGCATCAGTCTGTGAATGTTCTTATCCTTGGATGCTGCATAGCGTTTCATAGCTTCTCCGACAATCTGTATATCACTGCCGCTGCCGCGCAGGATGTCACACAGCGTCCGTTCCAAATTGTAAACACGAATTGGATTGCCGGATGGGGATTTCATTTCAATTCTGCCAAGTTCATAGTTCTCCGGCACAACGCGCTTGACAATTAGATTTTCCCGTTTCAAGGATAAAGCATTGTAGCCTTTGGGAAAGGTCATCGTATATTTTGCCGGGGTACGATCCGAATAGCCCCGCAGATACAAAGCAGTATCGTGCGAATAAATTCCGCGCCCATACTTTCGCTGTAAAAGGTAGAAATCATCCTCCCATACGTCGCTCCACACATACAGGCCACGCCCGAAGCGGTATATCTCGCCGCTCTTGACAAACTTCTGTAAAACGCTGCGGTGCAGTCCGGCTTCTGTTACTTGCGCTGCGGTAATCGTACCGTCCTCTGACGCTTCTCGCAGTTCTTTGATTTTCTCCTTAACATTCATGTTTCTCACCCCTCTTTGACAATCACACATTATATTATATTGAAATAATGTGTGATTGTCAACTGTAAAGCGACGAACACACATTAAATTACGTAAAAATAATGTGTGATTGTCAGATACCAGGGAATTTCTAACATGTACTTAAGTAAAAAACAAAGAACGGCATAGCCGTTAAGCTATATCGTTCCTTGTTTCCATATTTTTTAAATTACCACCGCATTACTGGCGTTTTTTCTGCGGACGGTTTCTTCCAGCACACCGAAAAATCCTGCCACCAGCGCCATTAAAATGCCGGTCAAGGTCGCATCTCCTGTTTCTATGCTTCCGGCTTTGGTGATAGTCGTACATTTTTCATTGTCATTCACAATGTTTCCAGTTCTTACGATTAGGACCGTAGTTCTTATGAAGCGGTTATGGCATAATCAATATATAGAAGCAAATGCAATTGATAAGTTACGGAATATATTGGGCTACAATGCGAAAGGTATCATGACGCATTATTCGGATGATAATGTGTTTTAAAGCCTGTATAAATCGGCACATGCATAGAACATAATGAAACAGCCTCACCCCTGAAAGTCCCGGTAGTGAGGCTGTATTCTTTTCCTTAATCTTTTTCTGTTAATTTCACCCGTTCTCCATTTGTCAGTTCTGATGTGCTTACGACCATCGGTTCGTCTACTTCTGATAAAAGTACCACGAAATCTGAATTTCTATTTGGAAAACATGTCACAGCTTTTTCTTCCAGAATATTTTCATACCCCCAGGCTCCCTTCTGACGCTTAATATAATAGACACACGTTTTTCCAAAGTCTCCTTCATGAATCGCCTGCCGTGTGATCACTTTTGGAAAAACATCTTCAGAAGTGATTTCGATTTTTCCCTCAACGTTTTCACCAATCGAATGTTTTTCATACAGATCTACCGTAAGCTCATACAAATCATCCTTTCGAATGACAGAACACACTTTTCCAACCAGAAGATCTCTGCCCTCCTGCAGCAAAGATTCCGGAACGTTATCATACACGCTGATATAGCCAATTGCCTGATCAGCTGCGCTTACTTCCAAATCAACTGGAAATTCATACTCAATGCTGCCTTCCTGTGCCTCCTCTGTCCAGACGGAAGGAAGCGTTTTGTTCTCTTCTTTGACCGACCAAAACGTTGCGGCAGTTAAAAACAGAAACCACAGAGCGATTAACCCTATACTTATTTTTTTGAACTTCATCGTACTTTCTTCCCCTCTACGCTTTCACACCGGACATACTGATTCCCTGTATCAAATAGTCCTGTCCCATTAAGAATATCAATAAAACTGGTACTGCGTAAAAAACGGACGCTGCATAAAAGATATCCGGCTGTTCCTCTAAAATCTGGCAAAGATACACGGATAACGGCTGCTGATATGGCTCTCTCAAAAAAATGACCGCCTGGTCTACAATATTCCAATTGTCAATAAAAATCAAGATTAATGCAGCAGCAATGGCTGAACTCAAATTAGGCTTTACAATGGAACGATAAATTCTGTATTCGCTGGCTCCGTCCAGTCTGGCTGCTTCTAACGTTTCCTGCGGAAAATCCTGTATCTGCTGACGAATCAGAAATACCCCCAATGGCTGAAACATTGCCGGAAGAATAATTGCCAAGGACGAATTTTGAATGCCCAGCCAATTCGCCACTAAATAATTTGGCACTAAAGTCAGCTGCAGCGGCATAAGCATGACAATCATGTAAAGATAGAACAAAATCTCCTTGTATTTCCACCTGCATTGCCAAAAGCCGTATGCGGCAAGCGGTGCAAGCAAAAGCTGTCCAATCAAAACCGGAATAGTAATAATCAGGGAATTCCACATCATCCGCAAATACAAAGGTCTCTTAAAGAGCAATATAAGATACTCTTCTGGAACTTGTACCGACTTTCCAGCCACAAACAACAACGGAATGACTGCCAAAATGACAGCTCCCATGCAGATCAGCTTTTCGAAAAAATTCGAATATCTCTTTTTCATAAAATCACCCACAAAAGATCTTTACAAATAATCCAGATTCTTCCTCTGGACCCGATAAATGATGCCCAGAAAAATTCCCAGTATGAGAAACATACACCATGCTGCAGCAGACAGTTTCTGCATATTAAGTGACAAAAACTGGTTATTCATATAGTGCTGCAGCATATAAACATACGGTGATGGATAGGCCCCATACAGCATATAGATCTCTTTAAAAACCTTAAAAGAATTCACGATCGACATCAACAGCACAACTAACGTCGTTGGTTTTAATAAGATCCATGTAATATATTGGAATTCCTGCCGCCCTGTAGCTCCATCCAGCTGGCACTGCTCATGATAGATCTGCGGAATCCAGTTTATCCCGGACCAGAAAAGGACAATCGAAAAACTGATATTTTTCCATAGATACATCAGGATAATAATCAAAATGGCCCATCTAGAATTCTCAATATCGAACATGTTTTTTCCAAAAAGCTGTAAAAACCCATCCAGAAAACCATTTCTCTCAAACAAATATTTCCAGAAAGCAATCACCGTTCCAGATGGAACGATTAATGGGATCAGGAGCAGGATAAGAAGAATTCGACCTCTCCTCTGCTTTTTCAAAACCAGTACCAGAAGCAAAGCAATCGCCATTCCCAGCGGTATTGCAATCCCGCAAAAAATTCCGGTATTACGGAGTGCTGAAAGGAATAACTCATTTTCGAATAACAGTTTAAAGTTTTTAAGACCCACCCATTCCTTGTTCATCATGTTGTCAATCACTGCAAAATACAAGGACAGAAGAAACGGCACGATGTAAAAAGCCATGATCCCGATAAAACTTGGAAGGATAAAACACATATAAATAAAATTTCGTTTTTTCATTTCATATACCTGATTCCATGGATTAAGGACAGCTTCTACTCATTAACATAAAGCTCTGCTCTTTGCTGAAAAAGCTTCGCACATTCCTCTGGGGTGATTTTCTGCTCCATACATTCGTTTCGAATTTCAGTCAAAATACTGTCTAACTGTAAATCCCGAAAAGCTTTTGCAGAAACTTTTTCATTGTATGCTTCCCATTTTTCTGCTGTGTCGTCATCATTTTCCAATTGATACGCAACAAGCTGCCGTGTGTTTTCTTTGTTCAGCATACTGCCATAGGTAAAGAAATTTCTGTAGTAAGAATCACTGTTTGCATCTTCGAACTCAAATTGTTTCTGACCAATGCAGAATTTGATAAATTCCCATGCAAGCGCTTTATCTTTGCAGCCTGAGCTCATGGAAAAGTCCTCACCAATTCTCCAGAAAGGAATTTTTCCATCCGTTGATTTCAACAGGATCGGTTTTGTTGCCGTATCGGTTTCTTCAAACATTCCGCTCGGAGAACCTTCGAGTAAATTTGTAAATGTATTCAGCAGGACACTCTTTCCGGAAAAGCTTTTAATATCCGTGAATGCATGGGTCGCATAGGATGGTTGATATTGATACAGTTCCTGCATTTTTCTCAGAAAATCCACATAATTTTCTGAATCAAAATTTACTTCTTCCTTCTTCAAATAAGCTCTGTCCTCTGTCATCGGCAGAAACACGTAAATATTGTTTTGTACATCAATCGTAAAATCATCATCTGCAATTGGCTTGGCCTGCTGATATAACTCATATAAATCATTGATATCCATTTCGTCCGGGACTTCATAATTCAGTTCATCCGTTATGTTTCTATTCAACCGAAGCATAACACAATAAAAACCTTCCGGAATTTGATACAGTTTTCCATCGACTTCTGCTGCTCGCAGGATATTATCGTAATAATCATCTCTGTTAAAATTAGGATCTGCATCAATATACTGATTTAAGTCCTCGAAATAGCCGCTGCCTTTCGTCTTAATTTCCGATGGTAAATACGTTGCATCATAAATATCCGCCCGTTGATCCGATGCAAGTTCTGTAAGCAAGGTATTTAAGCCTTCATTATACTGTTCATCCGTAACATCATTGTCAAAAACAACCTTTGTTTCAATTTTTACGCCTGGATGCTCCTTCATAAATAAATCAATCATATGCTGGGTCTGCGGCTCAATAAATAAGGTTCCATATGTAAGCGTTCCTTCCAAATCAGCTCCCTCTTCATAGACAGAAATATCATTTCTCACATCTTTTTCATCTTGGGACCCACTTTGTGTGCTTCCACAGGCGCCAATCGCTGCTGCACATAGCATTCCAATTACCACGCAGGATACCTTTTTACCATATTTTCCGAGTTTTTTCATAGGCACTTTTCCTTTCAATTTTTCTCACCGCTTATATTTCTATATTTTATTATATACCCTCCGTTTCATTTGACAATATGCTTATTTTTACTATATTTTCAGAATTATTTTTATTAGTTTTGCACATAAAAATGCCCTGACACTTTTTCCTTTTTGAAAAATAGCATCCGGGCATATCTCCTAATATTATCAAATCACTTTATTTCACTCTCTGATAATTTTATCTTCTAAACTCTTTTCCTTCTTTCTCCTGTATCATCCCTAACATTTTTTCAAAAGACTGTTCAAATCCCTCAGTATCCGCCTTTTTTTCGCTTCTTTGTCCTTCTGACACGATGATGCGGGTATTTTTTCACTTCGTTGTTTAAATAACGCTCCATGAGCATCTAATCGATATTCTTATTCGTGTACCATTTACCAGAATGATGAATCGCATAAGAACCTCTTCCCAACGCTATCGCCGTCACACCATAATCCTGCGATACGACAATATCGCCTTTATGACAGACACGGATCAGTTCATAATCCACAGCATCTGCTCCATCACCAACCACGACTATTTCGCTATAATCCGATATCAAATATCAAATCATGATTGGTATCGCACAACAGTGTTACCGGAACACAATGCTCTTTTGCAATTTTCTCAACCGTCTCAATTACCGGACAGGCATCTGCATCGACCAATTTTTGCATTCTTCTGTTTCTCCTACTTTGTGATTACCCAATTCGATTTTCTGTTTGTTCCATTTTGTACCAACACACCATTTTGCTGTAAAGAAACAAATATTCGTGAAACAGTTCTTTTGGACACACCGATCTGTTTCGCATAATACGCCTGGGTTGCAAATGGGTTCTTTTCTATAGCCTGTAACAGTTTTTCTATCTGAACCTGTTCCTTCGTTCGTGATATTTTAACGCCATCAATGCCATTTTTTGTTTTCTTGGCGTTGATTCTGGCGTTATTTGTATCGTTTTGTCCTCGATAGATATTGATACGCAAGTCAACTTCTCCACCGATAAACTCCGGTTCCTGTAGTCCAGCAGATTTTACCTTGTCTATAATTCTCGGAATCCCGCTTCCCCAATGTTCAATCAGATTCATATACGAAAAGGCATGTGCAAGGGCTTCATTCCTGATTTTGGAATAGCCTTCTTTCATACGCTCCAACGTTTGTCCCATCGGCAATTTCCCCGGCGATGTGATTTCCAGTCGGTTGTCATACACCGCAACCTGTATTGTACCATGATCCAGATAGCTGCGATGCACCACCGCGTTGATAATCAGCTCACGAATTGCATCCGGCGGGATTTCATAAATATCCTGACGGTAAATGCCGACAAGCGTAGCTCCCAGATGAATATTTCGCAGAACAAACTGAAATGCTTCCTCTATTTGTTCCCACAAAGGACCCGTATATTCCCTTCGATCAACAAAAACCGCTTTCGTTGTTCCCTTAAACACACCGCACTGAATGGCAACATGAAGCCCTCCACAGCCCGTTAAGATAGCATAAGCGTTAGAAGGGTAGTCTTTTCCATCACGTTCAATCAAAATACCACAGGATCAAAGCTGCTGCTTTCCAACGTCTTTTACCGATGCTTTCTGCTCCTCATTATGGGCATTTTTGACTGCCTGCTCCTTCATCGCTTTACAAAGTGTATCAATTTCTTCTTCTGTAACACTCAGTCCAGTACATAACGCCTGATCAAAATAACGATTGCTTCCCTCAAGCATCAGCTCTTTGATCATATACTCGTCAGCAAGCCGGGTTGTTCCAGCAACACGGACATATACGCCTCTCTCTCGTCCAAGCGCTTTAATGTAATATGGCCGCTGTCTGCCTTCAGAAATTTCTGCCACAATAACCGTCTTGCCATCAACTGTCTGCAGCGTAATATCTGGAATAATTGCCGGTTCACAGCTATCCGAGACGGCATTGGCAATCGCATCCATCTTTTTGAATACATCTTCCTTGTCAAAGCCAACCACTTCTCGGGTTTTATCCGCAATTCCAAAAATAATTTTTCCTCCGGTTCCATTTGCAAAGGCAACCACAGACTTCATATATTTGATGCTCTTTTCCGGCAGGTTCTCTTTGAATTCTACGTTTTTGGATTCTCCTGCAAGAATTTCTTCTATGGTCATAAATACACCTCGCTATCCGTGTTTATTTTAATAAATCAATGCTTAAAGTTCTCTTTATATCTGTTACCTTAACATATAATTCTCATTCAAGCAATGCAGTACTTTTAAAAATCGTAATTCATTTTTTCAAGTCTGTCAATTCTATTATTTTCCTTTTCTCGCGCATGATCAGATTCAATCATAGGGCGAAAAGTACAGAATCTATTAGTCCCTTACCAACTCAAAACATCCTTAAGCATTTGTTTTACCGCTTCAAAAGTTAACCTGCTGGATATTTTTTTATATTGTGAACAGAAATCTTTGTTATACGGAGCCACCGTTTTTAAATAGTGCATATGCACTATTTTCTTACCGAAGATGACGATCTTGATAAGGATGAATTTGAAGAAGGCTTTTACATTGACTTCTTTTAATCTATCGTCTGTTTGCCATGCCCGCCTTTGTGCGGGCTCTTTTTATCAAGAGTTCGACGGAAGTCGAACTTTCCTATTGTACAAAAAAGCAGGCACATCAAGTATCTCTACTTCATGTGCCTGCAGCACTTTGAAACGGTCTCTTTTACGTTCTTAACAGTGCGAATAAAGATAAAGTTTGACAAAATTTCGAATTTTTCCTTTCTTTTTTGACCAAAATTCATGCGGTTTTAAACGGTCTGAAACGGTCTAAAGCGGCATTTTTGCCCTGTTTTTTCCATCAAAAATGTACAAAAAAACCGCTAAAACACTGGATTTTAGCGGTTTTTCAGGTATGGACCTGAGGGGAATCGAACCCCTGTCCGAAAGCCTATTCATTCAGGCATCTCCCATTACAGTCATTCTATTAAAGATTCCCCCATCGGCACGCCGGATGACAGGCTTGCCGCTTCGGTAGCTTCATAAAATCTTCCATCTCCGCAAAGCTTTGGAAACGAAGTGCTCCGCATCTGTTTGATGTCAGGAGAATAGCCGCGGAAAACTATTCAGCTGACAACGCCGCACTTAGGCAGCGTACGCTACGTAATTATCGTCTGCGTTTAAATTTAGGTTCCAGGTTGATGACGCGGTCCCGGAGTCCACGAATGGCTTCCCAAACTTCAAAACCCCCGTCGAAACCAGTACAAGCCCGTGCTGGTTCTACAGACGCTTTTCTTTGATACGGGGACGCAAACAGATCGTCCCGGTGCAGTGAAAACTCTCTTTCAACTGCCGTATATTGTATTATAGTCTTTCCCCATACTTTTTGTCAAGGATTTTTAATACAGATTTTTAACTTTGAAATCTCTCTCCGCCTCACGTCTCTGATCCTTCTTTGCGATATCCTGCCGTTTATCATACAGTTTTTTACCGCGTGCCAGACCGATCTCGACTTTTACGAGGCTGCCTTTAAAATACACCTGCAGCGGAACGAGCGTGTAGCCTTTTTCCTTGATCTGCGCCTCAAGTTTGCGGATCTCATAGTCGTGCAGCAGCAGTTTCCGGATGCGCAGCGGGTCTTTATTGAATATGTTGCCCTTCTCGTACGGACTGATGTGCATGCCGTAGATGAATACCTCATCACGCTCAATGCGGATGAAGGACTCCTTGATGCTGCATTTTCCCATGCGGAGGGATTTTACCTCGGTACCGGCAAGGGAGATGCCGGCCTCGTATTTATCCTCGATAAAATAGTCATGATATGCCTTTTTATTGTTGGCAATCATTCGATTTCCTTTTTGTTTTGCCATAGCTTTTTCCTCCAGGGATTTATTCTGTCTCGGTTTCTTTTTCTACATACGTAAAATCGATTGTCCGGTTGGCAGGCTCGGCGTTTCGTACACGGACACGCACCGGCTCACCAAGGCGGAATACTCTTCCGTGCTGCTCTCCGACCAGACGGTAATTTTCTTCATCAAAATTATAATAATCGTCTTTCAGTGTCATGATGTGAACGAGTCCCTCAACGGTATTCTGCAACTCCACATAGAAGCCCCATCCGGTCACGCCGGAAATGACGCCGTCGTACTCTTCGCCGACATGCTCCAGCATATATTCGGCTTTCTTCAGTTTCACAGCCTCTCTTTCTGCCTCTGCAGCACGCTGCTCCATCGCACTCGACTGCTCCGCCACATGCTGCAAAATGGACGAATATTTGCCGATTCTGCCGCCCTTGTCGAGACGTCCCCGCAGATCATCCTTGATAATGCGGTGGATCTGCAGATCCGGGTAACGGCGGATTGGTGAGGTAAAATGGCAGTAATATGACGCTGCCAGTCCGAAGTGGCCGCTGCATTCCGGGGTATAAATGGCTCTTGCCATCGACCGGAGCAGCAGGCGGCTGATCAGCGGCTCTTCCGGGGTTCCCTCGATGCTGGTGAGAATCTTCTGCACCTCACCCGGCGTAATCTCATGGGAACGCTTTTCGACTTTGATGCCCTGTTCACGGATCAGCGTCAGCGTTGCCTCCATGCGGTCTCCGTCTGGCTTGTCATGCGTCCGGTATAAGAACGGGATTTCGCGTGTGCAGTATTCCTCTGCCACGGTCTCGTTCGCCATCAGCATGAAGTCCTCGATCATCCGTGTTGCCACGTTCGACGGATACGGGCGGATCTCCACCGGCGTCCCTTCTGCATCAAGAATTACTTTGCTCTCCGGGAATTCAAAATCAATTGCTCCGCGTTCTTTCCGACAGCTCCGGATCAGTGCAGACAGTTCCTGCATCTGGCGGAACATCGGAACCAGCTCATGATATTCCTCCAGCAGCTCCGGATGTGCTTCCGGCTCGGTCAGGATTGCATTGACGGCGGTGTAGGTCATGCGGCGGTCCACGCGGATCACCGTCTCAGCGATCTGATGGCCGATCATGCGGCCTTTCTCGTTGATCGTCATAATACAGGAGAGTGCCAGGCGCTCCTGTCCTTCATTCAGGGAACAGATGCCGTTTGACAGACGCTTCGGCAGCATCGGAATGACGCGGTCCGGCAGATAGACACTGGTGCCGCGCTTTAACGCCTCACGGTCGAGGGCGGAATTTTCCTGCACATAGTTGCTGACATCAGCGATATGAACGCCAAGCGTCCACGTATCGCCCGCTTTTGTGACGGATACGGCGTCATCGAGGTCTTTGGCATCCTCGCCGTCGATTGTCACCATCTGCCAGCTTTTCAGATCGAGGCGGCCGTTGTAATCGTTTGGAATTACTTCCTCCGGGCATTTTTCTGCCTGTGTGATCACGCGTGCCGGGAACTCCTCCGGGATCTGGTAAGCGTCCACGACTGCCTGGATATCGACAGTCTGGATACGCGGCTTCTTCTCTGTGTCGCCGTCCTTTCCATTCTTTCTGCGGAATCGGTCATCGCGTCCTCTTCTGCCCTGCTCTCCGGCGCGGCGGTCTCTTTTTTCCCGTTTTTCCGTCGTTGTGGATGCACCGCGGCTCTTCTGGTAACGGCCGTCGGAGATCACATCGATTTTTCCTTCTTTTACCAGGATTTCCATAACCTCCGCAAGCTCCGACCGTTTTGCTTTCGGCACCTGCAGCAGCATGGCAATGTCTTTCAGACGCATCGGCTCATAGTTTTTCGAGCTTACGAGATCCATCAGCAGCGTCTTGCGGTTTTTCAGCAGTTTCGAACTTCTGGAACGCGGATGGCCCGCATGACCGCCATGGTTCCCGCTGTTCTGTCCTGCATGGGACGCCGCGCTGCCCTGCGGATATTTCCTCCGATCTTTTTTCTTCTTATTATCTTTCATCTATTATCTCCTCTTTGTAGAAAAAGACACCCTTACGCCTTCTCGTGGGAATAAGGATGTCTTTACTTTGCTAAAAATTCATGTTTAATACAACCGACAGTACAATAAACAGAACTGCCATGATTTTTGTTGCACGGATCAGAGTTCCTTCTGCAGAACGGCTTTTGTTTCTTCCCCAGTAAGTGTCTGAGATACCTGCGATAGCACCGAGACCCTGCTGTTTTCCTTCCTGCATCAATACAACAACGGTTAAAGCAATACAATCAATGACATAAATGACTGTCAAAATCGTTCTTAAAATTTCCACAATTACACCTCCTACGGCCAACTTATATTATTTTACCATAGCGGAAGAACGATTTCAACTGTTATTTGCCTGTTTTACGCCATTTTTCACCATTCTCTTACGCCGGTTCCCTTTTGCGGGAACGGATTCCGGTATTTCGCTTCCTCACCGAGGCGTTCCTCGATGCGGAGAAGCTCATTGTATTTCGCATTCCGCTCCGACCGGCACGGTGCTCCGGTTTTGATCTGGCCGGCGCCTGTCGCGACGGCAAGGTCTGCCAGAAAATCATCCTCTGTCTCTCCGGACCGGTGGGAAATGACGGCGCGGTACCCTGCTCTCTGCGCCATCTCCACCGCATCCAGCGCCTCAGAGAGCGTTCCGATCTGGTTTACCTTGATCAGAACCGCATTTGCCGTGCCAAGTGCAATGCCGCAGGAAAGCCTTCTTACATTCGTCACAAACAGATCATCCCCGACCAGCTGTACTCTGTTCCCGAGCGCTTCCGTCATCTGTTTCCAGCCTTCGAAATCGTCCTCGCACAGCCCGTCTTCGATGGATACGATCGGGTATTTTTCGATCAGTTCCTCATAGTAGGCAACCATTTCTGCGGTATCCCGAAATACTGTCTTTCCGCACTGACGGGATTCCCCGGGAAAGTAGTAGACGTTCCTGCTCTCCTCGTAGAGCTCGCTTGCCGCCGCATCGATCGCGATCATCACGTCGTTTCCGGGCGCATAGCCGGCTTTCTGGACCGCATTGACAATGAGCTGCAGTGCTTCATCGGAATCCTTTAAATCCGGCGCAAAGCCGCCCTCATCGCCGACAGAAGTCGAGTATCCCTTCTCCTTCAGGAGCTGCTTCAGCGTATGGTAAATCTCCGCGCACATGGAAAGACCCTCCCGGAATGAGGGAGCGCCGCACGGCATAATCATAAATTCCTGCAGATCGACGGTGTTGTCGGCATGACGGCCGCCGTTTAAAATATTCATCATCGGCACGGGCATACGGCTTGTGTGGCAGCCGCCCAGGTACTGGTACAGCGGCAGATGAAGCGCATTTGCCGCCGCGCGCGCCACAGCAAGTGAGACACCGAGAATGGCGTTTGCCCCGAGGTTTTCTTTCGTTTCGGTTCCGTCTGCCTGGCACAGGATATGGTCAATCCGCTCCTGCTCGAGCGCATTCTCGCCGACAACGGCATCGGCCAGCACGGTATTGACCGCTTCTACAGCCTTTCTCACGCCCTGCCCCAGATAGCGCACTTCCTGATCTCTTTTTTCCAGTGCCTCAAATTTTCCTGTCGATGCCCCGGACGGCACCTGGGCACGCCCCATATGGCCTTCCAGCCCGAGAATCCCCTCCCCGACGGCCACTTCCACCTCTACGGTCGGATTTCCGCGCGAATCCAGAATTTCTCTTCCTGTCACGCTTCGAATTGGTAAATATCGAAACATAGTTTTCCCTCCTGTTTTGCTGCAAAGTGAACAGTAACCAAGTTTCTTCTCTGCGTTCACAGTATGACCGTGCTATGGGAAAAATATGTTGCTCTCTCTGTCGAAACCTCTTTTTTCCAGTCCTTATTCTTTTCAAACATAAAAAAACGCAATATGAAAGCCATCCGATTTTTCCATTTTCGGATGGCTTTCATAAGTTAGAACTGTGCATTGGACTGAATCCTTTCTTTTTTTGTTCTTTTGTTCTTTTGTTCTTTTGTTCTTTTGTTCTTTTGTTTCGCTTTGGGGTACTTCGTTACGTTTTCTTGGGTCCATACCTTCGCTTTCTTAGTTTATGGGGTAATTCGTTATGTTCTCGGTGGTCCGTCCTCTCTTTCTGTTTTTTTCTTCCGTTTTCTTTTGTTGACTTTACTATATCAGTTTTCTCATCGTTTGTCAACACTTTATTTTGATTTTTTATCTGTTTTTCATTTTTATTCTGTCTCTTATTGCGTAATTATTTTTATTTTCAGATTATTATGATAAAATATCCCTGCCGCACCCGTTTCAAAACGAATCCGGCAGGGACATTTTCACGATTTCTCTTTATTTCTTAATCAGCAGGGATTTTCCTGTCATTTCTTTTGGCTGCTCCATTCCCATCAGCTCGATCAGGGTCGGTGCGATGTCTGCCAGGCATCCGCCCTCTCTTAACGTGTAGGATGGGTCTGCATTAACCAGAATGAACGGAACCGGATTGGTGGTATGAGCGGTGTATGGCTCGCCGGTCTCATAGTCTACAAGCTGCTCTGCATTTCCGTGGTCCGCACAGATAAACATCTGGCCGTCAACCTCTTTTAATGCATCAACTGCTTTGCCTACGCACTCATCAACAGCCTCAACTGCCTGGATTGCTGCGCTCTCAACGCCGGTATGGCCAACCATATCCGGATTTGCAAAGTTGATGATGATGACATCGTATTTCTGGGAACGGATGGCATCCGTCAGCTTGTCGCATACTTCGTAAGCACTCATCTCTGGTTTCAGGTCATAAGTAGCAACCTTCGGGGATTTCACAAGGATTCTGTCCTCACCTTTATTTGGCTCCTCAACGCCGCCATTGAAGAAGAAGGTTACATGTGCATATTTCTCGGTCTCGGCGATACGAGCCTGCGTCATGTTATGTGCTGCCAGATACTCACCGAAGGTATTGGTGATCTCTTCTTTTTTGAATGCAACGGATTTGTTCGGGATGGTCTCATCGTATTCCGTGAAGCATACGTAGGTCAGATCCAGACGTTTTTCTCTCTCAAATCCGGTGAACTCATCTGCACAGAATGCTCTTGTCAGCTCTCTTGCACGGTCCGGGCGGAAGTTGAAGAAAATCACAGAATCTTTATCCTGAATCGTTGCAACCGGTTTTCCGTCTTTTTTCAGAACGGTCGGCAGAACGAACTCATCGGTTTTTTCAGCATCATAAGAAGCCTGAACAGCCTCTGCCGCATCGGTTCCTTCTACGCCTTCCCCTTTTGTCAGAGCTTTGTAAGCCAGCTCGACACGATCCCAGCGGTTATCACGGTCCATTGCATAGTAACGGCCGGAGATCACGCCGATTTCGCCGACACCGATCTCATCCATTTTTGCCTGCAGCTGCTCAACATAGGATTTTCCGGATGCCGGAGGAGTGTCACGGCCATCCAGGAAGCAGTGTACATAAACTTTCTCGAGACCCTTACGTTTTGCCAGCTCCAGAAGTCCGAATACGTGGGTGATGTGGCTGTGAACACCGCCGTCAGAAAGAAGTCCGAACAGGTGCAGTGCGGAATTATTTGCTTTTGCATTTTCAACAGCCTTTACCAGCTCTTCATTCTCGAAGAAATCGCCGTCCTGGATTGCTTTTGTGATTCTGGTCAGCTCCTGGTATACAACACGGCCTGCGCCCATGTTCAGATGACCTACCTCAGAGTTACCCATTTGTCCGTCCGGAAGACCTACAGCAAGTCCGCTGGCCTGTCCTTTTACGTACGGGCACTGGCTCATCAGCTGGTCCATAATCGGAGTTTTTGCTTCGCAGACAGCGTTATGCTCGCATTTGTCATTCAGTCCATATCCGTCAAGAATCATTAATACGGTTGGTTTTTTACTCATTGTGAATTCCCTTCTTTGATTTAATTTTGGGGTAACAATCCAGATCCCCATCTCGATTCCGCTTACGCTGCATCTCGATGTTGCTTTTCGCCATATGAAACTCCAGAAAAAGCGCTCCTTCATGCAAGCATGATTCGCGATTTTTCTTCCATTTCGCATGGATCTGAATTGTTACATTTTGTTAGTATACCCGGATTGTCGAAGAAATCTCCTGGATCATCGACATTCCGCCTAAAATCTGCATGGCATCCTCAAAATGGCGCTCTTTGACCTCGTCCGTAATGACGACGATCTCGGCGTATTTTCCATTGACACGTTTCTGAAGCATCTGTGCAATCGAAACCTTGTTGTTTCCAAAGACAGAAGCTACCGATGCCAGCGTTCCATACCGATTTTCAATCTGCATGCGTACAAAATATTTCGACTTAATTTCGCCGACACGCTTGATCGGGCATTCCCGGTAGCATGTGCAGCCGATTCTGCCGCAGCAGTTCCATAAAATATTGCGCACAACATCGAAAATATCGCCCACAACGGCACTCGCAGTCGGAAGCTCTCCGGCACCTCGTCCGTAAAACATCGTATCCTGTACGGCATCGCCTGTCAGGAATACGGCATTGTAGGAATCATTGACAGTCGCGAGCGGATGATTGCTGTCGATCAGCATCGGATGAACGCGGGCTTCGATTCCTTCCGGGGTATCTTTTGCCACGCCGAGCAGCTTGATCGTGCATCCCATCTCTTTTGCATACTCGATATCAGTCGCCGTGATTTTGGTAATGCCTTCGGTGTAAACATCTTCAAATGTCACTCTGGAGTTGAACGCTGCCGAAGCTAGGATTGCTACCTTGCGGCCGGCATCAAGACCTTCCACATCTGCGGTCGGGTCTGCTTCTGCATAACCCATGTCCTGCGCCAGACGGAGCGCATCACCAAACTCCATGCCTTCCTGCGACATTTTTGTCAGAATAAAATTTGTGGTACCGTTGAAAATACCCATCAGCTCTGTGATATGATTGGCTGCAAGGCACTGTTTCACCGGACGGATGATCGGAATTCCTCCTGCCACGGATGCCTCGTAGAGAAAATCTTTTCCGTTTCTCTTTGCTGTTGCAAGGATTTTTTTGCCCTCGGATGCCACCAGATCTTTGTTTGCCGTTACAACATTCTTTCCTGCATCCAGGCAGGCAAGAATGTAATTCATAGCCGGCTGTTTTCCACCCATAACCTCAACAACAATCTCAATCTCCGGGTCATTGGCAATGTCCTCAAAGTTCGTGGTAATGATCGACGGATCATCAACCTTTGCAGCTGCTTTTTCCACATTGCGCACGAGAATTTTTTTCAGCTCCACACGCGCTCCCAGCTTCGGAAGCATTTCCTCCTGCTGGCTTTTCAGCACTTTATACACACCGGTACCGACAGTACCAAGACCCAGCATTCCGATTTTAATTACTCTTTCCTCTGCCATACTCATCTCTCTCTCTTATTTCAGGGATACGATGCATTCAATTTCCACTTTTGCTGCTTTCGGAAGAGCGGCAACTGCTACACAGGAACGAGCCGGTTTGGACTCACCAAAGAAAGCACCGTATACTTCATTTACCTTGGCAAAATCGTTCATATCGGTCAGGAAAATGGTTGTTTTCATCACTTTCGTGCGGTCAGTTCCTGCTGCTGTCATGATTGCGTCCAGATTCTTTAAAGAGAGGGTTGCCTGCTCTTCTACGGTTTCCGGGATCACGCTGCCATGCTCTACATCAAAGCCAAGCTGTCCGGAAATAAATAAAAGGCCGTTGTCTGCGACTGCCTGTACATAAGGTCCGATTGCTGCCGGTGCTTTTTCTGTATTAATGATTTCTCTTGCCATAATCATATTCTCCTTTATGCTTTCTTTCGCGTCGTCTGATTTGCCGCGTTTTTTCCCTCTATCATGCGGTTTTTCCGACACTTTTGTCGTTCCCATCATATCACATGTGGGAGATGTCCGCAAGTGCGAAAAAGCCGCTCCCGGACACAAGAAAAGTTCAGAATCGTTCATTTCACATATCCAAATTCTATTAATTCATGTATGAACGCACTCCGTCTAGGATATCTTTTGTGATATGTCGACATAACAGCAATCACTTGTTTCTTTGATAACTGTTCTGTAAGTTCGTCTGATTTTCTTAAAAAAGCCGGTAAATTCATTTGCCTTTTCCAATCAAATCATCAATCCTATTTCATTTTATCCGTCAATATCCATTTTCCTTTTCGATTAGACCCCTCACGGATAACTTTACCTTCATGCTGCATTTTTGTAAGCATACGCTTAATCGTTGCCGTAGAAACTGCAAGCGCTTTTGCTAATTCTTTCTGAGTCAGTTTCGGATTTTTATAAATCATTTCTGACAATTGAATTTCAAGGTCATCTTTGGGATCATGATTGGGGTCATTGGGATCTCGATCGAGGTCAACAGGCTCATGATTGAGATTATCGGGCTCACGATTGAGATCATTTGACCCATGATTGAGGTCATGATCTCGATTTTTGACCTCAATGACCTCATTCTGGCCGCGATAAAGATTGATGCGGAAAGCTACTTCCATATCAATAAATTCCGGTTCACGCAATCCGTATTCCTGCATAGCCTGCATAAGTTTCGGAATACCACTTCCCCATGCTTCCACAAGGTTCATATAGGCAAAAGCATTGGCAAGCGAACGATTTCGGATTTTTGAAAATCCTTCCTTCATCAACTCAATCGTTACGCCAGGAAGCAGTCCACCAGGAGATGTGATCTCCAAGCGATCATCATAAATTGCCACCTGAATATTAGAATTCTGAATGTAACTGCAATTCATAACTGCATTAACGATCAACTCACGGATACTATCCGGCGGCAGTTCATAAATATCCTGTCGATATACTCCTTCCAGCCGACATCCCATACGAATATTTCTAAGGACAAACTGCACCGCTTCCTCTACTTGCTTCCAAAGCGGTCCTTCATAATTACGTCGATCCAAAAAGACAGCTCGCGTCGTTCCCTTAAACACAGCGCACTGTATCATGGAACGGAGTCCACCTTGTCCCGTTAAATAAATATACGCATTTGTCGGATAGATTTTTTCATTCTCATCTTTTTTCAAAATTCCCCAACTGAGCAAAACATTTTTCGTTACATCTTTAACTGCTGATCGCTGAAGATTGGATTTGCAGTTGGCAATAGCAACTTCCTTCATTTGTTCACAGAGACTTTTAATATCTTCATCGGTCACTTCTATATCTCTGCGGATTATTGAATCAAAAGAGCGGGCATCGCATTCATAATATAATTCTCTTGACATATCACGGTCAGCAGGGCGTGTTGTTCCAGAAACTCGAATATATACGCCATTCTCCAGCCCCTCTGCCTTAATATAATATGGTTTCCGACGTCCCGTCCTGATTTCTGCAACAATTACAGGTTTATCATTTATATTTTGCAAATAAACATCCGGGATAATTGTAGGTTCACAACTGTCAGAAATAGCATTCGTAATCGCATCAATCTCCCGAAAAACTTTATCCTCCGGAATGCCAACAACTTCTCTTGTTTTATCGTCAATACCAAATATAATCCTCCCACCTTTTCCGTTAGCGAAAGCAACAACCGTTTTCATATATTTCATGCTCTTGTCTGGACGTTGTACTTTGAATTCAACGTTCTTGGATTCTCCAGCAAGGATTTCTTCTATTGTCATCCGATCACCTCCATGATTAAGTTTTGTCCATGATGACTCTATTATTTTGCTTTTTGCTTCCAATGTGGTTCCATTCATTTATGACTATTTTCCGTATGGTGCTTCAGATTCTGCCGCCATCAACACTGTTTCCTGATCGCTCAGATCGTATGTCACGGCTTTATGCTCTGGCTCATTAAAGGAATACGAACCACCGATACCGAAATATTTTTCAAAAAACGTTTTCAGTTTTTCAATGACTCTCTGTTTTTTCTTGGCTCTTCCGCCACCACCAAAACGAGAAATTGGCGGCATGATTTTATCTATATCCGTTCCCGCTGTTTTGATCTCTCCGTCCCGAAACGCATTCTCTATGAACTTTCGTGTGTCTTTCGGCTTCAATTTTTCTTCCACAATAATTACATTAAGATCATAATCACGCTGTTCCACAACAAATTCATGCCACTCATCCATAACATCGTCCACATCATTGATTCCTGCAATAAAGGTTTCAATAAGCTGTTTCTTGCTGCGCAGCTCCGGGCTGGCATCAATCGCTTTATTGATGGTTATCAGCACTTCCTTATCTTCACAGTGGGTATCATGATACTTCTTTACAAGCATCAGAATATAATCAATGTTGATTTCTACCTGCCGGATCAATTCAATTTCAAACACCACATCATCTGTAATATCCGTACTTTCCCGGCGTTTCCGTTTCCACTCGTCACGCAAATCCTGATAACGTCCAATGTAGTCTTGCAAATTGCGCTCAGAAATCAGCTCATTCCCCTTAAATTCGTCAAAGGAAAGCAGAAGGTTTCTCATACGAAGAATAGCACCAAACAAAGCAATAAAATCCTTCTGGTTCTGCTCTCCGACAATCTGCGGTTCTGACAGCGGAAACTTATGATTCAATTCCTCCATCAGATCCACATACCCTGGCATTGGCTTACCATCTACGGATTCATATCCGTAATAGTAATCCTTAAAGCTCTGCAGCAAAACAATGCCCCCGGCATTCTTATCCCCAAACAAGGAAATGGCACTATCTACTCGCTTCTGCAGATTTCTGAAACATACAATATTTCCAAAGGTCTTGATAGAATTCAGAATACGGTTTGTACGGGAAAACGCCTGTATCAGTCCGTGCATTTTCAGATTTTTATCCACCCACAGCGTATTCATAGTCGTCGCATCAAAACCGGTAAGAAACATATTGACTACGATCAGAATGTCCAATTCCTTATTCTTCATGCGAAGCGACACATCTTTATAATAATTCTGGAATTTATCACTTGAGGTATCGTAGTTCGTATGGAACATTTTGTTATAATCCTTGATTACTTCTTCCAGAAACTCTCTGGACGGCTGGTCGACAGATATAAAACAAGCATATCACGAAAACGTGAATTTTTCAATCCGCGCAAAAAATCACTCCGCTTCAAAACACAGAAACGAAGTGATTTCTTTTTGCACAAACTGGCACTCTCTATAGCTAAATCAAGGATTATATGTTGCATAAAAAACAGCAAAGCGCCACCAAACATCTCACCTTCAGCATTTCTGCCAAATTCACCGTGTTTGGTGGCGTCTTAGTCTGTTTTATTTATTGATTTCGTATAAAAATCAATTATTTATTGTAGTTTACGATAGCTCCGAAATCTGGTTTCAGGGATGCTCCGCCTACCAGGCCGCCGTCGATGTTCTCCTGTGCGAACAGTTCCGGTGCGGTTTTTGCGTTTACAGAGCCGCCGTACTGGATACGGATAGCTGCTGCTGTTGCATCATCATAGATTTCAGCGATGCACTCGCGGATGCCTTTGCAAACTTCCTCAGCCTGCTCTGTTGTAGCAGTTTTGCCGGTTCCGATTGCCCAGATTGGCTCGTAAGCGATAACGGCTGTTTTTGCCTGATCTGCTGTTACATTCAGGAATCCAACCTTTACCTGCTGACGGATGAAATCCATCGTTACACCCTGCTCTCTCTGCTCCAGAGTTTCTCCGCAGCACATGATCGGGGTGATGCCGTGCTCGAAAGCTTTCAGCATTTTTTTGTTTACGGTCTCGCTGGTCTCTGCGAAGTATTCTCTTCTCTCAGAGTGGCCAAGTACAACGTATTTCACGCCAGCGTCTGTCAGCATAGCCGGGGAGATTTCGCCTGTGAAAGCACCTTTCTCCTCAAAATACATATTTTCAGCACCAATCTGGATGTTGGAGCCTTTTGCAGCCTCTACAACCGGGATGATATCGATGGCCGGTACGCAGAAAACCACGTCAACGTCGTCATTTGCCACCAGTGGTTTTAATGTATTAACTAACTCTACTGCCTCGCTCGGAGTCATGTTCATTTTCCAGTTTCCGGCGATAATTTTCTTTCTTGCCATGATCGTTTGATCTCCTTAGTTTTACTTATTGAAACGGTTCAGAGCCACCTCTCGATTCCGCTTGCGCTCTGAATCGTTGTTTTATTTGTCGTTTGCTGCTGCAACGCCCGGCAGTTCTTTTCCTTCCAGGAACTCCAGAGAAGCGCCGCCGCCAGTGGAGATATGAGTCATCTTATCGCCATATCCAAGCTGGTTTACAGCTGCTGCGGAATCTCCGCCGCCGATGATCGTAACTGCATCTGTTTCAGCCAGTGCTGCTGCAACTGCTTTGGTTCCTGCTGCAAAATTCGGCATCTCGAAGCATCCCATCGGTCCGTTCCATACAACGGTTTTAGCAGTTTTAACAGCATCAGCGAACAGTTTTGCAGTTTCCGGTCCGATATCCAGACCTTCCCAGCCATCCGGAATCTGTCCGGCCGGAACAACCTGTGTATTTGCGTCGTTTGAGAATGCATCTGCAACAACGTTGTCTACCGGAAGAAGCAGTTTCACGCCTTTTGCTGCTGCTTTTTCTTTCATTTTGTTTGCATAATCCAGATAATCCATCTCAAGCAGAGAATCACCAACGGTGCCGCCTGCTGCTTTTGCGAAGGTATAAGCCATACCACCGCCGATGATCAGGACATCAACTTTATCGATCAGGTTGTCGATAACAGAAATCTTGCTGGATACTTTGGATCCACCAAGGATGGCAACAAACGGACGCTCCGGATTGTTGACAGCATTTCCAAGGAATGCGATCTCTTTCTCCATCAGATAACCAACAACTGCAGTGTCAACATATTTAGTAACACCAACATTGGAGCAATGAGCACGATGTGCGGTTCCGAATGCATCATTTACGAATACGTCGCACAGGGAAGCCAGTTCTTTGCTGAACTCCTCACCGTTTTTGGTCTCTTCTGCACGATAACGGGTGTTCTCCAGAAGGATTACATCTCCGTCTTTCATAGCCTCAACAGCTGCTTTTGCGTTCGGTCCTACAACCTCAGGATCTGCTGCAAATTTAACTTCCTGTCCGAGAAGCTCGGAAAGGCGAACTGCAACCGGTGCAAGAGAAAGCTCTGGTTTTGGTTCTCCTTTCGGTTTTCCAAGATGAGAGCAGAGAATTACTTTTCCGCCGTCAGCGATCAGTTTTTTGATCGTCGGAAGAGCAGCTACCAGACGGTTCTCATCTGTGATTTTTCCATCGATCAGCGGAACGTTGAAGTCGCATCTTACAAGGACTCTTTTTCCTTTTACGTTGATATCATCTACGGTTTTTTTGTTTAACATGGGCGTTTCCCTCCATATATCCAACTGCATCTGCCGCGCCGTTTCTTTGTTTTTGCGGCATCGCGGTCCTTATTTAAAAATGCAGTTTATAATTTTTGCACACGGAAAATGGCTGTTTTTATGCCGTATTTTTCCGCCGCATTCGCAAAAAGGGCCCGGTCCTTAACAGACCGGACCCTTTGGGCTCTGAAATTTTGCCGTTCAGTTTGTTAAATTATGCTAACTCGCTGAAGTATTTGATGGTACGAACCATCTGGCTTGTGTAGGAGTTCTCGTTATCATACCAAGAAACAACCTGTACCTCTGTTGTTCCGTTGTCCAGCGGAAGAACCATGGTCTGAGTTGCATCGAACAGAGAACCATATCTCATACCAACGATGTCGCTGGATACGATTTCATCTGTGTTGTATCCGAAGGACTCGGTTGCAGATGCTTTCATTTTTGCGTTGATCTCGTCAACAGTTACAGTTCCTTCTACAACTGCTGTAAGGATTGTGGTAGAACCGGTTGGGGTTGGAACACGCTGTGCAGAACCGATCAGTTTGCCGTTCAGTTCCGGAATAACAAGGCCGATTGCTTTTGCAGCACCGGTGCTGTTTGGAACGATGTTAACTGCAGCTGCACGGGATCTTCTCAGATCGCCTTTTCTCTGCGGTCCGTCCAGAGTCATCTGATCTCCAGTGTAAGCATGGATAGTAACCATGATACCGGATTTGATCGGAGCCAGTTCGTTCAGAGCTTTTGCCATAGGTGCAAGGCAGTTTGTGGTGCAGGATGCAGCGGAGATGATGTTGTCGTCTGCTGTCAGGGTCTCATGGTTTACATTGTAAACGATGGTCGGAAGGTCGTTACCAGCCGGAGCGGAGATAACTACTTTACGAGCGCCTGCATTGATGTGTGCCTGAGCTTTTGCTTTGGAGGTGTAGAATCCGGAGCACTCCAGAACTACGTCTACGCCAAGCTCTCCCCATGGGCAGTTGTTAGCATCCGGGAAAGCATAGATTTTGATGTTTTTGCCATCTACTGTGATGGAATCTTCATCGGATGTTACGGTATCAGCCAGAGCATATTTTCCCTGAGAAGAGTCATATTTTAACAGATGAGCTAACATCTTCGGGGATGTTAAATCGTTGATTGCTACTACTTCATAACCTTCTGCTCCAAACATCTGTCTGAATGCAAGACGTCCGATACGGCCAAAACCATTGATTGCTACTTTTACTGCCATGATTTTCAATTCCTCCTAAAAAGTGAATTTTAATTTTGAGTCTCTGTACTTTGTTAAAGAAACATCAACCTTATCTGTATAATACCTAATTTCGTCGGAAAATTCAAGTTCTATTTTCAAGAAAATACGAAATTATTTCTAAAATTTGTGAAGAAGCCGGATGCCAATCCGTATTTCTGCAAAATTTCGAAAGATCCGTCTATTGCAGAAAGAGCCGGAATCCAGCCTTTCTGGGGCTTTTTCCGGCTTTTCCTGCGTGTTTTCTATTGGATCGGCAGATATTCCGGCTTTTTCTCTTTAAACCGCACGTAGTACCGGAATCCGGCTTCCTGCGCGATAGCTGCCGCGTCCGCGAAATGAAACGCTATATGTTCCGGTTTGTGGGCATCGGCACCGAAGGTGATCTTTTCGCCGCCCAGTTCCCGGTATCTTCTGATGACATCCGGCGTCGGATTCGGCACGCCAAGGCCTGCCTTGTAGCCGCCGGTGTTGATTTCCAGCGCGATATCGTACTGAATCAGCTCTTTTAAAATGGTATCGATCTCGTCCGTAAATGCGCGGTAGCTGTAATCTTTTCCCTTTTCTCTGCAGTAGCGTACCACATAATCCAGATGACCAAGCGTCTGGAAATTGTGGAAGAACCGGATATTTTCTGCTGTAGCCCGAAAATACGCCCGGTACAGCTCTTCTGCTGTCCAGTCCGGGAAAGCATCCTCATAATAGGGGTCTTTTCCGTCAATGACATGCATGGAGCCGATCACGTAGTCGAACGGCCACGCATTTACATACTCTTCCATCCGTTCTTTTAAGTGGAGCTGCAGTCCCAGTTCCACGCCGAATCGGATATCAATTCTGTCGTGGTATTTTTCCTGCAGTTCCCGGATTTTTGCCGCATATGCCGGTGTATCGAGCTGGAACTCGCCGGTACTGTAATCCATATCGTAGTGATCCGTCAGGCAGATTGCCGGAAGTCCCAGCTCGACTGCCCGTTTTACCATCTCTTCTGTTGGTGCTTCGCTGTCACTTGAAAAGAAACTGTGCATATGACAGTCCGCTATTTTCATCTTTCGGCCTCCGTAATCGTTCCGCCTCCGCCGACACAGCCGTCCACGTAGAAGACAACAGCCTGTCCCGGTGTCGGAGCACGCACGCCGTCCGGGAAGGTACAGGTAATCTCATCTTCCCCGGTCCGTTTGATCACGCACGGGGAGCCTTTGTGCCCGTACCGGATTTTTGCGGTGCAGGAGAGCTCTTCTCCAAGTTCCAGCGGCGGAATTGCCATATAGTTTACTTTGTTTGCTTTTACTACTTTTGCGAAAACCTCTTCATTTTCGCCGACCACAACCTCGTTCGTCTCCGGACGGATTTCCAGTACGAACACGCGGTGTCCCATCGGAAGGCCGAGTCCGCGGCGCTGTCCTACGGTGTAATGGGTAATCCCCTCATGGGTACCGAGGATTTCACCCTTTGTATTCACGAAATTGCCTTTCGGTGCCACGATTCCTGTCTCGTTCTGGATAAAGGAAGCGTAATCCTGATCCGGCACGAAGCAGATTTCCTGGGAATCCTTCTTTTTTGCTACCGGAAGACCGATTTTTGCTGCAATCTCACGAATCTGATCTTTTGTGTAGTCTCCGACCGGCATCAGCGTATGCGAAAGCTGCTCCTGGGTCAGATTATACAGTGCATACGTCTGGTCTTTTGCCGCTGTTACCGAATTTGCAATCGCATACCGTCCATTGGCAAGCTGTTCGATTCTTGCATAATGTCCGGTCGCAATGTAGTCCGCTCCAATGGAAAGACTGCGCTGAAGCAACGCTTCCCATTTCACATAGCGGTTGCAGGCGATACACGGGTTCGGTGTTCTGCCGCAGAGATATTCGTTCGTGAAATAGTCCATGACGTTCTCACGGAACTCTTTTTTGAAGTTCATGACATAATACGGAATGTCCAGCACCTGTGCCACGCGCCTTGCATCATCAACAGCAGAGAGGCCGCAACAGCCCCCGTTTTCCTCCTGGACTGTCTCGGCCTCATCCTGCCAGATCTGCATGGTCACCCCGATGACATCGTATCCTGCTTTTTTCAGGAGATACGCTGCCACCGAGGAATCTACGCCGCCGGACATTCCAACGACTACTTTCTTTTTTCCCATACTTAGTATTCTTCCTCTTCCTCGCCCTCGCTGATATCAGACTTCGGTTTTGCAAGACCTTCGATCTTGATGTGGTGTTTCTCTGCGTAATCCCAGAGTGCAGCGTGAATTGCTTCTTCTGCAAGCAGAGAACAGTGAACTTTGACCGGCGGAAGTCCGTCGAGTGCTTCCATAACAGCTTTGTTGGTTACTTCCAGAGCTTCCTGGATGGTTTTTCCTTTTACCAGCTCGGTTGCCATACTGCTGGTTGCAACTGCGGCGCCGCAGCCGAAGGTTTTGAATTTGCAGTCCTGAATGATGCCGTTATCGTCGATGTCAAGATACATTCTCATGATATCGCCGCATTTTGCATTTCCAACGGTACCTACACCGCTTGCGTTCTCAATTTCTCCTACATTTCTCGGATGCTGGAAATGATCCATTACTTTTTCACTGTACATTGTTATTCTTCCTCCTGAACTATTTCAAAGCAGTCCTCCTCCGGCACAGCTTTTACCTGAATTTTTCTGTACCGGCTTTCTGGATGGACTGTCTTATTTTTTTAAACTTATTTACCCTGCTGTTTTTTGATGTAATCCTCATACAGCGGGGACATGCTGCGCAGACGGTCTACGATCGCTTTAATCTGCTCTACAACAAAATCAACGTCCTCTTTTGTGATCTCCTCACTTAAAGTCAGACGTAAGGAACCGTGTGCTTTCTCGTGCGGCAGTCCGATGGCCAGCAGTACATGGGACGGATCCAGGGATCCGGAAGTACATGCAGAACCGCTGGATGCGCAGATACCTTTCATATCCAGCATGATCAGAAGGGACTCTCCCTCGATGAATTCAAAGCTGATGTTGCAGTTGTTCGGCAGACGTTTTACCGGATCGCCGTTCAGACGGCAGTTCGGAATCTCGGTTAAAATACGGTTGATCAGATAATCACGTACTTCGATTTCTTTTGCGGTACGCTCCGCCATAGTTCTTGCCGCACGCTCTGCCGCAACTCCATATCCTACGATGCCCGGTACATTTTCTGTTCCGGCACGGCGTTTTCTTTCCTGCGCACCGCCGTGTACGAAGGAGCGGATTTTCACACCCTTTCGGATGTAAAGGAAGCCGATTCCTTTCGGTCCGTTAATCTTATGACCGCTGGAACTGAGCATATCAATATTGCACTCATCCACATTGATCGGGATCTGGCCAAATGCCTGTACGGCATCTGTGTGAAATAAAATATTGTGTTCTTTTGCAATTCTTCCGATTTCCTTGATCGGCTGAATCGTTCCGATTTCGTTGTTTGCCGCCATAACGGAAATCAGAATGGTCTCAGGTGTGATGGCTGCTTCGAGTTCATCCAGATTGACAACGCCGTTCTCATCGACGCCGATATAGGTGATTTTCGCACCGCGCTCTTTTTCCAGATACTCACAGGTATGAAGAATCGCATGATGCTCGATTTTTGTGGTGATGATGTGGTTTCCTTTATTTTTATATGCTTCAAAGGTAGCTTTTAACGCCCAGTTATCGGACTCGCTGCCGCCGGCTGTGAAATAAATTTCCTCCGGTTTTGCGCCGAGCACGTTTGCGATCTGCTCTCTTCCTTTGGTGATGGCTTCTTTGCTTTTTCCTGCAATTGCATAAATACTGGATGGATTTCCGTAGTATTCGCTGAAATAAGGAAGCATAGCCTCGACAACTTCCGGGGCTGTTTTTGTTGTTGCCGCATTGTCCAGATAAATCATTGTTGTTCACTCCTTGTCATTTCTATCGCTGTTTCTGTTTTTCTCTAATTGCCGGCTCTGCTGAACCAGCTCTCCGAGGCTGATGGAATCCACAGCGTTCGTAATTCCCTCATTGATCCTCTGCCACACAAAACGCGTGACGCAGAAATCGGCCGCATCGCAGCCGCCCAGGCCTTCATTGACCGAGCACGTGACTGCCTCGAGTCCGCCCTCCAGCACACGGAGAACATCTCCTACCGAAATGGAATCTGCCGGTTTTGCAAGTACATATCCACCGCCTGCCCCCCGCACACTCTCAATGAATCCGGCTTTTCGAAGCGGACGCACCAGCTGCTCCAGATAGCTCTCTGAGATATTCTGGCGTTCTGAAATGCTGGCAATGGACACTGCACCCTCTTCTTCGTGACTCGCCAGATCGATCATGGCACGCAGACCATATCTTCCTTTGGTCGATAATTTCATTCCTGGTTCTCCTTTTTCCTGTGCTGTCGTTTTCCAATTCCGACAGTTTTAATCGGATTTATTTCTCACTCAGAATAGCACCTATCACGGGGTTCTGTCAAGGAGTTTTTTCGCATATTTTAGACTATCTGCGCAATGCCGTGAAAGGAGTCTATCCCATGCTGAAAATCACAAGAAAGAACACGCTTCTTCTTGGCACACTGATCCTGACCGCGTCCGGGATCATCTGCAGAATTCTTGGATTTCTCTATAGAATATTCCTGTCGCGCCGGATCGGTGCGGAAGCCTTTGGTATCTACCAGCTCGCCACACCACTCTACGCACTGATGCTCTCCCTTGGCGCAGGCGGCATGCAGACGGTGCTCTCGCGCTTTGTCGCATCGTACCTTGCCAAAAAGGATTCCAGACGGGCAAAGATCTGTCTGGCGGCCGGATGCGGCATTGTAGTGATACTTTCCTTCTCCGCCTCCATCTTTCTCTTTTTCAGCGCGGATTTTATCGGAACACGGCTTCTTTTTGAGCCGCGGACGATTCTGCTCCTCCGGATTTTATCACTCGGCATTCTCCCCTCCGGGATCCACAACTGTCTCTCGGCATGGTATCTTGGCCAGAATCAGACGGCACTGCCTTCTTTTTGCCAGCTTTTGGAACAGTTCGTGCGCATGGGCGCTTCCTACCTTGCCTGGCTTTTCTGTCTTTCCACAAGCCTCCCCTCTGCCGCTGTCGCTGCATTCGGTACTGCCGCCGGCGAACTCTTTTCGTGTCTCTTTCTGATGGCCTGCCTGTCCGTCTCGCACAGCAGGTCCCCTCAGAAACACCGCCCGATTTCTGTTTTTTTCAAAGAAAAGACCCTCTGGTACGATACCTTCCGAGAGCTTGCCGTTTTGAATCTTCCGCTTACGCTGAACCGTATTCTTCTGAATGTCCTCCACAGCATTGAAAGTGCTCTGCTCCCCGGCTGTCTGGTCACCTTCGGTCTTTCCCGGAAAGCAGCGCTCTCGCAGTATGGCATTCTCACCGGTATGGCACTTCCGATGATCTTTTTTCCATCTGCCATCACCCACGCGGTGTCCGTCATGCTTCTGCCCGGCGTAGCAAAACAGCAGGCCGACGGTACGCCGGAGCAAATATCAGACACGATCCGTTATACAATTTCTTTCTGTGTGCTGCTTGGCACTTTCGCTGTTTTTGCCTTTTTCTTTTTCGGTCCGTGGCTTGGACGTTTCCTTTTTCAAAACGAAGAAGTCGGCGTTTTTCTGCGTATCCTTTCATTTTTAAGTCCTTTTCTCTATCTGGAAACGACACTTGGAAGCATTTTAAACGGCCTTGGAAAAACTTCTCTCGTTTTTTTCCAGAACCTTGCCGGAGATGTAATTCGTATTCTTGCAATTCTTTTTCTCGTCCCGGTTTTCGGCATCCGTGGCTATCTCTATGGTATTCTTGCAAGTGAACTTACCATTATGACAATGGCACTTTTGTTCCTGCATCGGGAATCTGCAAACGGATTTGCTGTTCATTGATACCTTTTTTCTATCTTTTTTAAGAGAAACAGAATTTTCGCCGAAAAAATATCGACAATCTTCGCGTTATGTATTATAATTTATAGATAGTTTGCGACGGGGCACACAAGAACGCTCCTCTGTCCGCAGCTAGAAAAGAAGTGCATCTAAGATAAAGGAGAACGAAAATGAGCCTTGAATTTGTAAGAAAACTTCCCACCCCAACAGAGATCCGGGAACAATATCCCTTAAGCGCCCGCGCAACTGAAATCAAAAAACAGCGTGACGCTGAAATCGCAAAAGTCTTTACCGGGGATTCCGATAAATTTCTTGTTATCGTAGGACCTTGCTCCGCAGACAACGAAGACGCTGTTCTGGAGTACAATCACCGTCTGGCAAAGGTTGCTGACAAAGTATCCGACAAACTGATCATCATCCCGCGTGTGTATACCAACAAACCGCGTACCACAGGTGAAGGCTACAAAGGTATCGTTCATCAGCCAGACCCGGAAGGAAAGCCGGACCTGCTGCACGGCCTGATCGCCATGCGTAAAATGCATATGCGTGTAGTAGAAGAGACTGATCTGACTTCTGCAGACGAAATGCTGTATCCGTCCAACTGGAGCTATCTGTCCGATATTCTCTCCTATGTTGCGGTCGGCGCACGTTCCGTAGAAAACCAGGAGCACCGTCTGACTGTTTCCGGCATCGACATTCCGGCCGGCATGAAAAACCCGACCAGCGGTGATCTTTCTGTTATGATCAACTCCGTCATTGCCGCACAGGGCTCCCACTCCTTTATTTACCGTACCTGGGAGGTAAAGACAAGCGGAAATCCGCTGGCGCACACCATTCTCCGCGGTGCGACCAACAAGCACGGCAACTCCGTGCCGAACTATCACTACGAGGACATTCAGCTTCTGCTGGAGAAATACAACGAAACACATCTCGTAAACCCGGCTACCATCATCGATGCCAACCATTCCAACTCCGGAAAGAAATACGAGCAGCAGATCCGTATCGTCAAAGACGTTCTGCACACAAGACGATGCAACAAGGATATCGAAAGTCTCGTAAAAGGTGTTATGATCGAAAGCTATCTGGAGCCTGGCAATCAGAAAATCGGATGCGGAAATCATGTCTATGGTAAATCCATCACTGACCCGTGCCTTGGCTGGGATCAGACCGAACGCCTGATTTATGATATCGCTGAGGAGTGCTAAATTTTCTCAACACCCTAAAAACATCAAAAACCTTCGCTGCAGTTTTTCACCAGTCTGCGGCGGAGGTTTTTCTATCGTTTTACTTTTCTGTTCCACCTTTACTTTCTCGGATGTGCCTTCCGGTACACATCCCTGATTTTATTCACACCAAGGTGGAGATACATCTGCGTCGTCGAAATATCGGCGTGTCCCATCATCTCCTGGACACTCTTTAAGTCCGCACCGTTTTGCAGCAGATGGGTTGCAAACGAATGACGCAGGGTATGCGGCGTAATATCCGCCGTAATGCCTGCGGATTTCGCATAGGATTTCAGAATTTTCCAGAATCCCTGACGGCTCATCGGACCTCCGGAGCAGTTGACAAACAATACATCATCATCCCGTCCATGCATCAGGGCTGCGCGCGCACTCCCCAGATACTGCTCCAACGCCTTTTTCGCCGGTCCGCCGAACGGAACGATCCGCTCCTTTTCATCGCGGCAGGTGATGTAGCCCATCATAAGGTTGACATCCTGTATCTTCAAATGGATCAGCTCACTGACGCGGATACCGGTCGCATACAGCATTTCCAGCATTGCTTTGTCGCGGATCCCCTTTGGCGTGTCGGTTTTGGGCTGGCGAAGCAGCAGATCGACCTCTGCGATGGAAAGGATCTCCGGCATTTTTCGCTCAACCCTCGGTGGCTGCAACGCTTTCGACGGGTCAGATACCATTTTTCCCTCCTGACATGCATATTGGCAAAACATATGAATCGCCGCAATGCTGCGCGAGATCGTTGCCGGGGAGAAGTGTTCCCGCTCCAGATATAATAAATAAGAATTTAAAACCGTTGCATTCATCTGCTCCGGTTTTTCTATTCCGTGCTCCTTCAAAAAAACTGCCAGCTTTCGAAGATCGCGCTGATAGGAGACTTCTGTATTTTTTGACGCTTTCTTTTCCGTCTGTAGATAGTCCGTAAATGACTGTATCGTTTCCTGCATAGCTTTTTTCCTTTTTGCTTTTTTCTCCCTCTCACTGCCCGATAAAGGGTAACAATGCTTTTAATTATATACACGTTTTTTCAAAAATGCAATTCCCTTTTCCGACCGTTTTTACAGGATTTTCGCAAGAAACCACGGATTGACATAACTCTCAAGCAGAATACCCCACAGAAGCAGGATCAGTGCAAAGAAGTAGCGCACGCCGAAGCAAAAATATTCCTTTTTCTGTATGCCGCCGGCAAGGTGATTCGTCTCTGCCATCCGGCTGCACGCAGCAGCCATCAGAAATAACGCGGCAAGGTAGAGGAAAATCTGCGGAAAAAGAGCCAGAAAAAAGAATAAAAGACCTGCCATTCCGTTCTGCAGATAAGCAGCCGAGAGAAAGACGCCACACAGAAAACCATATGCCCAAACGGCAGCAGTGGCAAAATACGCACCGATTGCCGTCAATCCAAAGAGAAGTCCCGCAAATGCCGGTGCTAACCGTACCTTTAGAAGATAGGAAAAGCAGGCCTTTGCGGAAATTTTTCTTCCCAAAAACGCCTCCGCCTGAAAGAGGCGGACGCTATTTCCCTCCTTCATTCCCGTGTGGGATGCCGTAAGCAGCAGCAGTACACCGAGGGTCATACCGGCCGCAAACCAGAGGGCAAAAAAACGAATATATGCATTCTCATCCCGTTCTCTCATTTGCTTTTTGCGCCTCCTTATTTTCTGCCTTACTGTCAATGTATTCACGGTTCATAGACAATATACGTAAAAGAAGTGCCTGCTCCGCAGACCCCCATCTGCGAATGGCACTTCTTTCCTCTTTTCAGGGTCCCCCAATGTCTCACGCACCGAAATGTCCGTTCATTTCAAACCCTGCTTTTTGTATATCCCCATAAGATATTTTTCACTTCTTTTATTTCACGACAAGGTAGGTATCCAGATCATCGAACTGATCAAGGTAGCTGACTGCGCCCTCGTACATATTGGACTGCAGTACGATATTTACCGTGTTATAGATGCAGCGTTTCAGTTCTGCCATCGTCAGAGTTCCATCTGCAAGTTCTTTTTTGATGTTCTCGTGATCCTCCGGCAGACCCGGCATTACCATGTCATTTCCGGCTCTCATGCAGCCCGCTGCGGTACACTCGCCCTGGATCTGTACGTTGGTGGTTGTCCAGTCGGTCATGATAGCTCCTGCAAATCCCCACTCATCTCTCGCTGCTTTCGTGCAGGTATCGTAGCAGTTTGCAGCGTGTACACCATTGATCAGGTTGTAAGATGTCATAATGGACATCGGCTGTGCATCTTTGACTGCGATTTCAAAGCCTTTCAGATAGATCTCACGCAGGGCACGCTCGGACAGGATAGAATCGGAGCCCATACGATTGTCCTCCTGGTTGTTGCATGCAAAGTGTTTGATCGTAGTTCCGCAGCCCGGTACCTTCTGTACACCGAGTGTCATGGCAGCCGCCATCATACCGGCAAGCAGCGGATCCTCGGAATAGTATTCAAAGTTTCTTCCGCAGAGCGGATTTCTGTGGATGTTCATACCAGGTGCCAGCCACAGTGTTACGTTGAACAGTTCCATCTCATGGCCGATCATTTCGCCGACTCTCTTGATGAGTTCTACATCCCAGCTCTGTGCCAGAAGTGTTCCGACCGGGATTGCGGTACAGAACTGATAATAGGTTGTTCCGCGTTTTTCCTGCGGTTTGCTGAAGAAACCGCCTTCCAGTGCCGCCAGGAAATCGCTCGCTACGATCTTTCCGTTGTCTACCTGGTATTCTCTCTTCAGACGAAGACCTGCAGGTCCGTCGACCAGAGCAATCGTGGTTACATTCCACGGCTCCTCCGAAGCACACGGGGATGTCTCCGCTGCTGCTCCCGGAACAGAAATTCCTGCGGAGCCAAGCGCGTTGCCCTGTGCTCTTCCCGGATCACCGGTTGCAAGGAGTGCCAGCTGATCCACAGAAAGGGATTCCACAATCTTTCCTGCTTTTCCAGGAAGCTCTTCCGGTACCGGCTGGTAATCTACTTTCTCAGTTGGGATCTCAGATGCTTTGAGCTCGATCACGCTCATTCTCTTTTCTTTTACTTCCTTCTGCCATGCAGCCTCTCTTGCCTGAACTTTTTCTGCATCAGGAACAATCTCATTCAATTCCTCTTTCAGCGGGCAGATATTTTCACACGCTGTCATGACTGCTTTCTCGTCCAGCTCCAGCGCGCCGGAGAGAACAGATGTATTCAGATCATTTCCAATCCAGATACCATACATGCCCGGCTCCAGAATCCAGGATGCGCTTTCCTCCTCATAGGAAGTCAGCTGATACAGCGGGAAGGTGATGGTCATGGTCTGGGATTCCTTCGGAGCCAGCAGTTTTGTTTTTCCAAAGCCTGCCAGACGGCGGAACTCTTTCACCAGTCTGCCCTGCGGGCAGGAAGCGTAGATCTGTACAACTTCTTTTCCTGCATAAGTATCGCCGGTGTTGGTGACGGTAACAGTCACGCTTACTTTCGGATTCATCATACCGCGGCCGCTTACTTTGATGTCATCGGTTCTGATCTCGAAATCGGTGTAGGACATACCGTAACCGAAGGAGTAACGGACTGGTACTTCAAAGGTATCGAAGTAACGGTATCCAACGAAGATACCCTCTTCGTATTTTTCTTTCATGAGGTCGCCGCTCTTGTAGCTGTAAACCTCTGCACCCGGATAATCATAGTAATCTTTTGCCCAGGTATCTGTCATTTTTCCGGATGGGGTTACATCGCCGCTTACAACATCAGCAAATGCATTTCCGCCTTCCTGGCCTGCCTGTACGTACTGTAAAATAGAGCGGATATTGTCAAATTCTTCTACGAATGCCAGATCCATCAGGCCGCCGGTGTTGATAACAAGAACAACGTTTTTATAGCATCTGGAAACCTGTGCCAGAATAGCTTTCTCTTCTTTGGAGATGAAGTAGTCACCCTCCGTATCAAAACGGTCTTTGTTCTCTCCTGCGATACGTGCCAGAACGAAGAATGCGGTGTCTGCACCGTCGGCTGCTGCTTTCTCTTCATCGATTGGGTTTCCGGATGGCATAAAGAACGGGGTTGCAGAGTAAGCATCAAAGAATTTTGTGTCGTCTCCGTTCAATTTTGTGAAAATCTCATTTTTCCAGTCCAGTCTTGCCTGTACGTAGAGTTTATCGTAATCCTCCAGCCATTCACTGCTTGTTACGTCGTAGCCTGCATTTTTCATGCCCTGGAAAATATTGACGCTGTCACGCTCATTGACATCGCCGGAACCGGTGCCTCCTTTGATGGTGCGGATCGCACCTGCTCCGTAAAGACCTACCTTGCTGCCCTTCGCCAGCGGCAGGAAATGATCTTTGTTTTCCAGAAGAACGAATCCCTCTGCTGCTGCCTCGCGGGCAAGTTTGCGGTGATCTGTTTCACGCTGGGTTACTTCCGGAGATGTAGTTCCGTTAAAGGTTCTTACCTTTGCTTTCATGTCTTTGTTCCTCCCAAACTTTGTTTCGTGCTAATGTCTCCATTATCTTCCCTTTTTCGTGTAACTTCTAGTTCCTTTCTTGTCCTTTCTCTGGTTGATATTGATATTTCGCCCAATTTCTGGTACAATATTCTTATCTTTTTTGATTATAATTGACGTATATTTCTATCACATCCTGGAGGTACTTATGGAATCCTGCTTTTACGAAACAATACACGAAACCGATCTGCTGCACGTCCGTTTTGAGCTGCAGGATGCGCCCGCTTTTGTTTTTCCGGCGCACTGGCACGAATATGTGGAAATTCTCTATCTGATCAGGGGACAGTTTTCCGCGATTGTCCAGGCAACGGAGTATCGGTTAAACGAGGGCGATCTGATTATCATCAACTCCGGCGACCTCCATATGACGCGCTCCAACACCTGTACATATCTTCTGCTGCAGATTTCCGCAAGCCAGATGCGCCAATATCTGCCGGACTTTGATACGATGCGTTTCGACACGATCATTCCCTGCTCGGAACAGCCGGCTCCGCTCCGCGCACTGCTCTCGGAGATGAACGAGATCCGGCAGAATCCTTCCGATTCATACCAGCTTCTCTTTACCTCACGACTGTACGAATTTCTGTACCATCTCTGCCGGTCGTATTCCCACCAGATCCCTTCGGCATCCCTCACGGGTTCACAGCGCGATCTGCAGCGCGTGACACACGTTATGAACTGGGTGAAAGTGCATTACCCGGAACCGTTAAGCCTCGAAACAGCCGCGGATTCCCTGGCGCTCTCGAAGGAGTATTTCTGCCGGCTCTTTAAAAAGTATACCGGACAAACCTTTCTCGAATATCTGAACGATGTGCGCACGATGCACCTGTACGAAGATTTACAGAATTCCGACGAAACGATCACGGTACTGATGGAGAAAAACGGGCTGTCGAATTACAAAATTTTTATGCGGACCTTCAAAAAGCTGTATGGCTCTACACCTCAGAAAATGCGCTCGAACCGGATACGGCACGTATAAATTCTTTTGAAACTTACTGTTCTTATACACACTGAAAAGGCTGTGGAACATGATTGCTCATGTCCACAGCCTCTTTTTGATTTCGTTATTAAATTGTTTCGTAGAAAGTCTTTTATTTCGCGTAATCCGTTACACGGCTCTCGCGGATAACATTGACCTTGATCTGTCCCGGGTATTCCAGTTCAGCTTCGATCTGTTTCGAGATATCCCTTGCGAGCAGTACCATTTCAGAATCGGATACCTGCTCAGGAACAACCATGATGCGGACTTCTCTACCAGCCTGAATAGCAAAAGATTTTTCGACACCCTTGAACGAATTCGTGATGTCTTCCAACTGTTTTAATCTGTTGGTATATGTTTCGAGTGTTTCTCTTCTTGCACCCGGTCTTGCTGCGGAAATTGCATCCGCTGCCTGAACGATACATGCAATCAGAGACTGGGGCTCTACATCCCCGTGATGTGATTCTACTGTGTTGATCACAATCTGAGATTCTTTGTACTTTTTGCAGAGATCTGCACCGATCTGAATGTGAGATCCTTCTACCTCATGGTCGATGGATTTACCGATATCATGAAGCAGTCCGGCACGTTTTGCCATGCGGACATCGCATCCTACCTCTCCTGCGAGGAGACCGGAAAGCTGTGCTACCTCGATCGAATGCTTTAATGCATTCTGTCCGTAGCTGGAACGGAATTTCATTCTTCCAAGGAGACGGATCAGCTCCGGATGAAGTCCGTGTACACCGACTTCCAGTGCGGCTGCCTCGCCTTCCTCGCGAATATTCTGTTCTACTTCTTTGCGGGCCTTTTCTACCATCTCTTCGATGCGGGCCGGATGGATTCTTCCGTCTACGATCAGTTTTTCCAGAGCAATTCTTGCCACCTCACGGCGGATCGGATCGAATGAGGAAAGAACGACTGCTTCCGGTGTATCGTCGATGATCAGGTCAACGCCTGTCATGGTTTCGAGTGTACGGATATTTCGTCCTTCACGGCCGATGATGCGGCCTTTCATTTCATCGCTCGGAAGCTGTACCACGGAGATGGTACTCTCGGATACGTGATCGACAGCACATTTCTGAATAGCTGTTACCACATACTCTTTTGCCTTACGGCCTGCTTCCTCTTTTGCTCTGCTCTCCAGCTCTTTGTAGAGCTTTGCTGTGTCGATTTTTACTTCGTCTTCCACAGATTTTAACAGATACTCTTTTGCTTCCTCGGAGGTAAAACCGGAAATTCTTTCCAGTTCCTGTACTCCTTTTTCGTGTAGACCGTCTACTTCCTTTTCTTTCTTTCTGACGCTTGCCTCTTTTGCTGCAATTTCGTTTTCACGACGCTCCAATACGTCCGCTTTTTTATCTACAGATTCTTCTTTCGATAAAACGCGCTTCTCATATTTCTGCAGTTCCGCTCTGCGCTCTCGGGTCTCTTTTTCTACTTCATTCTTCGTACGAAGAGACTCCTCCTTCGCCTCCAGCAGGGCTTCCCGTTTCTTAGTTTCGGCAGTTTTCAGTGCTTCATCTATGATGTTTCTCGCCTTTTCTTCCGCTGTGCCAATTTTCTCAGCATCCTGCTTGATTTTATTGTCCACAGCAATTTTCCTGGTAACAGGAACCGCAATAAGCAGCGTGACTACTACAGCAATGAATACCAGCAGAATTGTAATACCTGTACTCATTACCGGAGCACCTCCTTATTTAGTTTTCATTGCACATTTACAACACTACAATTTTATACTGTTTTCACAAATTTGTCAATGTTTTAAAAATATTCATGTAATTTATTGCACATAATTTCGCGGCATGTGGCGGAATCGCCGGGAATATTCAGAATTCTTCGTCAGCGGAATCTTGGTATTCTTCCAATGCCCGACGGATTTCGGAACTGCCGAATCCCTTCCGCATCAGAAAACCGGCGGCACGGCGGTACTCTTTTTCATCCAGCCGGTGCGGCGTGCCGAGCTTTGCGAAGGCGGCACTTTTTGCAAGTTCATACTCATCGCGGGCATCCTCCTGCTCTTCCAGGACGGATTCCACCAGTTCCCGGTCCACGCCTTTCTGTGCCAGCGCATAGAGGACTGCCTTTTTCCCTTTTTTCGCACCGCTGCCCGCAAGATACTGCTCCACGTATGCGCGGTCGTCGATATAGTGAAAGCTCTCCACGTACGAGACAGCCTCTTCAATGGCTCTCTCGGGATAGCCGTCTTTTCGTAACTTATCTTCCAGCTCTTTTTTCGTCCGCATCTGTCTGAGCAGCAGATACATCGCGCGGTGTTTGGCCCTTTTAGTCAGCACTTCCCCTGCCAGCTTTTCATAAACCTCATCGGGAAGCTCCTCCTGCTCTTTGATGCGGGAAGCGCGGATTTCCCCGTTATAAAGAACCAGATCCTCTCCGTCATCGAAGAGGATCCGTGATTTCTTTTTATTCAGAGGACGAATCTCTGTCACAAACATTTATTCGTCGTCTCCTTCGGTTTCCGGAACTGCTGCTGTTTCTTCTGTGCCTTCCGGTGCTTCTTCCTTGATCAGGCCGTAAGCCACGCGCACTTTGTGCTCGATCTCATCCATGATTTCCGGATGCTCGCGCAGGTATGCTTTCGCATTTTCGCGTCCCTGGCCGATCTTGTCGCCGCCGTATGCGAACCATGCGCCGCTCTTCTGTACGATGCCGACGGAAGCTGCCAGATCCAGAACGTCTCCTTCTTTGGAGATTCCTTTTCCGAACATGATATCAAATTCTGCCTCGCGGAACGGCGGAGCTACTTTGTTTTTCACGACTTTGATTCTGGTACGGTTTCCGACCATCTCTCCGCCCTGCTTTAAGGCTTCGATTCTTCTGACATCGAGACGGATGGAAGAATAGAATTTCAGTGCACGGCCGCCGGTTGTGGTCTCCGGATTTCCGAACATGACACCGACTTTTTCACGCAGCTGGTTGATAAAGATAACAATACAATTGGATTTGCTGATCGCTGCAGTCAGTTTCCGGAGTGCCTGAGACATCAGACGCGCCTGAAGTCCGACGTGGGAATCTCCCATGTCGCCGTCGATCTCGGCTTTTGGAACGAGTGCTGCAACAGAGTCCACGATGATGATGTCTACCGCACCGGAACGGACCATCGTCTCGGTGATCTCAAGTGCCTGCTCGCCGTTGTCCGGCTGTGAGATATAGAGGTTTTCAATATCAACACCGATGTTTTTGGCATAGGCCGGATCGAGCGCATGCTCTGCATCGATGAAGCCGGCGATTCCGCCGCGTTTCTGTACTTCGGCTACCATGTGGAGCGCTACGGTTGTTTTACCGGAAGACTCCGGTCCATATACCTCGATGATTCTTCCCTTCGGCACACCGCCAAGACCGAGTGCGATATCCAGGCTTAAAGAGCCGGTCGGGATGGTTTCCACGTTCATGTTTGCTGCGGAATCTCCGAGCTTCATGACAGCTCCTTTTCCGTACTGTTTTTCAATCTGTCCAAGTGCGGCATCGAGTGCACGCAGTTTATCTTCGTTATTATTTCCCATACTGAATATTCTCCTTACCATGCGAACGTCCGTTCGCTTCTGTATCCATACTATTACAAATCTGCTTTGTTGTCAACTGTTTTTCTTTTTTTCCTGTGTCTTTTTTCAGCCCCCAAATCCTCTGCACCGGAGCTGCTTCGAATATATCCTTATGCACAAGTGTAGCATATTCCACTCTCCTGCCGCAACCCAAAAATACTGCAAAAAATCCCGAAACGGCTTTTCTTTCCTCTTCTGCCATTTCGGGATTTTTTTCTTATTTTTCAGAATGCAGACCAGCTTATCCGATCAGCCAGTTGTACATTTCCTCGTACTGTTTTGCGGAATTCGCCCAGGAGAAATCCTGTGCCATTGCGCGGTCGATCATCTTGTTCCACTCGCGTTTTTTGTCGTAATAGATGCGCTCTGCGTACCGCACGGTACCCATCATCTCATGCGCATTGTAGTTTGTGAAGCTGAATCCAGTTCCTGTTCCCTCGTACTCATTGTACGGCTCTACGGTGTCTTTGAGGCCGCCGGTCTCGCGGACAATCGGAAGGGTTCCGTAGCGGAGGCTCATGAGCTGGGAGAGTCCGCATGGCTCAAACAGGGACGGCATCAGGAAGGCATCGCAGGATGCATAGATCTTGTGTGACATTGCATCGGAATAGTAGATGTTTGCCGAAACCTTCTTGTCGTATTTCCATGCGAAGTGGCGGAACATGTTCTCGTAGCGCTCCTCGCCGGTTCCAAGGATCACAAACTGTACGGCATCCTGGCACATCTCATCCATCATATAGCTGATGAGGTCGAAGCCCTTCTGATCGGTCAGACGGGATACGATACCGATCATCATCGTCTTCGGATTGACCTCGAGTCCTAACTCCTCCTGCAGTGCCAGTTTATTTTTCACTTTCTCTTTACGGAAGTTCTTTACATTGAAATTCTTTGCAATCTGAGCGTCTGTCTCCGGGTTCCACTCATTGTAGTCGAGTCCGTTTACAATACCGCGCAGATCGTTTGCTCTTGCACACATCAGACCGTCGAGTCCTTCGCCATAGAACGGGGTCTGAATCTCCTGCGCGTATGTATTGCTGACGGTGGTGATCGCATCTGCGTAAACCAGACCGCCCTTCAAGTAGCTGGCATCGTGTTTGAACTCCAGCTTATCCGGTGTGAAGTAGTAGTCGGAAAGGCCGGTAATGCTCTGAATCGTCTTGCGGTCCCAGATGCCCTGGAATTTCAGGTTGTGGATCGTCATGACGGTTTTGATTCCCCGATAGAATTCATCTGCCTGGAAACGCTCGTGCAGGTAAACCGGAACAAGACCGGTCTGCCAGTCGTGGCAGTGGATGAGATCCGGGCGGAAGCCGATGGTCGGTAAAATGGAAAGCGCTGCTTTACTGAAGTAAGCAAATTTTTCCAGATCCCACGGCATGCCCGCATATGGAGTGCTTCCTCCGAAATGCTCCTCGTTGTCGATAAAGTAGAATTTGATGCCTTCATATTCCATCTCGAAAATGCCGACATACTGCTGTCTCCAGTTCAGATCCATGTAGAAGTTTGTCACATACTGCATCTGATTTCTAAACTGTTCTTTGATTCCTGCGTATTTTGGAATCACCACGCGCACATCAAAATACTCTTTCGGGAAGTATTTCGGCAGAGAACCTACTACATCCGCCAGACCGCCTGTTTTGATGAACGGTACACACTCTGAAGCCACGAACAAAATATTTTTCATGAAAAGAATCCTCCTGTAATTTCATGCTGATTATCGCATCTTTGTTTTTCTGTAATTCCTTCCTTTTTGTCACGATCCTATGAAACGCGAAAGGATAATCAACGTCCTGTCTGTATTATACCGTACTTTGTCCAGAAAAAAAAGTCTAAACTTCTGTAATTTCTCCGTTTGTTCGGATTTTTTTGTTACTTTTTACTGATTTTTCAGTTCAAGACGTATTTTATCTGCAATTAATGCAATAAATTCAGAATTTGTCGGTTTACCCTTGCGGTTGTTCACAGTATAGCCGAACAGCTCGTCGATTGTGTCCATTTTGCCGCGGCTCCAGGCCACTTCAATCGCATGGCGGATGGCACGCTCGACACGACTTGACGTTGTCTGGTGGCGTTTCGCGATGGTCGGATAGAGAATCTTGGTAATGGAATTGAGCATTTCCGTGTCCTCTACGGAAAGCAGAATCGCATCGCGCAGGTACTGGTATCCTTTGATATGGGCAGGAACGCCGATCTCGTGGATCATATTTGTCACATCGATTTCCAGACTGTTTTCCGGCGGACAGATCGGCTCTTTTCCGGGGTTTGTAAAATTTCTTGGATGGTATCTTCTTACTGCTGTCATTCCTTTTGTTGCTTTGATCCGGTTCAGAAGAGTTTCGTTGTCGAACGGTTTTAAGACGTAATAGTAAGCGCCGAGCCGGAACGCATCTTCGGTGATCCTCTCCTCTCCTACGGCGGAGACAACGATAAAGGCAGGTCTTTTTTTCAGATTTTTATCCTCATTGACTTTCTCCATTACAGTCAGACCATCCATCTTCGGCATGAAAATGTCAAGCAGTACGACGTCCGGTTCTTTGTCGCGGATGATACTGTAGATATCATTTCCGTTTCCGGTCTGCCCGATCAGTTCAAGCGTGTCATCCTGTTTTATGACGTTCCCAAGCATTTCCTGCATGCGTTCGTTATCATCCGCGATGGCAATGTTGATCTTTTCCATAAAGCTCTCCTTTGCAAAAACTCATAGTCTTTCCGGAATTTCACTGCATCCGTTTTCTTCTGAACTTTTTCCAATCACACAGACATTATAATTTTATTTTTTCGCATTTTCAATATATTTCCCGTAAATTTTTGAAAATTCGATCGACATTTTCCGTAAAAATTCGGAAGTTTATAACAATTTCAACCAAATTAACGCATATTTTTTCAGTTCCGTGCAAGCATGTTTTCCGCAAAGACACCGTAGCCTTTTTCTGGATGGTTTACGAAAACATGGGTAATGGCGCCGATCAGCCTTCCGTTCTGGAGCACCGGCGAGCCGGAATTTCCCTGTACGATGCCGCCGGTTTTCTGTAGCAGCCGTTGATCGGTAATTTCGAGCACAAAATTTTTGTTCGTATTCTCGCTTCCAAGATCGATTTCCGTAATCTCCGCCTCATACTCTTCTACCGTATTGTCCACGCACATCCGCACGGTGGCCGGGCCCGTCTCGATCTCCTGCCGGTAGGCAATTTCCGTCACGGTAAGCGGCAGTGCACTGCTTTTTTCCCTGTCCAGAACGCCGTGGATACCGTAGATGGTATTCTCCGCCACTGATCCGATACGGTTCTTTTCTTCGTAATGGATCACACCCTGCAGTTCACCCGGTACACCCGCTTTTCCCGGGATCACAGACAGAATCTGTGTCAGATACAGTTCTCCGCCGTTCAATTGGAGCATTTTTCCGGTATCGACATCACTGATTCCATGGCCGAGCGCTGCAAAGGTTCCATCCGGTTCCACGAAAGTCAGTGTTCCGATTCCCTGCATATTGTCGCGGACCCAGGCCCCGAGGCGGCAGGTGCCGTCCTGGCTTTTCTGCGGTGTCACCTGCACCTCGATCGTTTCCCCGTCCCGAAGCAGGGAAAGACACACCGGGGAACCGTTTGATACTTTTACTGCATCAATCAGCTCCTGCTTGCTGCGGATGCTCTGTCCGTTTACTTTTGTGATATAGTCGCCTTCCCGCAGAATATTTTCTGACGGACGGCTGACGGTTCCGTCGGACGAACGGATTTCGGCTGTACGGATCACCATCACACCGTCGGTCTCCATATAGATACCGACCGGCGCGCCGCAGACGGCAACTTTCGGCCGTTCTTCCTGGATCACACGGATCTTTTTCAGCGGGATCCCGGCGGCGGAACATTCTACAACCGTTTCTCCCGTTTCTCCGAATTCGGTTTTTTCTGCTTCCTTCGTATCTTCCGAAATCGTCAGAAGCGGATGTTTCGTGAGCGGCTGAAACGGGCTTTCGCTGTTCTCATCCACATACATCGTATCCGGCAGGGATTCGCGCATGGCATCGTAGCCAAGAAGAACAGCGAGGATCAGAAACAGCGCCGCCAGCGCAAGCAGGACTCTTCGGTATTTTTGTTTTCTCGTCATTTGCATTCCCATCCTTTCCGCCGCAGGGCAGAACTGCGGCATTTCTTTTGTTTTCGCGGCGGTCGTCAAGTTCTCGTGCAGGCACGGACTTTGACTCGCCGCCCGCGAAAAAGAGGGAAACCACGCTTTGTTTCGTGATTTCCCTCTTAGTATGCGGACTTCTCTTTATTTGAGTCTTGCAGATTTTTGTACCTGTGCCAATTCCTTCATCTCGCTGGCATTTGCCAGAACAGAATCCGTAATTTTCGCGCCGCCGAGCATTCTTGCCAGTTCTCTGACAGAATCTTCCTCGGATAATGGATGGATCGATGTGACGGTCTCGTTTTCTTCGACGTTTTTTTCGATTTCAAAATGAGAATCTGCCATCGCTGCGATCTGCGGCAGATGGGTGATGCAGATGACCTGATGGCGCTGCCCGATCTGTGCCATTTTTTCGGAAACTTTCTGCGCCGTCCTTCCGCTGATTCCGGTGTCGATTTCATCGAAAATCAGGGTTTCTGTCTCGTCGCGGTCGGCAAGAATCGTCTTGATTGCAAGCATGATTCGCGACAGTTCACCGCCGGAAACAACTTTCGCCAGCGGACGGATCGCTTCGCCCGGGTTTGTGGAGATTAAGAACTCCACAGCATCGGTTCCGTTTTCGGTGTAACTTTTTGTCTTTTCAAATGAAATTTTAAATGCGACATGCAGGAAATTCAGGTCGCGCAGACCTTCGATAATCTGTGTTTCGAGCCGTTTTGCATAGTTTCTGCGGATTTTGGACAGATTATGTGCGGCCGCATCCAGTTTCTGCTCCGTTTTCTGTAACTGCTCCTGCAGTGCGGCACGGCAGCTCTCAAAGTTTTCCAGTTTTTCCAGTTTTTTCTGCTGTTCTTCGCGGTATGCGGTGATCTCTTCCATCGTCTTTCCATACTTTGCTTTCAGGCGGTTGATCTCATCGAGCCGCTTTTCCGTCTCGTAATACTCTTCTTCGGAAAAGGTCAGTTCGGAAAGATATGCGGAAATTTCGCGGTTGAAATCATTCAGCAGTCCGTCAATATCGGAAAGGGTCTGCAACGGACCGGAAAGTGCATCGTCGTACACCGCGGCCTGCTGCAGCTCCCGTATTGCGCGGCCGACCTGCTCCCCGGCGCTGTTCTCTGCACCGTAGCCGGTGATCGTATATACCGTCTGCAGAGATTCCGCGATCTTTTTCGCATGGCCCATTTTCCGGTACGCAGTTTCCAACGCTTCGTCCTCGCCCTCTTTTAGCTCTGCCTGATCAATCTCGTTGATTTCAAACGTAAGAAATGCTGCCTCCCGCTTTCTTGCCTCCTCGTCGAGTTCGTACGCCGAGAGCTCCTTTCGGACATTCTTCCACTCCTGGTACAGCGCCCGGACCTCTCCTTTTGCCGTGGCCGCCTCGGTTCCCGCAAACGCGTCAAGAATCGCGATCTGCCGGTCCGGATAGAGCAGCGACTGGTGCTCATGCTGGCCGTGGATGTCGAGCAGCAGGGACGCAAGAGCTTTTACCTGCGAGATATTGCATGCCTCGCCGTTGATGCGGCAGACGCTGCGGGATCCGGTGATCTTTCTGGAAATAATCACCTGACCCTCCTCCGCCTCGAGATCCATCTCTTTTAACAGCTCCAGCACATGCGGATTTTCGGTTTCAAAGACCAGTTCCACCAGCGCGCTTGTCTCTCCCGTCCGGATCATCTCGCGGGATATCTTCTTTCCAAGCGCCGCGTTGATCGAACCGATCAGGATGGATTTTCCGGCTCCGGTTTCTCCGGTCAGTATATTCAGGCCCGGACCGAACTCCACTTCCGCTTCGTCGATCAGGGCCAGATTTTTTACGTGTAAGTTTGTGAGCATTCTTTTCCTCCGGTGTCACACCTGCTGTCATCTTTTTGTCTCTTTTTGCAGAGACGTGCGTTCTTTAGAACTCTTCGCCCGTCTCCTCCATGCCGTCCACCATTTTTTTCAGTCGTTCTGCTGCCACAAGCGCCGCATCATCGTCTCTTGCCACGCAGAGAATCGTATCGTCTCCGCCGATGCAGCCGACAATTTCATTCCAGTTCATCTCATCGAAAGCCGCTGCCGCCGCCATCGCCATTCCAGACACGGTTTTGATGACCAGAATATTCTTGGCAAGATCAACGGAAATATACGCGTCTTTTAACACGCGCGCATAGCGGCTCCCAACCTCGGACGGTGCGTTCTGCAGAACCGCATAGCGGCTTCCGCCGTTCTCTTTTGGTACTTTTGTGAGCTTCAGCTGGCGGATATCCCTCGAAATCGTCGCCTGCGTTACGGCAAAGCCGCTCTCCTCCAGCTTCTTTGCCAGCTCCTCCTGTGTTTCAATGTCATATTGGTTAATTAATTTGATAATCTGTGCATGTCTCGCGATTTTCATTTCAATATCCTTCCCCAGTAACTATATCTTAAATGTTTGCCATTTTCTTTCTTAATGTCTCCAGAAAACTGATGTTGCTGATCTTCACAATCAGAGTATCCCGTCTGGCCTTTTTGATCACGATCCGGTCGCCGGTTTTCATCGGAACGCGGGTGTCGCCGTCAAAATATGCCATGCCCTGTTCAATGCCGCCGTCTCTCGAAGGCCCGAGCTCCACCTCGATCACATCCTCTGCCGGAAAGACAATGCTTCTCGTATTCAGGGTGTGCGGGGCAAGCGGTGTCATCAGCATCAGGCTGGCTGACGGTGAGATGATCGGGCCGCCCGCGGAGAGGCTGTAGCCGGTCGAACCGGTCGGCGTTGCGATGATGATGCCATCGGCGCTGTAGGAATTTAAAAACTCCCCGTTGACGTAATTGTCGAACCGGACGACACGCAGGTTTCCCTCACGGGTGATCGTAATGTCGTTGAGTGCCGCGTCCTCCGCAATCAGCTTTCCGTCTCGGTAAATCGATCCGCAGAGCATCATGCGGTGCTCAATCGTATACTCATCCGCCATCAAATGATCCAGCGCCAGATAAAGCGTGTCACGGTCGATTTCCGCAAGATAGCCGAGCGTTCCCAGATTGATGCCGAGCAGTGGAATCTGTAAATCCACCACGTCGCCTGCTGCCTGCAGAAGCGTGCCGTCACCACCGAGCACCAGAATGCCGTCGATATCTGACGGAACCTTCGCCGGATCCGTATAATGGTATTTTTCCCCTTTTTCGCTGTTATCGCAGAGAAGACACGTTTTTCCGCGCTCCTCCAGATATTGCCTGATCTGGTCTGTCACGGTAAGGTCCGGGTCTTTTGCTCTGTTTGTGATCAGGTAAAATCGCTCCATATCATGCTCCTTAACCCTTTTATTTATCCAGTGTATCGTGTGCGCTCTTTACAACGGCGTCTACATCGACATTGGTCTCTTCCTCTGTCACGCCGTCCGGCAGCCGGACAAGGTGAACGAGATACTCGATATTTCCCTCCGGTCCTTTGATCGGAGAAAATTCCAGATGGCGCACGCCGAAGGAAATGCTTTTCGCATAGGAAATGACCATCTCAATGACTTCTTTGTGTACAGCCGGATCACGGACAACACCTTTTTTGCCGACTTTTTCGCGTCCTGCCTCAAACTGCGGCTTGATCAGAGCTGCAATTTCGCCGTTCTCTTCCATCAGATTTCGAACCGGAAGCAGCACCTTGGTCAGGGAGATAAACGATACGTCGATCGATACGAAGGACGGTCTCTCCTCGATATCCTCCGTCACGACGTAACGGATGTTCGTGCGCTCCATGCAGACAACGCGCGGATCGTTCCGCAGCTTCCAGTCGAGCTGGCCGTGGCCGACATCCACGGAATATACCTTGACGGCGCCGTTCTGCAGCATACAGTCGGTAAAGCCGCCGGTGGATGCTCCGACATCCATGCAGACCTTTCCATCCAGGGTAAGGTTAAAGTTTTTCATTGCTTTCTCTAATTTTAAGCCGCCGCGGCTCACATACGGCAGTGGTTTTCCTTTTAAGACAATCTCCACTTCTTCCGGGAACATGGAACCGGCTTTATCCTCCCGCTCATTGTCCACCAGAACTTCTCCTGCCATAATCATGGCTTTCGCTTTTTCCCGCGATGCGGCAAGGCCCCGTTCTACCAGTAATACATCTAATCGTTTTTTCATCTTTCTTCCTGCCCCCGTTTTCTATAGTATTCCTCAATTCTGCCGCAGATATCTTCCGGCGTAAAGCCGACCTGTTTCATCTGGTATGATACACTTCCGTGCGGAATAAAGCGGTCCGGCAGTGTAATGATCTCCACGCCGAACGGAAGGTCTTCTTCCTCGGCAAAAGCAAGGACGCGCTCTCCAAAGCCGCCGTCTTTTACATTTTCCTCGAGTGTTACGACAAGCTCATACGTATCGGCAAAGCTTCGAAGAAGTTCTTCATCGATTGGTTTGACGAACCGCGCATTCACAAGCGCCGCATCCATATCCATCCGCTCTTTTAACTGTTTCTGCACTTCTTCTGCCATTTTTACCATACTGCCGACGGCAAGAAGTGCAACACGGCTTCCCTCATGGATCACTTCTGATTTTCCGAGGCAGATGGGCGCACGGAACTCTTTTAATCCCGTATACGCTTCCCCTCTCGGGTAGCGCACCGCGATCGGGCCGTCGTAATCGACCGCAAATTTGATCATATCCGAAAGCTCCCAGAGGTTCTTCGGTGCAAGAATTGTCATATTCGGCATCGAACCCAGATAGGAAAGGTCGAAAATGCCGTGGTGTGTCTCCCCGTCGTAGCCCACAAGACCGGCGCGGTCAATCGCAAAGACGACATGGAGATTCTGCATACAGACGTCATGCATGATCTGATCGTACGCCCGCTGCAGGAATGAAGAATAAATCGCAACGACAGGCGTAATGCCGCCGAGTGACAGTGCCGCTGCAAATGTCACCGCGTGCTCTTCTGCGATTCCCACATCGAAACAGCGGTCCGGGAACATGTTGGAGAAGCGTTTCAGTCCGACACCGGTCATCATCGCCGCCGTGACTGCCGCAACATCCTTTCTTCGATCTCCCATTTTCCGCATGACTGTGGAAAAGACATCCGTGTACGTCGGATTGGATTTTCCAACCGGCAATCCTGTTTTCACATCGAACGGACCCGCACCGTGGAATCTTGCCGGGTGGCGCATCGCCGGCTCATAGCCGCGGCCCTTCTGTGTCAGGACATGCACCAGAATCGGTCCTTCAAACCGTTTTGCTTCCTGGAAGGTCTTGATCAGCTGAGGAATGTTGTGGCCGTCCACAGGACCTAAATACGTAAGTCCCATATCCTCAAACAGCATGCCCGGAATGATGATCTGTTTGATGCTGCTTTTCGTCTTCCGCATCGCATCCACCATGCCAGGTCCGATGCCCGGAATGCGGTTCAATGCCTTTGTGACGTCCATCTTGAAATCCGTGTACGCCGATGCCGTCCGAAGGCCGGACAGGTACGATGACATACCGCCGACATTCTCGGTGATCGACATTTCGTTGTCATTTAAAACGATAATAAAATTCGATTTCAGGCTGGCCGCATTGTTCAGCGCCTCGTACGCCATGCCGCCGGTCAGCGCACCATCTCCGATGATCGAAACAACGGAATAATTTTCTTTTTTCAGTTCCCGTGCACGCACATAGCCGACACCTGCGGAAATCGAGGTCGAGCTGTGGCCGGTGTCGAATACATCGCAGTCACTCTCGCTCCGCTTCGGGAATCCGCTGATGCCGCCTTCCCGGCGCAGCGTTTCAAACCCGTCTTTCCGCCCGGTCAGAATCTTGTGCGTGTAGGACTGGTGTCCCACATCCCAGATCAGCTTGTCTTTTGGAAGATCGAAGACGCGGTGCATCGCAATCGTCAGTTCCACGACACCAAGATTGGACGCCAGATGGCCGCCGGTTTTACTCAAAGACTCGATAATAAATTCCCGGATTTCCTCTGCAAGCGCCGGAAGCTGGTCCGCCGGAATCTTCTTAATATCGTTTGGTTTCTGTATTTTTTCTAACATGAAATCATCCCTTACTTTTTTCTGGAAGTCAGAGATTCAAACAGCTCTTCCAGAAATATTTTATCTCCCGGACAGGACAGATTTTTCAGTTCGTCTACGGCCTCTTTCGTGAGCCGTTTTACCTCCTGCTCCGCCCCGTCTGTGCCAAACATCGTCACATACGTTGTTTTTTCATTCTTTTCATCACTGAAAACCGGCTTTCCAAGCTCCTCCATCGTGGATGTGACATCCAGGATGTCGTCCCGGATCTGGAACGCGATTCCGACTTTGGAGGCAATCCGGCAGAGCGCGTCAAGATCATCGTCGTTTGCTCCTGCAAGTGCCGCACCTGCCATCATGGCAGCCTCTAAAAGCGCCGAAGTCTTGTTCTCGTAAATGTAGTCCAGCATCTCACGGTCGATGGCGAAATGGCCGGCTTTTTCATTCATCACGTCAACACTCTGACCGCCCAACATGCCGGAAATTCCGGTTTTCTGACAGAGAATGCCAAAAGCACGCACTACGCGGTCGGTGTGCTCCTCCAGTGGAAAGGCTTTCCAGGCTGTCTCGTATGCATAGTTTAAAAGGGCGTCTCCTGCCAGCACGCCGACGGCCTCCCCGAAGACGACATGGGTCGTTTTTCTGCCGCGGCGGTAATCGTCGTTGTCGATCGCAGGGAGATCATCGTGGATCAGGGAATGGGTGTGAATCATCTCCATGGCTGCCATAAATGGTTTTACAGCCTCCCCGGTTCCGCCGAACAGACGGAAACTCTCCTGCAAAAGCAGCGGACGAAGCCTCTTTCCGCCCGCTGTCATACTGTAATTCATGGCTTTTGCCAGTTCCTTTGCAAAGCCTTCCTCTTTCGGCAGGTAAGCGGCAATGATACTTTCCGCTTCCCGCGTTTTTTCTTCGAGTACCGCTTTAAAATTCTCTGAATGTTCCATCCTCATTCATCTGGAGCATTTTTTTCTCGACGCGGTCAATTTTCTGACTGCATTCATTCAAAAGCTCCATTCCCTCCTTGTATAAACGAAAGGAGTCTTCCAGGCTGACATCGCTGCTCTCCAGCGTTTCGAGCATCTGATCCAGTTTTCCAAATGCTGCTTCCAGTGTCTCACCGGAAGGGGTTCCTTCTTCTTTTCTCTCTTCTGCTTCCATATTTCCCATGTTTTCTCGATTCTCTGCTTTTTCACGATTGTTCCATCCAGGATACGGCCGATGTCTTCTCTGCGCGCGCTGTGATCTTTCCGTCTGATACACAGATTTCGAGCAGATCACCTTCTTTGACATCCTGCACCGAAGTGATGGCTTTTCCTTCTTTTTCCACGTAGGAATAGCCCTGGTTCAGCTTGTCCAGCGGGGACAGACCCTTCATCGCCTGAATGTAAAGGGCAAGGCGGTGGCGCGCTTCTTTGAGCTTTTCTTCCATCGCATCTGTATACCGACGCTCCAGCTCGGCGTGGCGTGCTCTCTGGTCACGGATCTTATTTTCCGGTCCGAGATACTTCCACTTTGTCTCGTACTGCAGAAGGCGGCTTCTCGCTCTCTGCGTCTGGTTTGCCATCGCATGGTTCATGCGGCTTTTATAATTTTCCAGTGTGTTGAGTACCGCGCGGACATCAGCGACCGCCAGCTCCGCCGCTGCGGACGGGGTCGGGGCGCGCAGATCTGCCACGAAATCGATGATCGTTGTGTCGGTCTCATGGCCGACGGCGGAGATCACCGGCGTATGGCAGGAAAAAACGGCACGCGCTACTTTTTCCTCATTGAACGCCCAAAGATCCTCGATCGAACCGCCTCCGCGGCCCACGATCAGCACATCCAGATTCAGTACGTCCAGACGGCGTATGCCCTCCACGATGCTGTCCGCCGCTCCCTCTCCCTGCACCAGGGCCGGGTAGAGGATGATCTGGACAAAGGGATTCCGGCGGAGTGCAATGTTTTTGATATCCTGCACAGCAGCTCCCGTCGGTGCTGTGACAACGCCGATTTTCTTTACATACGCAGGAATCGGCTGCTTGTACTCCGGGGCAAACATGCCCATCTCTTCCAGTTCTGCTTTTAGGGCCAGATACTTTTCGTATAAAAGGCCGGCGCCCTCTTTTGTGATCTCTTTTGCATAGATCTGATACTTTCCGTCCCGCTCATAGACGCTGATGCTGCCGCCGACAATCACGTTATCGCCGTCCCGCATCGGGAAGGCAAGGCCGCGCCGCGAACCGGCGAACATGACACAGGAAATGGTTCCTTCCGCATCTTTTAAGGAAAAATAGATGTGGCCGGACGGATGGTATTTACAGTTGCTTACTTCTCCGCTGACGTAAATCCGGCGGAGCATATAGTCCTGGTCAAAGATGTTTTTGATGTATGAATTGACCTGGCCTACGGTGTAAACATTCTGATTTTTATTTCTCATCTTCTTCTCTTGCCAGTTTTCCAAGAATACCGTTGATAAAGGACGGAGACTGGTCTCTGCCGAAGCGTTTTGCCAGCTCAACGGCCTCGTTGATGGCTACACCGACCGGAACGTCCTCGTCGAATTTCATCTCGTAAACGGCAAGACGCAGGATCGCCAGGTCTACTTTTCCCATACGGGTCGTTTTCCAGCCCTCGGAAGTACGGTTCAGCATCTCGTCGATTTCCGGGATGTGCTCGGTCACATGATGGTATTTCTCTTCCATATAGGTCTGATCTTTTTCGCTTACGGTTACTTCTTCATCCTCGTCGTTGTCGTCAGAGTACGTAAAGTAAAGAGACATCTGCTGCGGCATCTCCTCTTTCTCCTGGAACTCTGCGGTATAGAGAAGTTTAAAAATATTTTCGCGAAGTTTGCTTCTGTTCATTGTCTGTTTTAATTCCTTCCTGTATAGTTAATTAACTATTTTTCTTCCATTTTATCTGGCTCTGAATAGTTAACAAGAACCGCGGGGTTGTAAGGGGTCGCCTTATTCCCTCGCGGTTCGTTGTTTTTTATTTCGTCTGTTCCATATTCACGCCTGCAATGGCTACATTGACATCGGAAACTTCCAGGCCTGTCATATTCTCGATCGCTGTTTTTACTTTTTCCTGTACGTTTTTGCAGGTTGCCGGAATCTCGTATCCATATTTGAGATTGAGGGCAAGATCCACGCAGACAACGCCGTCGAGTACATCAACTTTGACACCCTTGGAAAGATTTTTCATGCCAAGCTTGCTGACTAATTCGTTGGTAATATTTCCGGCCATGGAGGCTACCCCGTCCACTTCCGTTGCCGCAAGTCCTGCGATAATAGCTACCACCTCGTCTGCAATCTGCACGGTTCCGATTCCTTCGTCATCATATATCGTATAAGTGTTTCTTTTCTGAATTTTTGCCTCTGCCATCTTAAAGAACCTCCTCCTTGGCTGACTTTCCTTTATTATACCAAAAGTTTTCCGAAAATAAAAGTTTTTTTTATTCTTCTTCCTGTGCCGCGCACCACTCGCGTGCTGCCGGCGTGTTGGCAAGGCCGCCCTGGCCGGTTTCGCGCAGACTCGGATGCATCTGGTCGCCGACTTCCCGCATCGCATCGATCACCTGATCCGGCGGAATGCGGCTTATGATTCCCGCAAGTGCCATGTCCGCCGCAGAAAGTGCATTCACGGAACCGATCACATTCCGTTTGACGCACGGGACCTCGACAAGACCGCCGACCGGGTCACACACGAGACCGAGCAGGTTCTTTAATGCCATCGCTGCCGCATGCGTGATCTGGGACGGAGTGCCGCCGCCAAGTGCGGTCAGTGCGCCTGCCGCCATCGCGCTTGCTGTTCCGATTTCGGCCTGGCAGCCGCCGGAAGCGCCCGCAATGTAGGCCCGCGCCGCAACGACCTGGCCGATACCGGCTGCCGTGTAGAGCGCACGCACGATCTGCTCATCCGCTGTCCCCTTCTCTTTCTGGTAATTCACGAGCACAGCCGGAAGCACACCGCACGCTCCTGCGGTCGGTGCTGCAACGATCCGCTTCATGCAGGCGTTTGACTCACCCATCGCAAGTGCAGATGCCATAACTTTTCCGACAAACGGTCCGCAGAGCGTGTTCCCGCTCTCGACATACGTGCGCATCGTCTTTCCGGCGCCGCCCACAAGACCGCTTCTCGACTGCAGCGAACCGTCGTAATTCCGTTCAGCGCCTTTCATGGCTTCCCACATGCCGCGCATCGTCTCAATGGACTCTTCGCGGCTTACATTTCTCTCATTCATATCGTCCAGAAGGATAACTTCATCAAACGGCAGGTCTTTTTCCTGGCACTCCCGGACAATTTCTTCCAGTGAATTATAAGACATCGTCCTCTTCTCCTTCCGTTACGTTGATGTATGTTACCTTTACAATGCCCTCAAGATGCTCCAGCCATTCCAGCGACTCTTTGGGAAGCGGCTGATCCATCTCCACGACCATGACGGCCGATCCGCCTCTCTTGTCGCGGTAGAGGGACATATTCGCAATGTTGACTGACTTATGTGCCAGCATCGACGTAACCTCGGCTACGTGGCCCGGCTGGTCCAGATTGTGGACGATCAGGGTCGGAATCTCGCAGCTGCAGTTGACATCCAGCCCGTCGAGGCGGTTGATCATGATACGGCCGCCGCCAAGGGAGCACGCCTGCACCTCGAGCGTCCGGCCGCTCTTTCCCTTTACTTCCAGAACGACGCTGTTCGGATGGGCACTCGTCAGATTGGCGATGCCGAATGAATAGGAAAGACCCATCTTCCGGGCAATTTCAAAGCTGTCCGGAATCCGCTCGTCATCCGGCCGCATGCCGAGAAGACCCGCGACGAGACCGCGGTCCGTTCCATGGCCCTTTCCCGTTGCGGCAAAGGAACCGTACATCAGTATTTTTGCTTCCACCGGCTGTTCCCCGAGAAGTTTCTGCGTCATCCATCCAATCCGCACTGCCCCCGCTGTGTGCGAACTCGACGGACCGACCATCACAGGGCCCAGAATATCGAATAAGTTCATTCCTTCTCCTTTTTAAGCGGCATCCCGCTCTTTTGTTCTTAGTTTTTGCTGAATTCGGTCAGCACAAGGTCTTTGTTTCGATCCTGTACCATGCCGACACTCCACGGATTGACAAAGAGAAGCAACGGATTTCCCTTGAGGTCCATGACCTTCTTCATATCGGATGTACCCTGAATACGGTCCAGGTTGATCTCCTCTTTGTTTGCGATCCAGCGGATATGCTCATACGGCAGGTTCTCCAGACGGATATCCACGTTGTACTCGTTCTCCAGACGGTATTTTAAAACGTCAAACTGCAGGACGCCGACAACGCCGACGATGATCTCCTCCATGCCGCCTTTGTACTCCTGGAAAATCTGGATCGCACCTTCCTGTGCAATCTGGGAAATTCCCTTGACGAACTGTTTTCTCTTCATCGTATCGAGCTGGCGCACTCTTGCAAAATGCTCCGGCGCGAAGGTCGGAATTCCCTCGTATGCGAATTTTTTGCCCGGCATACAGATCGTATCTCCGATAGAGAAGATGCCCGGGTCAAATACACCGATGATATCGCCGGCGTATGCTTCATCAACAATATGACGGTCACTCGCCATCATCTGCTGCGGCTGGGAAAGACGCATTTTCTTTCCTCCCTGCACATGGAAGACTTCCATTCCGGCGTCGAATTTGCCGGAGCAGATGCGCATGAATGCGATACGGTCACGGTGTGCTTTGTTCATGTTTGCCTGGATTTTAAAGACAAACGCAGAGAAATCCTCTTTGACCGGATCGATTACGCCGCAGTCTGCCGTACGCGGAAGCGGCGGCATCGTCATCGTGAGGAAGTGCTGCAGGAAAGTCTCCACACCAAAGTTGGTGAGCGCAGATCCGAAGAATACCGGGGAGAGCTCTCCCTTGCTGACAAGCTCCTGGTCAAACTCTGCACTTGCGCCGTCGAGCAGCTCGATCTCATCCATGAGCTGTTCTTTCTGGTCCTCATCGACCACATCGAGAAGATGCGGATCGTCGATATCGATTTCTTCCTCGATACCTTCCTTTGTTCCCTTCATTGTATCGGAGAAGGTAAGGACTTTCTTTTTGTCACGGTCGTAAACACCACGGAATTTCTTTCCGGAACCGATCGGCCAGTTGATCGGGCAGGTTGCAATGCCGAGCTCTTTTTCAATCTCGTCGAGCAGCTCGAAGGTATCGTTCGCATCGCGGTCCATCTTGTTGATGAAGGTAAAGATCGGGATGTGGCGCATGACACAGACTTTAAACAGCTTTCTGGTCTGTGCCTCGACACCCTTCGATGCATCGATAACCATGACGGCGGAATCGGCTGCCATCAGGGTACGGTACGTATCCTCCGAGAAGTCCTGGTGTCCCGGGGTATCCAGAATGTTGATGCAGTAGCCGTCGTAATTGAACTGCAGAACGGAAGAGGTAACGGAAATACCACGCTCTTTCTCGATCTCCATCCAGTCGGATACGGCATGGCGCGCAGTCGCTTTTCCTTTTACGGAACCGGCGAGATTGATCGCTCCTCCGTACAGCAGGAATTTCTCAGTCAGTGTGGTTTTACCGGCATCCGGGTGGGAAATGATGGCAAAGGTACGCCGTCTTTCAATTTCTTTTGTATAATCAGGCACGGTTTTATCTCCTTTAGAATATAAAATCTTATTTACTATGTTTTCCATGTTTATGCTTTTTAGACATACTAATTTATTCTATTATATGCCACCATTCCTGTCAATCGTTATCTTGACAGTTCATTCATAATCGAAGCATAAATCTTCTGACTCCGGTTTTCCCAGTTGCTGCAGATCTTTTTGGCCGCCTCCTCGGACGGAACCGTCACGACAATCTCAAAAATAGTCGTCTTCCGCTCTCTTGCCTGACAGCGGACCTCGTAGTCATCTCCCGCGGTCTTGTAGTAATCGGCCACAACGGACGCTTTTTTCCGCAGTTCATAGGAGTGTTCCTTCATATAGCGGTCGATTTCCTCCCGGATTTCCGGAGAGATCTCGTTTTCGAAGAAGGAAAGCGTCTTGCTGCCCTCCTCAGTCATGTGGTAGTACGAGGTGTTGCGCACCTTCTCGATCTCGATCAGCTTTGTATCCTGCAGCTCGCTTAACGCCTCCTGGAGATGAAAGTAGTTCGTGTACTCTTTTTCCAGGATAAAATCCGAAATCTGTGTATTTGACAGCGGAAAATTCACATTCTGCAGCATGTAGAGAATAATCAGTTTGTATAACGTAAAGGATGATTCAATCACGGTGTGTTTCCTCCTTTTTCTTCGTCCAGAAGCTGTCCCTGATACGCATGTTCTTCTTTCATGCGATGATGCAGCTCATTTAAGACGGTGCGTTTTGCCTGGCTCCATGTTGGTGCAATCAGAAGATCCCCGGGGCCGTCTCCCGTCACACGGTGGATCACAAGATCGGGACGGAGGCGCCGCAGGCAGTCGATGACAAGGGTAAGATACGCCTCCTGCTCTAGCACCTCAAATTTTCCGGCCGCGTAGTCCGCCGCAAGATCCGTGTTTTTCAGCACATGAAGCAGCTGAAGCTTGATGCCGGAAATGGAAAGTCCATTCAGGTAATCCATTGTTGCAAAGACTTCTTCCTGTCCCTCCCCCGGCAGACCGAGGATCGTGTGGACAATCACGGGAATCCCCCGCCTGTGCAGCTCGTTTACTGCCTGTTCAAAACAGGAAAGCGGATAGCCCCTTCGGATATACTGTGCCGTTTTTTCATGCATCGTCTGCAGTCCCAGCTCCACCCAGACCGGTTTGATCCGGTTCAGCTCTTCTAACATAGAAAGAACCTCTTCCCCTAAGCAGTCCGGTCTCGTTCCGATCGAAAGGACCACGACCTCCTCGTCCGAAATTGCCTCCCGGAAAATTTTTTCCAGATATTCTACCGGCGCGTACGTGTTCGTATACGCCTGGAAATAGGCGATGAACTTATGCACCGGCCGCTTTTGCTGCAGGAGGGATTTCTGCTCCCGGATCTGTTCCGGGATGGATTTGTTTCTGTCCCCGGCAAAATCACCGGAGCCGCCCGCACTGCAGAAAATGCAGCCCCGGTCACCGCAGGTGCCGTCCCGGTTCGGACACGTCATCCCCCCGTCGAGCGAGAGCTTGTACACTTTTTCCCCGAACGTCTTTTTCAGATAGGCGTCCAGCGAATAATACGGCTTTCCAAGCCAGTCTGTCATGATTTCTTCCCCTTTTATTCGATGTCTTTTCCAATTTTTTTGAAGTTTTCCCGGATCTTCTGCTCATAGCCGTTCGTTCCAAGATGAAGGAAACGGCTTCCTAAGATCTCGTCCGGCAGATACTGCTGCTCGACGTAGTGATTCGGGTAATCATGTGCATACTGATAGCCTTGACCGTGGCCGAGTTTGGCAGAACCTTTGTAATGGGCGTCCTGCAGATGCGGCGGAACCGACGTCCGCACACTTCCGACCGTCTTCATCGCCGCAAAGACTGCCTCGCACGAAGAATTACTCTTCGGTGCACAGGCAACATACGTGGCTGCCTCCGCCAGAATAATCTGCGCCTCCGGCATGCCGACGCGTTCCACGGCAAGGGACGCGGAAACTGCTACATTTAAGGCATTCGGATCGGCAAGGCCGACATCCTCCGCCGCGCAGATCATGATGCGGCGGGCGATAAACTTGATATCCTCCCCGGCATACAGCATTTTGGCCAGATAAAAGACCGCCGCATCCGGGTCAGAACCGCGCATGCTCTTGATAAATGCAGAGATCGTATCGTAATGCTGATCGCCCGTCTTGTCGTACCGCACGACGCGCTTCTGGATGCACTCCGATGCCGTTTCGAGATCGATATGGATTTTTCCGTCCGCCTGACGTTCCGTCGAGAGGACGCCCAGCTCGATTGCATTTAAGGCCGCTCTCGCGTCACCGCCTGCGATGTCGGCGAGGAACTCTTTTGCATCCGCATCGAGCACAACGTTGTACGTCCCGAGCCCCTTTACCGGGTCCGTCACCGCGCGCTCCAGCAGTTTTTCGATGTCCTCTTTTTCGAGCGGCTTTAATTCAAAGATAATGGAACGCGAAATCAGCGCCCCGTTGACCTCGAAATACGGGTTTTCCGTCGTCGCGCCAATCAGAACGAGTGTGCCGTCCTCCACAAACGGAAGCAGATAATCCTGTTGCCCCTTGTTGAAGCGGTGGATCTCGTCGACAAAAAGAATCGTCTTTTTGCCGTACATGCCGATCCGCTGCTGCGCTTCTTTTACGACTTCTTCCATATCCTTTTTGCCGGCTGTCGTGGCATTCAGCTGGGTAAACTCTGCGCTTGTCGTGTTGGCGATGACGCGGGCAAGCGTCGTTTTTCCCGTTCCCGGAGGGCCGTAGAAAATGACGGAGCCGAGTTTATCCGCCTTGATCGCACGGTACAACAGCTTTCCAGGGCCGATGATGTGCTCCTGTCCAACCACCTCGTCCAGCGTTGTCGGGCGCATGCGCGATGCGAGGGGGGACTCTTTTTCCATTGTGGTTTCTTTCATATAATCAAACAAATCCATGTATTTTTCACCCCATTTTTCTTCCTGCCATTTATCTTATCACATTTTGGCGGGTATCCTCAACCCCTTAATCTCGGATTCTCCGCAACTATGTTCGATGGAATCCGCGGAAGCTATTCTTCAATCAGCTCACGCACCGTCACAAACGTGTATCCCTCTTCTTTTAATTCTTTTACGATCCGCCGCAGCGCTTCCACCGTCGCGCGGTAGCCGTCATGCATGAGAATAATGCTGCCATCCTTCACATTCGGAAGCACCGCGCTGCAGATCGACGCAGTGTTCTGGCTCTCCCAGTCGCGGGAATCCACATCCCAGAGTACCGGGATCATCGTCACTGCAAGGTCCAGCCCCTCTCTCCATTCCCCGAACGGCGGACGGATATAGACGGGATATTCCCCTGTGATCTCGTAGATTGCATTGCTTGTTTTCACGACCTCCTCCCTCGCTTCCTCTTCTGATACTTTCGTAAGCTGAACATGATGAAACGTATGATTTCCGATCAGATGGCCTTCCGCATGCATCCGGCGGACGATTTCTTCGTTTCCGGCAAGACACTGCCCCTGCAGAAAAAACGTTGCCGGAATTTCATTTTCTTTTAAAATTTCAAGCACCTCCGGCGTATAGCACGCATTCGGCCCGTCATCAAATGTCAGCGCCGCACGGCGGGGCACACTTTTTTCTACTTCCGCCGCTGTCTCTTTCGCGCCTTCTCTTTCACACCGTGCCAGCTCTGCAAACAGAATAGCCGCCATTATCACAGCCAGAAGCGGCAGAGGAACGTGCCGCACTTTTCGGAATCTCCGCATGGTCTGCCCTTCGCACTTTCTTCTGCATTCTCTGTATTATATGAAAAACAGGAGAAAAGATGCCGCACCCGGCGGTTCTTTTCTCCTGTTTTTGTTCTTTATGTATCCTGTACCTGAAGAATATACGTACCGGACGCAGTATCCTGGTAAACGATATCTCCGATGGACTGCAGCAGCGATTCGTTCAGCGCATCGCCATATTTCTCCTTTTCTTTGCTTCCCACAAAAATGTAGGTCACATGATACTGCTCCAGCAGGCGCAGCACTTCATTCGTATCGGTCGAGGTGTACATCTGTTTCACATCCTCGGCGCGGACATTTAAGTCTGCGGGATCCCCTCTCCAGAGCCATTCATGGACATACCATCCAAGCACGGTCGGAAGACCGGTCATTGCGGAAACGCGCTCGTAATCGCTGTAGCTGTCGCCGTTCGCCTCAAGCACAACCGGCTGTCCTTCTATTGTTTCATCCAGCCAGCGGATGGCACCTGCGTCCTCGGAAAAGACATTTTCCAGATACGCTGTCGCATCGAGTCCGCGGTACTCGGACAGATCGAAAATATTTCCGAACCAGGAGTACACGCTCGTTCCAAAATAGCCGAAGGTCCATAAAAGCAGTACCAGCCCGATTCCGCCGAACACCTGCAGAATCCGCTCTTTTTTCCAGAGCAGGAACCGCGTGATGATGTAGCTCATGCAGATGCCGAACAGGATAAATGCCTGATACGTCAGCTTGAACATCGTGTTGGAGCGCGCATACGATTCTTCGTAGATATCGCGCACATAGACGAGTTCCGGAATGATGATAAGGCCGATGGCACAGAGGCCTAAAATACCGATCACCATATCGCTCACCGCAATCTCTCTCCAGAAATTACAGAAGGCAGAAACTTTTTTGGGCTTTTCCGCCGTTTCTTTTTCGCCCGGCTCCGGTTTTTTCTCTCCCAGAATCAGGGCAACGGCCTGCTCTTCTACCTCTTCCTGCGTCTTTCCATCGGCAAGTACAATCTGTCCCTGCCGCTCCATGCCCGGAAGATGACAGTTTTTCCGCCATGCTAGCAGAACGGCTGCGATAAACAGAACAACGAGCACCGTCGGAAGGCCCCAGAGAATCGCCAGCTGATACAGCATCGAATGGTGCTTGGCAATGCCGACACCGGAAACCATCGTCTCAAACTTCATTGTAAACGGAAGGGCGACAATCGTTCCAATTGCAAAAACTTCTGCAGCCTGCAGGAGAACCGTTCCGATCGTCTCTTTCGCCCGCGCATGATACCGGTACAGCGCACCGTACAGAGAGAAGCCTGCAATCACGACGAAATAGATAACAAAATCCCAGTAGTTGGACCAGTGGAACACACCGATCAGAAAGCCCGCCGCGATGATCTGCGGCTGAAGCAGAACGCCTTTTAACGACCATTTCCACTCTTTTTCCGGATCACGGCAGGTATTTTTCACGTAGGAATATAAAAGGCCCAGCACCAGCAGGACGAACATGACATTCACCACATGGGCATGCAGGTCGCCGAGCACAAAGGAATACGATGGAAACTCATGAATCGTGCGGTCATTTTCCACAAGCGGGTCATACCCGATATAGCGGGTCGAACTCGGGAACCAGTAAGCCGATTCGTTCAGTCCCAGCCACTGGCGGATGCAGCCGTAAATCACATAGTGCATATTTCCGGCAAGGGAAACGGCTCCTCCCGAAAGAAGACCGCCAATCACCGGTGCAATCTGGCTTTTATTGCCGCCCTCTTTCCGGATGCGGTGGCACGCACGCGACTCTGCCAGATGGTAGGTGATCGAAAACGGCAGAACAAACGCGAACGATGCTACCATCGTACGCATCAGATGGTACGTCTGCTTTACATCCGTGAAGGTAATCTTCGTCAGAAATACGGCATAGAACTGGCCGCCGTAATAGTAGTTAATACCGCTTCCGCTGTACCAGAGATCCTCTGCCGGAACGGCGGTGCTGCGCATCATGGCCTTCATAAAACCATAATCCATGAATTTTTCGGTTCCGTGTGCCTCCGGGTGAAAGCCCGCAAGATAGGTCCAGAGAAGGAAAAAGGCGAAAAACAACACTTCTTCCATCATCAGGAAGTCGATTTCCGGCGCATGGACGCGTACCTTAAAACATCCGAAAATCCAAGAAGCCAGGATCAGTACACCGACTGTGATCAGGCAGACCGGTGCGGTAAACGGAACCAGTCCGAAGCTTCCAAGAGCAAATACAGCAAAACCGGAAACAACGATGCCAAGCACTTTAGAAAACATCCATCCCCGGTCATGAAACCGCGGAAACAGCGCTGCGGCAGCCGGATAAAATCCAATACCGAGCACCAGGGTCATAAGCCACCACTTCAGGAACGAAACGTTGTCCGTTCCAAGAAGCGGCGTTGTGGCCAGCACAAGCAACACCAGCAGAATGCCGGAAACTGTCGTCTTTTTGCTCATCTTTAATTATCTTCCTCTGTCATTGTGTAGACATGACGTTTTCTTGCCATCTCATCGCTTGCAAGATACTCGTCGTAGGTGGTCATCTTATCGATCAGCGCGCCGTTCGGAAGGATCTCCATGATACGGTTTGCTGTGGTCTGTACAAACTGATGGTCGTGGCAGGTGAACAGCAGCACGCCCGGGAATTTGATCAGACCGTTGTTCAGTGCAGTGATGGACTCCATATCCAGATGGTTGGTCGGCTCGTCAAGAACGAGAACGTTTGCACCGGAAATCATCATCTTGGAGAGCAGGCAGCGCACTTTCTCTCCTCCGGAAAGGACTCTGACACGTTTCACGCCGTCCTCACCGGCAAAAAGCATTCTTCCGAGGAATCCGCGGACATACGTTACGTCCTTGATCTCGGAATACTGGGTCAGCCAGTCTGCGATCGTCAGGTCGCAGTCGAATTCTGCGGTGTTGTCCTTCGGGAAGTAAGCCTGTGTAGTGGTTACGCCCCATTTGTAGTAACCGGAATCCGGCTCTTCTTCTCCGGTCAGAATCTTGAACAGCATGGTGATCGCCTGCTCGTTGCTTCCGACGAAAGCAACTTTATCTTCTCTTCCGAGGGTGAAGCTTAAGTTATCCAGGATTTTCACGCCGTCTACGGTTTTGGTCAGTCCCTCTACCTGCAGAACGTCGTTTCCGATCTCACGGTTCGGACGGAAATCGATGTAAGGATATTTCCGGCTGGACGGTTTGATATCGTCGAGCTGGATTTTCTCCAGGGCTTTCTTACGGGAAGTAGCCTGTTTACTCTTCGATGCGTTGGCGCTGAATCTAGAGATGAAGTCCTGTAACTCTTTGATCTTCTCCTCTTTCTTCTTGTTCGCCTCTTTCATCTGTTTTACCAGCAGCTGGCTGGACTCAAACCAGAAGTCGTAGTTTCCGGCATAGAGCTGGATTTTTCCGTAATCTATATCTGCGATCTGGGTGCAGACTTTATTCAGGAAGTAACGGTCGTGGGATACGACGATAACGGTATTCTCGAAGTTGATCAGGAACTCCTCAAGCCACTCGATCGCATCGAGGTCCAGGTGGTTGGTCGGCTCGTCGAGAAGAAGGATGTCCGGGTTTCCGAACAGGGCTCTTGCAAGAAGAACTTTGACCTTCTGGCTGCCGGTCAGATCCGCCATCTGTGCGTAATGCAGTTCCGGCTCAATGCCAAGACCGTTTAAAAGCTGTTCTGCGTCCGTCTCAGCTTCCCAGCCGTTCATCTCTGCAAATTCGCCCTCGAGTTCGCTCGCTTTGATACCGTCTTCGTCGGTAAAGTCTTCTTTTGCGTACAGTGCCTCTTTCTCTTTCATAATCTCATAGAGACGGGCATTTCCCATGATAACGGTGTCGAGCACCGGATAGCTGTCGTATTTGAAGTGGTCCTGCTCGAGGAAGGAAAGACGCTGACCCGGTGTGATGGTTACGTCTCCGTTGGTCGGCTCAAGCTGGCCGGACAGAATCTTCAGGAACGTCGATTTTCCTGCTCCGTTTGCACCGATCATGCCGTAGCAGTTTCCCTCGGTGAATTTGATATTGACATCTTCAAACAACGCTTTTTTTCCGACACGAAGTGTCACATTATTTGCTGCAATCATACTTTTTAAAACCTCATTTTCTTATTCTTAATTGTAAACGTGAAGTTACCGCCGGGGTTTCCCGGTCATACGGAGTATAGTCTACCATAGGTTTCCGTTTTCTGGCAAGTAGGGAAAGCCCTTATTCTTCGTCTTTTTCACCGGAAATTGTAAAAAAGCTGTCATCCCGGTCTTTTTTGTCGATCAGTTCATTGTACTGCAGGCATTCATACTGCCGTTCGTACTCGAGATCCTCCTCCGGCGCATCGCTGTCGTTCCAGCGGTACCAGGTTCCGTCACTTGCTAAAAAGCCGAGGTGATTGAGCGCCGGCATCTTCTCGCGCAGGTCAAGCAGATACTCGTTGTACGGCGTTAGTTCCAGGCCGGTAAGACTTAACGCATAGCTTGAGAGATAGTTTGTGCTGATCCAGACATTGCTCTCGGATTTCATGCTGTAGTTGGTCCAGATGAAGAACGGGGTTCCATAGAACTTCTCCTGATCCTCGACCGAAAGATTCTGATAGGCGTCTCCGGCAATCCATGTTTCAAACGCATCCGGCAGCTTCGGGGAATGATCGCCGAACATAATGATCATCGTTGGCTCGTCTACCTGCTGGAAATACCGGATCAGATAGGAAATTGCCTCATCGGAAAGCTTTAACAGGGAGAAATACTGATCGGCCTCATCACTGTCGTAGCCGTTGCAGTTGATATCCGCCTGGAAATAACGGTTCGTGTAGCCGCTGTGGTTCTGCATCGTCACATCAAAGAGGAAGAACGGGCTGCCCGGCTCCTTGTTCTCGTAGGTTTCCACGATCTTCTCATAGTTCGCCTGATCGCTGATCATGCCGCGGTACCGCTTGGCCGTATCGGAGAACTGATCAATCGAGATGAAATCATCAAAATCAAGGAAACGGTATGCCGTGCTCCGCTTCCAGTTTGTCGCCTTGTTCGGATGCATCGCAATTGCCTGATAACCCTGGTCTTTTAACGTCGTGACAAGGGAATACTGGCTGTGCGTAAAGTAGCTGACGTACGGCACCATGCCCGGGAACCGCTTGCAGGAGTTTCCGGTCAGGAACTCATACTCCGTTTTTGCTGTTCCGCCGCCCTTGGTACACGTCAGCGTGTGCCCTTTGATGATATTTTCGGTCAGCGAATCGAGGAACGGCATGTAGCTCTCGCTCGTCTGCGGATCGCCGACGGAACGGTAGTCAAACCACGACTCGTTCATGATCGCGATGATGTTGACGGGTGTCACGCTATCCGCATTATCTTTTCGAAGATCTTCTGTTTTCGTCTCTTTCTCGCTCGTATCGGCAATCGCTGTCACTTCGTCTTTCGAATAGCCGTCCGGCGGTGTCAGGCGCATGTATTTGGCGACCGCGGTAAAACCGACTGTCGTTCCGTACTGGCGGTATGTCTTCGCCGGATTCCAGAGGTCACTGATGACACCGAACTCGGCGTTCCAGTTCAGATTCATGTACGCCAGGTATGTTCCGAGCGTCAGCGCAGCAGCAGCCACGCGGAGCAGAATTTTATTTCTCGTTTTCCGTGCAAAACGGTATTCCTGGCTCTGCAGCCAGAGGCGCACAACGAGCATCATCGTGATAAACGAAGTCACGATTTCACCTGTGATCTCGAATTTGTAACCGCCGACTACGTCCGCCGCCGTCGCAATGCTGTACAGGTCAATGAGCTGGAACGCTTCTCCGCGGAACAGATAAACATAGTAGAATACCAGACTCATGCAGAAATAAAAGATGTTCATGAAAATCATCGCGCGGCGGATGGAGTTCAGAAAGAGGGAAATGAGAATGGAAAGTACGAAAATGACACCGATATTCAACAACGCATAATACCATTTCATCTCCCGGAACTGGCTGTTTGTGACAAATTCCAGTGTGGCAAACAGATAGGCTGCGTTTGCCAGCATCAGAATCGGCTGTTTCCATCCCACATAGCGCGGTTTTGGTTTCTGGTCCGGCTTTGCAGCAAACCGGCAGAAACTGACAACTGTCGTCAGTATGATACACGCCAGCAGGCACGGGAACAGAAAGTGAATACTCCACTCCCGGTCTGCCGCCGTCGTATCCAGCAGCGGGCGCGCCAGAAACAGCAGCACCGCCAGCACGCCGAAATACAAAACAAGAAACGCGCACCGGGCGCGCTCCTTTTGATTCTCTTTTAATCTCTGATAAAACTTCTGCATCGAAACTTTATGCTCCTTTTATAAACAAGAATTATAATCCTTCCGTAAACGGCTCGTCCGCCGGATAGCCGCCGCCTAATTTTTGCATACAGCGCTGGATGGAATCTTTTGAATTTCCCCAGTCCTTATCCTTGTTGCGGTAATCGAATTTGTCAGTAAACCATGTTACCTCTTCCTGCAGCCGCTGGTAATTTTCTTTCATGATTTTGAACAGAGTCGGGTAAAATTCCGCTTTCTGTTTATCATTCAGCTTTTTCTCCGCCGTTTCTACCAGATCCGCAAAATGCGGCAGACAGAAGCCTTTTCCCTCGCGGAACAGTCTTGCAAACTCCTCGTCTTTTTTGTAGAGATCAAAGAACGTATCAAGATAGCGGTTATAGTTTGCCTTGAAGTGATCGCAGACGTAGCACGAATGCGTCTTCTCATCAATCCACTGGCCGATCGCAGTCTCACGGCCCTGTTTGTCGAGGGATGTCTTCTGCATCCGCTTGAACACCGAGGATTTTCCCGGTGCAAACAGATCCATCTGTGCGGCAAGCTCCTGGTTCAGTTTTTTCAGATGGGTGGATAAAATCAGACCGCTTCCGAGACGGTTTCCGTAATCGTACATCATTTTATAGTGGTGGCGGCAGAATCCCATCGCGTCTGTTTCCGCACGCACATCATCCTCCATGTAGGATGCGCCGGAACCAAGCGCAAACGAAATCGCATGCTGCTCTGCTTCCCGCTCCAGATAGCAGAACGGGCACTCATCTTCCGCCTTAAATGCATCCATCAGCGGAATGGTATGGATCGACTCTTTCATATGCAAAAACCTCCGATTTTATTTGTTGGTGCTTTCTACAGCATACACAAAAACCTCTCATTTGTCAAAAGAACTCTTTTTCCTGTTTTTCTATTATTCTGATGGATAATTTCTATATTTTGCACAATTTACATGTGCATTATAAAAATTTAAAGTTGTTTCTTTTTGGTATTTAATCGTTTAAGATAAATATTATATAAGTCTTTGTATCACTCTGTTCAGAAAGGAGCCGCAGCAATGGGAGAACGTCATACGGAGGAGATGCGCCTCCTCGGTCTTACCATCGCTTTTTATCGCAGAGCACGCGGATTAACGCAAAGTGAGCTTGCCGAAGCTGTCCAGATCAGCCGTACACATATGAGCAACATCGAAGCGCCAAACAGTCATACCTCTCTGTCTCTAAACAAGCTGATGGATATTGCGGAAGCACTCGAAATTCCGCTGAAAACATTATTTGATTTCAAACGGTAAGCCCGGAAAGCTTTCCGTTTTTTATAGCAGATTTTTACAGCAACCCCCCGCAGCCGGTGTGCGCCCGGTGCGGGGGGCTTTTTCTCTCTTATTTTCCCGAAAAATCCGGAGTTCCGTCAAGATTATACGGGGTCACCTGGTATACATAGTAGTTCAGCCAGTTCGTGTACAGATTGTTCGCATGTGACCGCCATAAAAGCACTGGTTTTGTATTTGGATCGTCGTTTTTATAATAGTTCTTCGGAATCTCAATCGGGAGTCCTTTGTCTTTATCGCGGTGGTACTCGCCGTCGAGCGTCATACGGTCGTACTCCGGATGACCCATCACAAAAATCTTTCTTCCCTCTTCCGCCATGCCAAGATAGAATCCGGCTTCGTCGGACTCTGCGAGAATCGTGACATCTTTGCAGGCACGGATATCGTCGATCGGTACTTCTGTGTGGCGGGAATGCGGTGCCAGAAATTCGTCATCGAAGCCTCGCACAAGCGGGATCTTGCGGTTGTTGACTTTGTGCCAGAACAGCCCGAATTTCTTCTCCGGAAGCATCCGTTTCTTCAGTCCGTAGAAATGATACAGACTCGCCTGGGCTCCCCAGCAGAGGAACATCGTGGAGGTAACATGTGTGTTCGTCCAGTCCATGATCTTTGTCAGTTCATCCCAGTAGTCAACTTCTTCAAATTCCATCTGCTCGACCGGTGCACCGGTGATGATCATACCGTCGTAATAATTTTTCCGCACATCCTCAAATTTCACATAGAACGTGTTCAGATGGCTGGTCGATGTATTTTTCGCCTCGTGGCTTGCCACCATCAGAAAGGTGACATCAACCTGCAGGGAGGTGTTGGAAAGGGAGCGCAGAAGCTGCAGCTCGGTATCTTCTTTGAGCGGCATCAGATTCAGGATCATAATCTTCAGCGGACGGATGTCCTGATGAACCGCTCTTGTCTCGTCCATGACGAATATATTTTCGCTTTCGAGTATTTCTTTTACAGGTAAATCTGCCTGAACTTTAACCGGCATATTCTTTTTCCTCGTTTCTATTCTTCTTGATCTGCCGCGCTTTTCTCTGCGCAGACAGGCGGTTTGCTTTTTCCGGCAGGAATTTCTGCCGTCTGCTTCCGATTATAGCAGATTCCCGCGCGGGATGCAAACCGCCTTTGCAGATATTTCGTTATTCTTCTGTCATCTTCAGAAATTCCTCTTCTGAGATCACCGGCACGCCGAGTTCGCGCGCTTTCCGGTTTTTGGAGGAACTGGATGTCGTGTCGTTGTTGATCAGATAGCTCGTCTTTCCCGTTACACTTCCGGTGGCTTTTCCGCCGAGCTCCTCGATTCTTGCCTTTAATGCATTCCGGTTCGGGAAATGTTCCACACTTCCGGTGATGACGAAGGTAAGACCGGCTAATTTCTGTTCTTCCTGGCTTGCCTGCGGCTTCTCAATCGTCAGATACGACAGAAGGCGCTCAAGGCGTTCTTTATTTTCCTCATCCGCAAAGTAATCCACGATGCTTTTTGCAATCACTTCTCCGACACCGTCGATCTGCGCGAAATCCTCCGCCGATGCATTCCGGATCCGGTCGAGATCGAAATCGAAGGCTTTGCAGATCATTCTCGCGTTTGCAAGACCGATATTTAAGATGCCAAGTCCGAAAATCAGACGGGGCAGCGTTGTGTTTTTCGCGCGCTCGATGCTGTCGATCAGATTCTGGTATGATTTTTCACCGAAACCGTCCATCTCCACAATCTCGTCGCGGTAGCGGTCGAGACGGAAAATATCGGCAAACTCACGGATGAAGCCGTGGCCCACGAATTTTTCGAGCGTTGCCTCCGACATGCCGTCGATGTTCATCGCGTCGCGGCTTACAAACAGGGTGAATGCCTTCATGAATTTTGCCGGGCACTCCGGATTCGTACAGTAGAGGGTCTCGACATTGTTCATCATCTGAATCCGGGTGGCACCGCCGCAGGCAGGACACGTTTCCGGAATATCGCGCACACCGCTTCTCGTCAGATTCTCTGAGATCTGTGGAATGATCATGTTTGCTTTGTAGACAAGGATTTTATCACCCACACCGAGATCCAGCGAACGCATGATACTGATGTTGTGGACGCTTGCGCGGGAAACCGAAGTTCCTTCCAGCTCGACCGGCTCAAAAACCGCAACCGGATTGATGAGACCGGTTCTCGACGGGCTCCACTCAATTTCAAGCAGAGTGGTCTCCTTCTGTTCATCCGCCCATTTGAAGGCGAAAGCGTTCCGCGGGAATTTCGCGGTTGTGCCGAGTGATTCTCCGTAGGCGATATCGTCATACAACGCGACAAGGCCATCGGACGGGAAATCGTTTGTCTCGATTTTCGTGGAGAAATATTGCATCGCCTCGTCGAGGTTATCTTTGGTGACAACCTTGTATTCCACCACCTCGAAGCCCTGCTCTTTCAGCCACTCCATCTGACGGATTCTGGAATTTTCGAAATCCTGTTCCGGAGCGCTCACAAGCGCAAATGCCATAAAATGAACGTGGCGTTTTGCCGTAATCTCATTGTTCAGCTGGCGCACAGAACCGCTGCAGAGGTTCCTCGGATTCTTGTATTTCGCATCGACATCCTCAATCTCCTCGTTGATCTTCTCAAAATCGGAATAGCGGATGATCGCCTCGCCGCGCAGAACCAGCTCTCCCTGGTACGGGATTTTTAAGGGAATATTTTCAAACACTTTTGCATTGTTCGTGACAACCTCTCCGATCACGCCGTTTCCACGGGTGACGGCCTTTGCGAGGGTACCGCCGCGGTACGTCAGAACGACGGTCAGACCGTCCATCTTCCAGGATAGCAGCGTTTTGTGATCCCCGATGAAGCTGCGGAGCACTTCCACATCTTTCGTTTTATCAAGGGAAAGCATCGGCGACTCGTGCGCTTCTTTCGGCAGTTCGTCCATCGCCTCGTAGCCGACTTTTGTGGTCGGGCTTCCGGCGAGTGTTACGCCTGTTTTTTCCTCTAATACCTGCAGTTCGTCATACAGCGTGTCGTACTCCAGGTTGCTCATGATCTCCCGGTCTTCCTGGTAATAGGCTTTTGCCGCTTCGTTCAGCTTTTTGACCAGTTCCTTCATCCGTTCTGTCTCGTTCATCGCTTTTCCTCCCCGATCTGCTTTTTCAGTTCTGCTAATTCTTTTTCCGTTAAAGGGCGGTACTCCCCTGTTTTCAGGTCTTTCAAGTGAATATTCATGATCCGCACACGTTTCAGCTTTGTGACACGATATCCTAATGCTTCGCACATCCGCCGGATCTGACGGTTCAGCCCTTGCGTCAGAATAATCGTAAAGCTGCGCTCTCCCGTTTTCTGGATCCGGCACGAGCGCGTCACGGTATCGAGAATCGGCACGCCGGATGCCATTTCTTTCAGAAATTCCGGTGTAATCTCTTTGTTTACCTCGACCTGGTATTCTTTTTCGTGGCGGTTTCTGGCACGCATGATACCGTTTACGATCGCACCGTCGTTCGTCATCAGAAGGAGGCCTTCGGAATCTTTATCGAGTCTTCCCACCGGGTAAATCCGCACCGGGTAGGACAGATAATCGATGACGTTGTTTTTCTCCCGTTTTTCCGCAGTACAGACGATGCCGCGCGGTTTGTTGAAGGCGAGATAGACTTTTTTCTCCTCCGGGACAACGGTTTTGCCTTTCACGACAACAACGTCGCCAGACTCCACCTGCATGCCGGTTTCCGCGCGTTTTCCGTTTACCGTAATCTCGCCCGCTTCTGTCAGACGGTCCGCCTCCCGCCGCGAGCAGACGCCCGCATCACTTAAGTATTTGTTTAAGCGCATGGTTTTATCCTTCCAAAAAAGCAGTTTCATAAAAACCAGAAACTGCTTTTTTTGTTTTGTATTATTCTATTGTTCCTACTGAATGCTCTCTACATATACTCTCAGGGAAGCATCTGCATCGAGTGCATTCCGATAATCGTTCTGAACCTGTTCGATCAGATTTTTGACTTCTTCGTTTTCGAGCGCCGCTTTCATAGCCTCGGTTACGGCCGCATCGCTGTCAGTATCATCCATGATTTTCAGGCCGCCGTCTTCTGTCGTGTAGAGATAATACTCCGAAAGCATCGGCAGGGTCTGGTTGATTCCCAGATATTTGCATCTGCTGCTGACAAACGCGATGTACGTTCCGTCATTTGGACCGCTGATCGTGTAGGCCTTTACATCTCCGTATGACTCCACGTCGCTTTCTGCCTCAATCTGCGCCTGCTCCTCCGCGGTCAGATTATCTGTTACTGCAAAAAGACCGTTGATATCCCTTGCACCGAGCGCGGTGTAATACTGCTCCAGAACGGTGCTTACTTCCGGGACATTGTCCGCGGCAAAGGAGACAGCCGTATTATCGGTATTCTCTGTATTGCTGGTATCGTCTGCCGCTTCCGGCTCACTTGTCGGCTCAGCCTCTGCATCCGGCGCGCTGGCGGTATCGGTACTGGAAGCATCTGCACTGGAATCATTCGCGGAATCCGAAACGTCCGATGAAATGCCTGTGCTGTCCTCAGAATCTGCTTTGCTGTCTGCTTTTACCTGTGTCTTTTTATCCGGCACATTGCTTCCGGTGCTGCTGCTTGTTACGGTTCCGCCGCTCGATTTTCCATCGTTTTTTGGTGATACCAGATGAACGATGAGAAGAACCGCTGCCACAATCAGGAGAATTGCTCCGATCAGAAGCATGTAGCGCAGATTATCGGAAATCCATTCCCGGATTTTATCTTTTGTTGTCATTGGTTTTGCCATATTTTTCCTCCTTCATCAAAACTGATCCGCCGGATCAGTTATTGATATGCTCAGTAAGCAAAAAAACCTCTACTTCACACCGAAGCAGGGGCTTTCCTTGTCCTGCGCCGGTCCTGCCCGCCGCAGCATGCCATGTAGCAAAAACGCGTCTGGAGGGATTCGAACCCCCGACACACGGTACCGGAAACCGTTGCTCTATCCCCTGAGCTACAGACGCTGATGTGATCTGTTTTCTCAACCACACTATGACAGTTTACCACAGACTCCTGCAATTGTAAAGTATTTTTCCCACCCAGCCGCCCATTTTTTTCTTAAATTATTCGCAGACTATTCTGCCACGCAGCTTACGTTTCTTTCTCACACAGCGTCAGTTCCCCGCTTTCCCGGTGGTAATAATAAACGTGATCCGACAGAATCTCCTGCGGCTTGACCGTCTTTTCATTCACGTCCCGTACCATGTCGGAAAGACACTCCTCTGGGAACACATCATAATCTGGAATCACCATGCACTCGTGGATACTGCTCGGAATCACATAAAGACTTGCCTCAAAGCGCTGCGAAAGACTCTCCAGCACGCCGGGATAGCACATGCAGATTGCACCCAGCTTTCCTCTGCGGTTGCTGACCAGGTAAAACTGTTCCGCCAGCGGACCAAGCTCGAACAGGGGAAACGTTACTCCGTACTCCTCTTTCAAATACACCATAAGGCTGTCTGTGCGCACCGGCAGATCCCGCAGGGTGTTCTCCCAGGCACGGGCATCCAGCTCCTCCGCCGAAATTCCCCACAGCTCCCGGTGCGTCTCGTGGATCAGAATTGTCGCATCCGGCACGCGGTTTCCCCGCATCTGGTAATAGTACACGACCGCGAGATCGAGAAATTTTCTGTGTGGAACTTCGGAGAGCAGCGTACGGTTTTTCTCCGCATGAATGAGCTCGCAGTAGATCTGCGGCGCAGCATTTTTCCAGTTGGTAAAAAAGGCAGCTTTCTCCGGTCTTCTCGCCTCCGCTTCCACTTTCCGGTACTGCTCCAGTACCTTTTCTGCAATCTGAGAAAGCGGCACGCCCTGCAGACAGCATTCATACAGAAGCTCCACGTAGATCGTCGGTGCAATCCAGTCCTTCTTTCTGCTGATGACAAACGCCTCTTTTTCGATACCGTTCAGCTTCTGCACCGATTCTACCTTCACCTCAAAATCATCGCCGGCTTTTCTTTTCAGCAGCGCGGCAAGCTGCTCTTTGAACATCTGATAGTCCATTTTTTCCCACCTTTCCTGTTTGATTGCCTTTTGTATTTTTGCTTTACGGAACAAAAAAAGCTCCGGAAAACACAACTTAAAAACCTCTGTACAAATCTGTATATGCCAGAGATTCGTTGGTTCGCGGAACTTCGAACGATGAGAAAAACGGGCCCGGGCTGCTTCCGACAGCCTTTATCAGCCATTTTTCAGACGAATATTCTATTTATTTAGAAAACCATGTCCGCCACAAAGAAAGTTGTGACGGACAACGGCGGGAACATTCTTACTTATACACGGGACAGATATTCACCTGTTCTGGTATCAATTTTGATTTTGTCTCCCTGGTTTACGAACAGCGGAACGCTTACGGTAGCACCAGTCTCAACGGTAGCCGGTTTGGAAGCACCCTGTGCGGTATCTCCCTTGAAGCCTGGCTCAGTCTCGGTGATCTCAAGCTCTACAAACAGAGGCGGCTCGATTGCGAATACATTTCCGTTGTAGGAACATACTTTAACCATTTCGTTTTCTTTTACGAATTTCAGAGCATCTCCGATGGTCTCTTCGTTCAGAGCGATCTGCTCATAGTTTTCTACGTTCATGAAGTAGAATAAATCGCCATCGCTGTACAGATACTGCATGTCTACACGCTCGATACGAGCCTGCGGGAATTTCTCGGTCGGACGGAAGGTACGCTCTACTACACCACCGTTGATGACATTTTTTAATTTGGTTCTTACGAATGCAGCTCCTTTACCAGGTTTTACATGCTGAAATTCAAGAATCTGAACGACCTGACCATCGATCTCGAGGGTAACGCCGTTTCTAAAATCTCCTGCTGAAATCATTCTGATTTTTCCTCCTTAACATAGTACGATGCGCCAAATGCGCACCATAGGCTTATCTTATAATATAATATTTTTCCCGATTTTTCAACTGTTTTTTTTCGTAATCCTGCCGCGGGCCAGATCACGCTCATAAAAGAACAGTACAATGTGTTCCAGATACCGTTTCAGAACGATCTGAATTTCCTCTTTCGGATCGATCGGCTCGGTCAGAATATTGTAAAGTCCGGTCCGTTTTGCACCGTACACATCGGTGAAAAGCTGATCCCCGACAAAGACCGCCTGCTCCTCTTTGATCCCCATTCTCCGGCATGCCTCCTGGTAGTTTTTCACCGAAGGCTTGTGCGCATTTTCGATATAGATAGAACCGACCGCATCGGCAAACGGAGCCACGCGCGGTTTCTGATTGTTGGAAAGCAGACAGGTGGAAAAACCAGTCTCCCGGAGAGACGCAAAGAACGCAGCCGCCTCCTTCGTCGCCGGCGCACCGTGCGGAACAAGCGTATTATCGATATCAAAAATCACGCCCCGGTATCCTTTCCGGTACAGATCCGCGTAATCGATCGTATAGGCACTTTTTTCTCTCCGGTCCGGGTAAAACATCCGCATCAGTATAGTTCCCCGGTTCTTCTGGTTTTTTCCACTCATCTTCTTTCTCCAATCCTCTTTTCGTTTATACAGTAACTTTATTCTTCTTTCAGAAACTCCTGCAGAGCCTCAAAATTTGCTTTCATCTGGTCATAGCCGTGCTGGTAAAATTCCCGCAGCCTCTCCTCGTCCTTTTCGAGACGCGATACCGCCGGTATCTCCGGGCGGATCACAAAGACGGAGCCTTCTTCTTCCCATTTTTCGATGCATTCGAGCACCTGGTTATAATGTTTCGCGCGGTTTACAAGCGCACGCACGAGATTCGGGTATTTGCGGAATGCCGCCACATACAGCTCCCAGCCTCTCGTCCCCTCTTTTTTGCGGTAACCGAAATTCCGTGTCAGAATAATGACATTTTTTCGGTGTCCCGTCTTTAAGGAACGAATAATCGGGATCGAATCGGCAACACCGCCGTCGACGTACTCGTTTCCGTCGATCTCCACCATCGGGCAGGCGATCGGCATGCTCGATGATGCACGGCCAATTGCAAGCAGACGTTCTTTATTTTCGCGGTCATCCAGATATTCCGCGCGTCCCGTCTCACAGTTTGTCACAACCAGCTCACACGTCTGCGGCGATGCAAAATACGTATCAAAATCAAATGGAAAAACCTCATACGGATACCGTTCGAACACCATATCCATGTCGAGCAGTGCTTTTTTCTCAACGATTGTCTTGATATTCTTATTGACGTAGCGGTTTTTCTCATCCGTGACAATCATACAGTCCCTCGTTCTGCCAATCTGGCGCGATACATAGTCCAGCGCATTGCAGGCTCCGGCGGAAACGCCGATCACATGAGGGATATAATACTCCTGCTCCATCAGAAAGTCCAGCGCTCCTGCTGTAAAGACGCCGCGATTGGCCCCTCCTTCCAGTATGACTGCTCCGGATTTTGTTATGCTGTAATTTTTTGTCTCATTCATTCTCCTGCACTCTCCTATTTTTCACAATGACACATTACTTCCCGCACAGAGCAATGCCGGAGCAGATCGGAAAATCCCGACACGCTCCGGCCCTTCTGCCTGTTTTATCTGTTTTCCAGCGGAACATAGTCCACTTCATCTTTGACACTCTTGTACGCCGGGCGGATGATCTTGTCGGTGTTGATCAGTTCCTCCATCCGGTGTGCACTCCAGCCGACGATACGCGCGCAGGCGAACATCGGGGTGTAGAGCTCCAGCGGAAGATCCAGCATGCTGTAAACGAAGCCGCTGTAGAAGTCGACGTTTGCGGATACACCTTTGTAAATATGGCGCTCCTCGCCGATGATCTTCGGAGCCAGTTCCTCGACCATAGCGTACAGCCGGTAATCTTTCTCTCTGTGTTTTTCTTTTGCCAGCTGCTCAACGAAGGTTTTGAAGATGCGCGCACGCGGGTCGGAAATGGAGTAAACCGCATGGCCCATACCGTAAATCAGACCTTTCTGGTCGAACGCCTCTTTGTGCAGCAGCTTTCTTAAGTAATTCGATACTTCTTCCTCATCCGTCCAGTCTTTGACGTGTGACTTCATATCGTCGAACATCCGCACAACCTTGATGTTTGCACCGCCGTGCTTCGGTCCCTTTAAGGAGCCGAGCGCCGCTGCAATTACGGAGTACGTATCGGTTCCGGAAGAAGAAACAACATGTGTTGTAAAGGTCGAGTTGTTACCGCCGCCGTGCTCCATGTGGAGGACGAGGGCAAGATCGAGGATCTTCGCCTCCAGCGGGGTGTATTTCTGATCCGGACGGAGCATCAGCAGAATGTTTTCTGCGGTGGAAAGCTTCTTCGACGGATTGTGGATATATAAACTTTTTCCCTTGATATAATGGTTGTACGCCTGATAGCCATAGACGGACAGCATCGGGAAAACAGAAATCAGGTTAATGCACTGGCGAAGCACATTCGGAAGGGAGGTATCATCTGCGTGGTTGTCGTACGCGTACAGGGTCAGAACGCTTCGGGACAGAGTGTTCATCATGTCCTTGGTCGGCGCTTTCATAACAACGTCACGCACAAAGTTCTTCGGCAGGGACTGCTGCTGTTTTAAAATCGTCTTAAAATGCTTAAGCTGCTCTTCATTCGGCAGATTTCCAAACAGGAGCAGATAAGCGACTTCTTCAAATCCCATACGGTTTTCACTCAAAAATCCCTGGGTCAGTTTTTCCACGTTGATGCCGCGGTAGTACAGACGTCCGTCACACGGTGTTTTGACGCCGTCAATGATATCCGAAGACACAACGTTTGAAATCTGTGTCAGTCCCGCAAGGACGCCAACGCCGTTGACATCGCGCAGTCCGCGTTTTACATCGTATTGCCCATACAGCGAAACATCCATTTTGGAGTTATCCAGACAGATGTTTGTCAGTTCCTCTATTTCCGGTGTTACTTTCATGCTAAAAGCCATATGCATTCCCCTTTCTCTTCTCTTTTTTACTCACTTTCGCTCATTATAGCATTAAACCAGGGGATTCGTATACTGAAATTTTTATAAACATTCGAAAAATTTTCGTAAGATTTTGTCTCACAAAAGGTATCAGGCTTCTGTTTTACATGCATCGAAGGCTTGATCCAGTGCGTCCAGGAAATCTCCCATCACGTAATACAGCGTCTCAAACCGCAGATAATCGAGGACGTTTTCATCCCACATAAACTTCAGCACCGGCGGGAATTCCTCATCGGACTCCCAGAACTGGAAGACGAGCGGCAGAAACGGAAAGACATGAAAAACAAAAGCAGCGTCTCCCGGGAAATATGGTTTTCCGCCAAGGGAAACGCATGCTTTTTTCAGCTGTTCCACATGCCCGTCATACCGTGCGGCGCGGCTGTCGTGAACGCCGGACGCAATCGTGCGGCCTTTGATCGTTCCCTTTAAGGAATTGGTACGCGCATACGTGCCGGCGAGCACAATCTCCTTCTTTCCGCAGCAGAGCAGGTCGAAAATCGTCAGCGTCTCATTGAAACTGCCCTGATGTACATGAAGAAAATGGTCTTTTGATCCCTCCACAACGCCGGTATGGCGGTTCACTCTCCATTCTTCAAAAAGATACGGCACATAGAAATAATCGTCATCAAACGCAAAGCCATACTTTCCTTCGATCTCCTTCTGATCGTATGTCAGAAAACGTTCCTGCATCTGATCACGCATTTTAATATAGTTCGACACTTCCATTTTTTTGCCTCCCGCTATTTGTCGAGCATCTTTTTCAGCTCGTCCATGAACGTGTTGACGTCCTTGAACTCACGGTAAATCGACGCAAAACGGACGTACGCCACCTGATCCAGGTCTTTTAAGTAATGCATGACCTTCTCTCCGATCACAGAGCTTGGAATCTCGCGTTCCTCGCCGTTGAAAAGCTCCGTCTCCACCTTGTTGACCATCTCGTTGATCTTCTCGGCGGACACCGGCCGTTTGTGGCAGGCGCGCAGGATACCGGTCTCGATTTTCGAGCGGTCATACTGCTCGCGGTTCATATCTTTTTTGATGACGATCAAAGGGATCGTCTCCACTTTTTCGTATGTCGTAAAGCGTCTGCCGCAGACATCGCACATCCGGCGGCGGCGGATCGCATTGCTGTCTTCAATCGGGCGTGAATCCACAACCCGGGTATTATCCTGATTACAAAATGGACATCTCATATCTTTCGTCCTCGTTTCTAAATAAGTATTTCGGAAAGTTTTCTACTTTTACAGTATACGCATTTTTCCGTGAAATTCAAGTCAACTGCAGCAACATTTTCGCATATGTTTTTCCATAGGAATCTGTAAAAAGGAGCACCGCATGCGCGTTGTAGATCTCCGCCAGAAAGAAGTTATCAATATCTGCACCTGCAAAACGCTCGGCTGTCCGATTGATGTGGAATTCAATCCAAAAACGGGACATCTTACCGGACTCGTTCTTCCGGGTCCTGTGAAATTCTGCGGCTTTTTCTGCCACGGCGAGGATTTTGTGATCCCATGGGACCGCATCTGCCAGATCGGCAACGATATCATTCTCGTCGAAATTCCGGAAAAAGAGAAAAAACAGCCCTGATCAACGGATATGAAAACCGAATTCCGATTCCAGCGGAATCTTCGTCCATTTTGCATCCGTGATTTCGATGTAGCTGGAGGTGCGGATCCTTTTGATCATCTCCGTGATCGTCTCCTCATCACCCTGCACCTCCATCTCCACCGTCTCATCCCAGCAGTTTCTCACCCAGCCGGTCAGTCCGAGCTGGTAGGCAGCATAATACGCCCGGTAACGGAACCCCACGCCCTGCACCTGGCCGTAGAAAATCACATGGTACCGGATTTCTTCTTTTTCGTCCCTTCTGTCTCGTTTCGCTGTCTCGTTCATATTTCTCTGCCTCCCAACAGTCATTGCCTAAAATTCGTCTGCCGTCGCACAGTACAGCGGAAGCGGGAACCAGTCGGATGGAATGTTCTTCCAGATTTCAGATGGAACCTTGCTTCCCTTACTTGCCAGCGGTGAAAGAAGCAGTTCCTGCGCCTGCTCCCGGTTGAGTACATCTGCCCCCGGATGGGCTTCCCGTGTCACGGTCACAGTTCCATCTTTTACCGTCACGGTCAGCGGCTGTCCCTCCAGTACGGCGAACCACGTTCCATCGCTGATGCCCATCGTCTCTGCTTTCATGGTCAGCATTGCCTCGATGACGTCTGCAAATCGGAAAATACGGTACATCGCGGAACCGCAGCGCTCTTTTGTGAAGCTTTCGCAGACTTCCGATAACGCTGCTGCTTTTCCGGTCTCATACACCGGAATGGAAATGAAAAGAGAGTCAAGCGCATTTTCTTTTAAATAAGCGGCAAGTGCAGGAACGAAATCCTGTTCCTCCAACACTTCTGCTTCCACAACCTGGTTTCCGCCGCAAAGTGCCAGATATCCGATCCTCTCACCGTTTTTCCAGATTGCAATTGCCTGCTCGCCGAACGTTTTCAGGCAGGCTTTCACATCCTCTCTTACCACGTAAAGCGGTTTTTCCTCATTCAGCTTCTTTGCAAAGGCTGCCGCCTCTTCGTCCGCTTCGCCGTTTTCCGGAAACAGCGGCGCAAAGGTGTAAGCGGAGAGTTCCCCGTTTTTCCAGGTATGGCGCACATTTGCCACATCCAGGTAAAACGTGTATTTTTCACTTCCCGGCGTAAAGCCAAAGTAGGCATACCGCTGTCTCTGGCCGTCCAGTGCCAGAAGATCACACGTTCCTTCCAGATCCGTAATCCAGTCGCCAAGAAGACGCTTCATGTGGCCTTCGCCCCTTGCCTTTGGATGCACGGAAACGCTTCCCACATATCCTGCGCGGAGCAGCTTACCCCCTGCCGCCATTTGCTGCGGAAGCACCGCAATCTCGGCCCGGAGTCTGCCGTTTTCCGCAACAGCGACGCGGTGGATCCGTGCCATTTCCGGTCCTGCCTGATAAACCCTTGGAATTAACTGCTCAAAGTCGTGCGGACGGTGTGCCGTGCTGAACACGTAGTTTGCAAGTTCGATGCAGTCCTCCCACTCTTCCGGCTTTGCAAGTCTGTACTCTGTCATAATGTAAAAACCTCCTGATCCTAAAAACCCTTTTGTTTTTGCTCTTCTTTTTCTCTATCCTAACGGATTTTTGTCCTTTTGTCACGAAAATTCCGAACAAATTGCAATATTTTTGCTATATCTGGTAAAAAAAAGAAACGCGCCCGGAAATTTTCATTCCAGGCGCGTTTCCCTTTTCTCAACGTTTCCTGTTTTACTGGATTCCTTTTACGGTGTAATCCTGTGCCTCTACGGCTGTTTTCAGCACATCGTCTGATACCGGAGCTGTCAGTGTTACAACGGCTGTTCCTTTTTCATGGCTTACTTCTGCGGATGCAACACCCTCGATTGCCTCAAGTGTTTTCTTCACTCTTGCCTCGCAGTGGCCGCACATCATGCCCTCGATTGTCATGGTTTTTACCATTCCCTGTTCTGTTGTCATGTTCAGATCCTCCTTTAGAATTTCGTTTTTGATTCTTTTATCTTTTGACGCGTCGTGCATCCGAAACAGATTCAGACGCAGGGCGTTTGTCACAACGCAGAAGCTCGAAAGGCTCATCGCCGCCGCACCGAACATCGGGTTCAGCTTCCAGCCGAACAGCGGGATCCATACGCCCGCAGCCAGCGGAATACCGATGATATTGTAAATGAAGGCCCAGAACAAATTCTCGTGAATGTTCCTGAGGGTCGCACGGCTTAAGCGGATCGCTGCCGGTACATCGGAGAGGCGGCTCTTCATCAGGACAACGTCTGCCGCATCGATCGCGATATCGGTTCCTGCTCCGATGGCAATACCGATATCCGCACTGGTCAGAGCCGGTGCATCGTTGATGCCGTCTCCTACCATCGCTACTTTTCCTTTTTCTTTCAGGCGGCTGATGACCGCTTCTTTTCCATCCGGCAGAACGCCTGCGATGACTTCGTCCACACCTGCCTGTGCGCCGATGGCACGCGCGGTGCGCTCATTGTCTCCGGTCAGCATCACGACACGGATTCCCATATTCTGCAGCTCTTTCACCGCACGCGGGCTGTCCTCTTTGATGACATCCGCAACCGCGATCATACCGAGCATCTTTCCGTCTTCACTGAAGAACAGCGGTGTCTTTCCTTCTTCGGAAAGTTTTGCTGCCTGCTCTTCCATCTGTTTCGAGAGAACCGCTTTTTTCGTAATCAGTGCGCGGTTGCCTCCGCAGAGCTCTTTTCCGTTCCGTTTTGCCACAAGGCCGTTTCCAGGAAGCGCAGAGAAATCACTGACTTCTTCGCGGGCCAGGCCTTTTTCCTCTGCAAGTGCAAGAATCGCACGGGCCAGCGGATGCTCACTTTTCTGCTCCAGTGCAAAGGCACCTTTTAAAAGCTCCTCCTCACTTACACCGTCCGCCGGGACAAGATCGGTTACCTGCGGCTCTCCGCTTGTGATGGTTCCAGTCTTATCGAGTGCAACGATCTGTGTTTTTCCTGTCTCCTCGAGAGAAACTGCGGTTTTGAACATCGTTCCGTGTTTTGCTCCCATTCCGTTTCCGACCATGATCGCAACCGGTGTTGCAAGGCCGAGCGCACACGGGCAGCTGATAACGAGAACGGAAATACCTCTTGCAAGAGCAAAGCCGACGCTCTCTCCTGCAAACAGCCAGATCACAATCGTAGCAAGTGCAATGCAGATAACGGCCGGCACAAAAATACCGGAAACTTTATCGGCCACTTTGGCGATCGGCGCTTTTGTCGCTGCCGCATCGCTGACCATCTGAATGATCTGGGAGAGTGTTGTGTCTTCTCCGACTCTCGTCGCCTCACAGGTCAGGAAACCGGACTGGTTTAAGGTCGCCGCCGATACGCGGCCGCCGGCCTCTTTATCCACCGGAATACTCTCGCCAGTCAGCGCGGATTCGTTGACGGCACTCGTTCCCTCCAGGACAACGCCGTCCACCGGAATATTTTCGCCCGGGCGGACGATGAAATGATCGCCCTTTTTCACCTGATCAATGCCGACTTCCACTTCTTTTCCGTCTCTTAAGAGAACGGCGGTCTTCGGAGCCAGCTTCATCAGACTCTTTAACGCATCGGTCGTTTTTCCTTTGGAAATCGACTCCAGCATTTTTCCGACGGTAATCAGGGTCAGAATCATGGCTGCGGACTCGAAGTAAAATTCATGCATATAGCTCATGACTGCATCCATGTCCCCCTGTACCTGCGCTCCCGTCATGGCAAACAGGGCGTAGACGCTGTATACAAACGATGCGGTAGAACCAAGCGCTACCAGCGTGTCCATGTTCGGTGCTTTATGCCAGAGACTCTTGAAACCGCTGATAAAGAATTTCTGGTTGATGACCATGACCGCAATGGTAAGCAGGAGCTGTACCAGTCCCATTGCGATGTGATTTCCTTCAAAGAATTTCGGCAGCGGCCATCCCCACATCATATGGCCCATGGAGAAATACATGAGCGGAATCAAAAGAAGAACTGAACTCAACAGACGGCGTTTCATGACCGGTGTTTCCTTGTCTTTCAGCATCTCTTCGTATTCTGCTGTGGAAGCCGACTGTGATGTGCTTCCCTTCTCGCCTTTTTTCGACGCACCGTAGCCTGCATTTTCCACGGCGGCAATAATCTCTGCCGGGGAGGCCGTTCCCTCCACGCCCATGGAATTTGTCAGAAGGCTGACTGCGCAGGATGTGACACCGGGTACCTTTGACACGGCTTTTTCGACACGGGTCTGGCAGGCGGCGCAGCTCATGCCGGTTACATTGTACTGTTCCATCGTATGTCTTCCTTTCTGTAGTTCTGGATTTTCTATTTCATATACCCTAATGGGGTATCTTGTTTTCTTCTACACTATATACCCTGTCCGGGTATTTTGCAAGTGTTTTTTCAAAAAATTTCCACTTCTCTTCTGCCATCCCCCGCACAATCCGGCCGGACCATCCTCAGAAATCCCTTGACAACCCGGCGCATGTATTTTATATTGAAGCAATCATGGATGATTTTTTCTTCTTCATCCTTCGGAGGTTTTTATGATTACATATGATTATTATCGCATTTTTTACTTCGTAGCACAATATCACAGCTTTACAAAAGCCGCGGAAATTCTGAAAAACAACCAGCCCAACATCACACGGTGCATGAACAATCTGGAAAGTGAGCTTGGCTGCAAACTTTTTATCCGTTCCCACCAGGGTGTCACACTGACAGCGGAGGGCGAAAAGGTGTATGAGCGTGTGGCCGTTGCCTACGAACAGCTCCGCACGGTTGAGGAGGAGCTGGCTCTTGAGCGGTCTCTTGAGAGCGGCCTTATCACAATCGGTGCGAGCGAGACGGCACTTCGTCTGATGCTGCTCTCCCGCCTGGAGCACTTCCACACCCGCTATCCGCACGTCCGCCTGCGCATCTCCAACCACTCGACGCCGCAGGCCATCCAGGCGCTCGAAAACGGTCTGGTCGACTTCGCAGTCGTCACAAGCCCGGTGGAAATCCGCAAACCGCTGCACAAGATCCCGATTTTCCCATTCCAGGAAATTCTGATCGGCGGATCGAAATATGCATCCCTTTCCGCAGAGCCGCATCATCTCGGCGAATTGTCAGAATATCCTTTTATCTCGCTTGCCAAAGACACCGGCACGCGGGAGCTGTACGCCGAGTACTTTCTGAATCACAACCTCGCCTTCCACCCCGATATGGAGGCGGCGACAACGGATCAGATTCTTCCTATGGTCGAGTATAACCTCGGCATCGGATTTTATCCGGAGGAGCTGGCACGCGATGCCTTAAAGAGCCGTACCGTCTGTCGGATTCCGCTCATCGAGGAGGCCCCCAAACGTGAAATCTGTCTTATCATCAACCCGCGGCAGCACCAGAACGCGGCGGCAAAAGAGCTGATCGAGGAGCTTCTGGAACGCGTATAAGATTTTATGAACTTTTGTTTGAAACAGAAAAAGACCCTGTCTACCGGCGGACGGAACATCGCTGCTCCATCCTTCCCGTATACAGGGTCTCTTTTTTATTTATGCCTGCTGTCCGGCAATCTGCTCTTTTTTATGCGGCATGGCAAATACCATCGCCGTGTAGGAAAGCATTGCGCCTGTGATGTAGAAGAACATCAGAAATCCGCTCCGGTTCAGCACAGCGATGCGGACAATTCCAATCCAGAAACCGACGTTGGACGCCAGGGAGAACACACGCGCAAACATCATGTTTTTCTCCTCACCCTTTGCCAGGCGGACGATCAGCAGCAGCATGGCCGCTGAAAAGAATAGTGTCATACAGCACTCCAGAAATACTTCCATTTTTTCAGCCTTCTTTCTTCACTCTCTCTTATTTCTCAGCGGTACTTTTCCAGTGACATCAGAAGGAAGCTCACCAGAAGAAGTCCGCAGGAAATCCAGATTACATGGATTCCATACAGCATGGAGAACACGCCTCCGATTCCGGCGCCGATGGCGAAAGCCAGAATCACGCCGAAATAGTATCCGGCCTGACGGAGCTGTTCTTTTTTCTTATCCCGCATATACATAGACAGCGCTGCGGTTCCGCTTCGCAGGTTTCCGATGCACATGGTGCTTGCATACGAATAACCGCCGACCTTGCGGAAGGTCTGTACCTGAATCGCGCACGCAAACGATACAAGCATCGCCGCGAGCATATTATAAGAAGACGGAATAAATCCGACGATCGCAAGGATCACAATTTCCGCCGCGAGAAGTACCTGCCGCCAGTGCAGCCTCTTTGCATACCGGTAATGCTCCTGGAAATTTTCTGCCAGAAATACACCCATCGCAAAAAAGAGGATCGGGAAGAGATACCGAAGACCTGCCGTAAAGTTTCCTTCCAGAAAGTTCTGGCTCATCAGCACAACGTTTCCCGTCTGGGCATTTGAGAATACTTCATCTCTGCAATTGTACGTGTAGGCATCCTGAAAACCGCCGGACAGCGCCAGAAACATACTGTTGATAAATGCTTCCGACATCTGATTTTCCGAGAGCAGGCGTCCTACAAGGCTTGCTTTCTTTTCCATAAATTTTCCCTTTCTTTCAACAGACGGCCCGGCTTTTTGGTGCCTGCCGTTTTGCTTCCCTTATTATAACCGCCCGCTTTTTGAGATGGAAAAACGGATATCGTATTATGCTCATATATTTTTCATATGACTATATTGATTTAAAATCATTTTAATATGATACACCGTAAAAAAAGGAGAAATTTTGTCACTTTGCACAAACAAAATTTCTCCCTTTTTGTAAATTGTCTTTATTGTTCTAAAATTTTCTTACTTTCTTCCTCTCTGTTTCTCACTCTGCTCGCGGTGGTACTGCAGCGTGTAGAGCTGGTAATATCTTCCCTGCGCTGCTAAAAGCTCCTGATGCGTTCCATGCTCCACGATTTTTCCGTGGGACAGTACGATAATCTCATCCGCATGCTGGATCGTCGAAAGACGGTGCGCTACGATCAGCATCGTTCCGATGTTCTTCATCTTTTCCATGGAATCCTGGATCAGAAGCTCGGTTTCGGTGTCGATGTTCGCCGTCGCCTCGTCAAGGATCATGACCGAAGGCTTATGGATGATGGTACGCGCAAACGAGAGAAGCTGGCGCTGTCCGGCGGAGAAGTTGTTTCCTCTCTCCCGCACCGGCTCGTCGAGGCCGTGATCCAGCTTGTTGATAAACTGGTCAGCATTCACGTAATGGCAGACGTCCATGATCTCTTCATCGGAAATCCCCTCCTCGCGGAGAATAATGTTGCTACGGATCGTTCCCGAGAACAGAAAGACATCCTGCAGCATCTGGCCGAATTTTTTCCGCAGGGAATCGATCTTGATCTTTCGGATGTCGATGCCGTCGATCAGAATCTCACCCTTCTGGAACTCGTAGTTCCGGCAGATCAGGGAAAGAATCGTCGATTTTCCGGAACCGGTGGAACCCACAAATGCGATTGTCTCTTTCGGATTGACGTGGAACGAAACGCCTTTTAACACCCACTCGCCCGGGATATAGGAAAACCATACGTCGCGGAACTCAATTTCGCCCCTGATGCCGGTAAGCTCGATCGCATCCGGCGCATCCTGCATTTTTGGCTCAAGATCCAGAATCGAGAATACTTTCTCGGCGGATGCAAATGCAGACTGCAGCCAGTTGAACTGCTCCGCCAGGTTCTGGATCGGGTTGAAGAATTTTGAAATATACATGTAAAAGCTGACGATCATACCGCTGGTAAGCGTCTGGCCGAGGAACGACGTTCCCTCCAGATAGCCCTTGCCGCCTAAATACAAAAGGCAGAGCACGGAGCTGATATACAGCATGTAGACGAGCGGACGAAAAATACCAAACACGAAAATCTGCTCCTGCTGTGCGCGGCCGAGTGCGTTGCTCTTGTCGGTAAACTCGCGCATCTTGGCATCCTCGCGGTTGAAGATCTGTGTGATTTTCATACCGGAAAGGTTCTCCGACAGATACGTGTTGATGTCCGTAGTACAGTCTTTTACTTTCCGGTGTGCTCTTCGCGAGAATTTGCGGAAAATAATCGAAAACAGCATGATAAACGGCACGAAGCAGAGCACCATCAGCGTCAGCTCATAGTTCAGAAACAGCATCGCAATCAGAATACCGATGATCACGAAGAAGTTCTTCAGAAGATTGACCAGAAGATTGGTGAACATCAGCGAAATCGCGTTCGTATCGTTTGTCGTTCTCGTGACAAGCTTTCCGACTGGAATCTCATTTAACTGCTCGTGGGAAAGGCGCTCGATGTGGACGAACAGATCCTCCCTCATATTGGAAATGATTTTCTGACCCGTCTTCTGCAGAATCACGGCCTGGAAATACGTGCACGCCATCGAGACAAGAAGGATTGCCGCATAGCCCGCTACCCACAGAAACAGGGTATTCAGCGCGAATTTTCCAACGACGAGCTCCTCAATTTTGCCGACGATCAGCGGCGAAATGATATCGTACGCGATCGAAAACAGCATCAGAAAACCAACAACGATAAACTGGCGGTAAAACGGCTTTGCGTAATCCATCAGACGCTGCATGATTTCACTGTCTTTCATGTTCCGCTCAAAGCCGGTTTCTTTTTCTCCATCTTTCACTACAAACGCGGCCACAATCAGCAGGGTGGAAATCACGCCGATGATCGCGCCGACCCAGAGAATCGGATAATAATTGTGCATTTCTACTCCTCCCCCGCTTCCTCTTCAAGTTTCTGCAGATCGACCATCTTGCGGTACGCCGTGCAGGTCCGGTACAGATCCTCGTGTTTTCCGACTGCATGGACTTCTCCGTCCTCGACGAACACGATCTTGTCCATCTGCTCCACCGTTGAAATCCGGTGTGCGATCAGAATTGTCGTCAGTCCCTCACGTTTTTTGAGATTGTCGAGAATCGTGCGCTCTGTTTTGGTATCGACCGCAGAGACGGAATCGTCGAGAATCAGAATCGGTGCGTGTTTCATCAGCGCACGCGCAATCGAGATTCGCTGCTTCTGTCCGCCGGAAACCGTCACACCGCGCTCGCCAAGAACGGTGCGGTAGCCCTCTTTGAACTCTGCGATATTGTCATGGACATCGGACATCATCGCCGCATCCTCAATGGCCTCCTGGTTTTCGTCATCAAAGGCGAAGGAAATATTGCCGGAAATCGTGTCGGAGAACAGGAAGTTGTCCTGCGGCACGTAGGCACAGCCCTCACGCACGGAGTGAATGGAAACGGTGTTGACATCGTGGTCATCAATAAACAGCGTTCCGTCCGGCACGTTGTAGGTGCGGAGCAGCAGATCGACGATGGTCGTTTTTCCGGAACCGGTCTTTCCGACGATGCCGACACTCTCGCCCGGCTCAATGGTAAACGATACGTTTTTCAGCACATCGTACTCCCCGTCCGGATAGCGGAAGGTCAGATTGCGGAACTCGATTTTTCCATGGATGGACGGCAGATCCTGCACACCGCCGCGGTCCTTCACATCGACTTTTGCGTCAAGCAGTTCCGTAATACGGTTTAAGGACGCTTTTCCACGGGATGTCTTCTCAATCAGCATGGAGACCGCCATGATCGGCCATACAACGGCCGAGAAATAGCCGATATACTCAACAAGCTGGCCGGCGTCGAAGCTTCCGCAGTAAACGAGATAGCCGCCGTAGCCTAAGATTACACAGATGACGGACTCGACGAACAGCGTTACCATAATGTTCAGCAGTGTGGAAATTTTGGTATATTCTACGTTGATGTCCTCGTTCTCGCGGTTCAGTCTACGGAACATCATCAGCTCTTTCGTCTCTTTGACGAATGCTTTGATGACAGCAAGACCGGAATAGTTTTCCTGCGCGAAATCGGACAGCTCGGAAAAGGCCGCCTGGCGCTCTTCCCACTTTTTCATCAGGTATTTGCCGAGCGTTGTGCCGGCGGCCATCAGAAATGCCATCGGGATCATGGAAAGGCCAGTCAGGAAGTGGTTCATGCGCCACATTTTGATCACGGCAAGCAGGCCTAAAAACAGCGCATCGCAGAACATCAGAATACCGTCGCCGAAGCACTCCTGCACGGTATCGAGATCGTTCGTGTAAAGACTCATCAGGTTTCCGACTTTGTTGACCTGATAATACTCCTGGGACAGCTCCTTGCTGTGCGCGAACATGCAGGTACGAAGATCGGTCACCACGCGGATCGCGGAGCCGAAAAAGCAGACTCGCCACAGGAAACGGCCGACTACCATGACGATAATGGTAATAATCATGGGCCGGCAGACCTGATCCAGCAGAAATTCCATATCAAACACCGCCGCCTGGCCGTTGACCAGAACAGGGTCGCCGTTCATGCCGTTGATGACCATGCGGTACAGCTCCGGTATGAAAAGCTGGAAATAATCTACGAGAATCAGCGCTGCAAGACCGAGAATCAGAATGGGCGCATTCTTCAGGTAGTATTTGTTAATGTACTTTCCAAATATCATATATTTTCTCCCTCTTTTTGTTTTTGCCATTGTCTGCTATGATCTTTCTGACCATAACAGTCCTTCCCTTTTCCAAAGCGTTTTCGCCCCGGAATGCCTCCTTTCTTCTCCTGCATTTCACAGCTCCGATGCAATTTTAACAGAGATAAACAGAAGGAACTGGACTTTGAAAAATCCAATTCCTTCTGTTCCAATTCACATTCCTGCTCCAAAAGCGTTCCGCTTCTTCTTTGCAGGACACCGTTGTCCTGTGAATGTTTGTTCTATTTTTTAGTATACGGTTCTTTTTCTCTCCCGTCAAGCATTTCACGCGTTTTTCTGTTTTCTTTTTTATTTTTTGCCGTTTTCCGCTTTTTTTGCGCAAAATCTGCGCATTCCGGTTAAAACAGCCAAAAGAAGAAGAAGGCTGACGCCAAGTGTGATCCACCACGTTCTGGTCACGGCTGCAATCAGATATCCCACCAGGCAGACACACGCCGTAACGGCCGCATACTGCATCTGCGTCGATACGTGGTTCAGATGGTTGCTCTGCGCACCCGCACTTGACATAACCGTCGTATCCGAGATCGGCGAAATATGGTCACCGCAGACCGCCCCTGCCAGGACGGCGGATACCGAGATAATCATCATCTCCAGATTTGTTCCGGCTGCGAACATGCCCGTTGCAATCGGCACAAGAATCGCGAACGTTCCCCAGGAGGTTCCCGTCGAAAAGGAAAGGAACACCGCCACGGCGAACAGCACCACCGGGATAAAAATACTTGCGGATGCATGGTCTCCCACGACGCTTCCGACAAACTGGGCCAGGCCCATCGCATCACCGACGCCTTTTAAGGTCCACGCAAAGACGAGAATCGTAACCGCCGGAACCATCAGCTTGAAGCCCTCGGACAGGCTGTCCATAAAGCTCTTGAAGGTGATGACCTTCCGCGGAAGATACAGCGCCATCATAAACAGGATCGTCACGACAGAGGCAAAAATCAGACTCGTCTCTGCATCACATCCTGCGAACGCGGAAATCACATTGTCCGCGCCGCCGAGGAAGCCAGTGTAAACCATCGCTCCGATCGCTGATACAATCAGTACGGCAACCGGGAGCACGAGGTCGATGACTTTTCCGTTCGGATTGACCTCCTGCTCGGAAACCTGCTCAAACTCCTCGCCTCCGGTCGTGAAAAGATCACCTTTGGCGGCATTATCCTCGTGGAGCTTCATCTGACCAAAATCAAAGCCGGTGTAGCAGATGTAAAAGACCATCGCAATTGTAAGGATCGCATACAGGTTATACGGAATTGTCCGCAGAAACAGCTGGAATCCGCTGATTCCCGCATCCGCCGGCACATACGAGTTGACGGCTGCCGCCCAGCTTGAGATCGGCGCGATAATGCAGATCGGCGCTGCGGTGGAGTCGATGATGTATGCGAGTTTCGCGCGGGAAACCTTGTGGCTGTCCGTGACCGGGCGCATGACAGAGCCGACTGTCAGACAGTTGAAATAGTCATCCACAAAAATCAGAACACCAAGCCCCATCGTTGCCAGAAGCGCACTCCGCTTCGTTTTGATCTTCGTCCCCGCCCATTTTCCATACGCCGCCGAGCCGCCGGATTTCGCCATCAGCACGACAACCATGCCAAGCAGGATATCGAAGATCAGAATGTTGATGTTCATGCTGTTCCGTAAAATTTCAAAGAAGCTTGTGAACGCATCCCACGGATGGAAGCCGGTGTACAAAAGGACACCGACTGCCGATCCGATGAACAGGGAACTGTAAACTTCTTTTGTTACAAATGCAAGCAGAATTGCAAGCAGCGGCGGGACGAGTGCCCACCAGGTTCCGATAAACATTGAACCATTCATGTCGTCTGTTTTCCCTTTCTGCTGTTAAGTTCGTTTACACTTCCGGCGTCACAATTTTTCCAGCTACTGCACATGCTGCCGCTGTCTTTGGAGATGCCAGATAAATTTCAACTTTAGAAGTACCCATTCTTCCAAGAAAGTTTCGGTTGTTCGTTGCTACAACACGCTCGCCGTCAGAGAGGATTCCGCCCGCTCTTCCGCAGCACAGACCGCAGCCTGGATGTGTAATCATGGCGCCTGCCTCTGCCAGTGTATCGAGAATGCCCATTTTGCTTGCCTGCAGATAAATCTTGCGGCTTGCCGGTGTTACGATCAGTTTTACGTAGTCGGCTACTTTTTTGCCTTTTAAAACCTCGGCTGCCGCCTGCAGATCCTCGAGACGGCCGTTCGTACAGGAACCGATGAAGACCTGATCGATCGGGGTTCCCTCGAGAACGCTGGTATCACGGATCTTGTCTACCTGGGACGGGCATGCCATAACCGGCACAAAATCCTCGGCGCGGTAGGTGATGGTGCACAGATATTTTGCATCCTCATCGCCTTTTAAGCTCTTCTGATAGTCATTGAGTTCGATCTCGCAGTATTCTGCGGTCTTCTCATCCGGGGTAAAAAGTGCACATTTGGCACCTGCCTCGATCGCCATGTTGGCAATCGTCATACGGCTTGCCACGGTCATATTTTCTACGGTGCTTCCTGAGAACTCCAGTGCGCGGTACGTTGCGCCGTCTGCACCGAGGTCACCGATCAGACGCAGGATAATGTCTTTTGACATCACATTTTTCGGCAGCTCGCCTTCGATGACAACTTTGATCGTCTCCGGCACTTTGATCCACATCGTACCGGTTCCGAGGATGCTCGCCATCTCGGTGTAGCCGATTCCGGAAGAGAATGCACCGACACAGCCGTATGTCGTCGTGTGGCTGTCGGTTCCGAAAACAACGTCGCCCGGTTTTACGTAACCTGCCTCTGTCATTAACTGATGGCAGATTCCGTCGCTTCTGTGTACGTTTTTCATGCCGTATTTCTTTGCAAATTCATCGCCTTTGTGGAAATGTCTCGTATCGTCCACCTGGCTTGCCGGAACGAGGTGGTCGTAGATCAGAACGACTTTATCCGGGTCCCACAGTTTGGTAAAGCCCATCTCCTCGAATTTATCGCCGACAAACGGGATGAAGATATCATGAATCATGACTCTGTCCACGTTGACCGTCACAATGTCGCCCGGTTTTACGTCTTTTCCGGTGTTGTGGCGGATGATTTTTTCAATTACTGTATTGCCCATCGTTTCTTCCTCCCGCTCTTAATCCAATCCGTTGCGCTTGCGCATTGCCTTTACCAGGCCGCCTGCCTGAATGATATCCATCAGGTTCTCCGGCAGAGCTGCGATCGGGTATGTTTTTCCGTTGTAATCAACATGCTCATTCATCTTGACGGTGATGGTGTCGCCCTCTTTGATATCGTCGTGCAGATCCGGCTGCTCGATCAGAAGAAGGCCGTTATTGATGGAGTTGCGGAAAAAGATCCGAGCAAAGGATTTCGCGATAACGCAGGAAATGCCGAGCGCCTTGATGATCTCCGGTGCCTGCTCTCTCGAGGAGCCGCAGCCGAAGTTCTTTCCTGCCACGATGATGTCGCCCTTTTCAATCTGTCCGGCCAGTTCCGGGCGGAGCGGGGAAAAGCCGTACTGTTTCATATCGTCAATTGTCTTTAAAGCAAGATACTCGGTCGGGATAATGATATCGGTATCAATATCGTCTCCAAGCACCCATACTTTTCCTGTAAATGCTTCCATATGTTTATTCTCCCAAAAATATTATGTATCCCTCAAAGAAAATGGTCAGATCTGGTCTGCGGTCGCAATCTTTCCGGCAATTGCAGATGCGGTTACGGTTGCGGCAGAGCCCAAGTATACTTTGGAACTTGGATGACCGGCACGTCCCTTGAAGTTACGGGTTCCAGTGCTGATCAGCACTTCGTTCTCACCGATGACACCCTGGCAGCTTCCCCAGCAGACGCTGCAGTTCGGGTTCATCACAATAGCTCCTGCCTCCATGAAGGTATCGATGATACCCTCTTTTAATGCCTGGCGGTAAATCGTCTGGCTTGCCGGAACAACGAGGAAACGGACGCCCTCTGCGACTTTCTTTCCGCGGATGATCTCTGCGCCGACGCGGAGATCTTCGATTCTTCCGTTGTTGCAGGATCCAAGGAATGCTTCATTGATCGGCGTTCCGCAGGTCTCTTCTGCCGGAACAACGCGGTCTACGAAATCCGGTTTTGCAACAACCGGGCGGACTTTGGAAAGGTCAAAGGTGTACTCTCTGACGTATTTTGCGTCCGGATCGCTGTGAAAGATTTCTTTTGGCTCTCTTCCGTGCTCTTTCAGGTACTCGATGGCTTTCTCATCTGCCTCAAAGATACCGGTCTTGGCGCCGGCCTCAACTGCCATGTTGCAAAGTGCCATACGGTCGCTGATGCTTAAAGTCTTTGCACCCTCACCGGTAAACTCCATCACCTGGTAGTTGCATCCGTTTGCGCCGACCTCGCCGATGATGGTGAGGATCAGATCTCTCGCATAAACGCCCTCCGGCAGTTTTCCTACAAGATTGAATTTTACGCTTTCCGGTACGAGTACCCAGGAAGTTCCCGTTACCATGCCGTACAGGAAATCGGTACAGCCGACACCGGTGCCGAATGCGCCGAGTGCTCCGTAAGAGCAGGTATGGCTGTCAGCGCCGAAGATCAGCTCGCCCGGGCGGACATAGTTCTCAATCATCACCTGATGGCATACACCTTTTCCTTCCCAGAAGTCAATGTTGTTCTCTCTTGCAAAATCACGCATCTTTTTCTGGGATGCTGCTGTTTTCGGGCTGTCGGACGGCACGTTGTGGTCGACGATGAAAACGAGCTTTTTCGGATCCGCAATGTGCGGGTGGTTTAATTTGTTGCGGTACATATCAACCGTCAGATGGGTGGTTCCGTCGTTGCTCATCAGACGATCCAGTGTTACGGTGTGGATATCTCCCGGCTTTACTTCCGGAACGCCGGCTGCAGCGGCGATAATTTTCTCTGCAATTGTCATTCCCATGGTTCTTACTCCTCCTCGCGGTTCAAAGAAGCAATCAAGCCTCCCTGATTCAGTATGTTCTGCATATATTCCGGCAGTTTGGTACAGGTGTACGTTTTGCCGTTCACCTCTGCGGTTCCCTCGGACATATGGAGGACCATGGTGTCCCCGTCTTCTACGGCATCCGGCAGGTCTTTACAGACAATCGCCGGGAGACCGATGTTGATGGCATTGCGGAAAAAGATTCTGGCGAAGGATTTTGCGATGACGGCCTGCACGCCGAGTGCTTTTAAGACGCCTGGTGCCTGCTCTCTTGAAGAACCGCAGCCGAAGTTTTCTCCTCCTACGACAAAATCTCCCGATTTTACTTTTTTTGCAAAGTCCGGATCTAACGATTCAAACGCATGACCTTTCATCTCATCCAGATTCGGCAGAAGCAGATACTGGGATGCGATGATCTGGTCTGTATCAAGGTCATTATGAAATTTAAAAATTTTACCCTGTTCCATTTTCTTTCGTTCCTTTCGCATAAAAATTCTGACGAATCTTATTGTATCACAAAAAATATGGTTTGCAAAAGAGAAAATAGCAAAAAAAGCAGACCGCCGCACCAAAATTCCGGTACGACGGTCTGAAAGTCTGTTTTAGTGGGTAGTTCCCATTGCTTCTTTTACTTCTTCTTTGTTGGTTACGACTACCTCGATGCAGTATTCCAGAGATTTTGCAATCGTTTCCAGCGGCATGCTTGCCATGGTGCTTGCTTTTCCGACTACCTGCTCGCATGCGAACGGTACGTGGATGAAGCCTGCGCGGATGTTCGGATATTTCGTTGCGCACAGGTGAAGCACATTGTACATGACACAGTTGCATACGTAGGTGCCTGCGGTGAAGGATACGTGGCACGGAAGGCCGTGTTCGCGGACGTTCTGAACCATTGCTTTGCAACGGTGTTTCGCTTCTGTTCTTTTGTCATATCTGCTGTAAACCTTAACCGTTTCATGCATGCACCTCCGAAATCGTTATCGTTCACACATATGTTGTAACTGTAACCAGCGGTTGGATTCGTCATCCAAAATCCGCCGTTTTCCGCACTGCATCATGAATTCAATTCTACTAAAATGTTCAAAAGATGTCAACCTGTTTCTGATTTTTCTATGAAATTTGCACAATTCTTCCAATAAAAATCAATTTTGCGTCCGTACTATCTGAAAATTTTGTGGAAAATTTCTTTTTCCTCAAAAAGAAAAAGAGGCGTTCACAGCCAGCAGAAACATTTCTTTCCTGCGGACCGTGACAGCCTTTTTGCCGTCTTTCTTTTTCTTATTTCCAGACCGTATCGTAGTTGATCGGTTTATAGAATGCTTTTTCCCGGCTCTCATGATCATCCGGACGGTTGCCGAGAAGCCACATGGTTTTAGTTGCGACTGCCTCCGGGGTCATATCGTATGACTCGAGAATGTTGCACAGGGTTTTCATCTCATGGCCGACTTCATAGACGGTCATATCGCTTCCCTCGTGAGAAACCTGGGTACACATGATGATGAGTTTTTCCGGGTACTTCTGGCAGAGCTCGTAAAACGGCTCCTTGATGCTCGCCGGAATACCGCCGACACCGAAGCTCTCCACAATGATCGCATCGTAGTGCTCAAAAATCGCCGGAAGCAATACCGGGCTGATTCCCGGGATCAGTTTCAAGAGAAAAACGTTATCGCTTAAGTTTTCATAAAAACGAACCGGCTTTTCATACGGCAGCATCGGCAGATACCGCAGAATCCGGCGGTCCTGTATTACCGCAAGGTACGGGAAATCGATGCTGGAAAAGGCATTGTAGCTCTTCGTCCGCACCTTCTTCGCGCGCGTTCCCGCGATGACTTTTCCGTCGAACACAATCTGTACACCCTGGGATGCATCATCACAGGCGTAATAAAAGCTGTCGGACAGGTTTGTCTTTGCATCCGTGATATCCAAATTGATCGGCCGCTGTGCTCCGGTGATGACGATCGGCTTTTCCGAATTCTGAATCATATAGGAAAGCGCCGCCGCGGTGTACGCCATCGTATCAGTTCCGTGCGCGATGACGAAACCGTCGTAATCCTCGTAATGCTCCTTCGCCACTTTCACCAGCGTGCTCCAGTTCTCCGGAACCACATTCGAGCTGTCCAGATTGAACGGATTCACCGCCGTAATCTCACAGAGGCCTTCCACCTCCGGAATAGAAGACAATAACTCCTCCGGCGTAATCTGCGGAGTCAAACCATTTTCCGTCTTCTTCGAAGCGATTGTGCCGCCGGTTGCGATAAATAAAATCTTTTTCAATGTAAATCACTCCTGTTTTCTCGTTTGGTAACAAGTTTTCTTTATCTTAGCAGACTTTGGGGACGGCGTAAATGATGAATTTGGAAATCGAGAAACCAATCCTTTCCATTGACGCAAAAAATTCCGTTTGCTATACTGAATTTTAGACACAGAAAATCCTTATCTACGAATTTTACATTCAGAAAGCCAGGCTTCCTATGAATCATGAAAATCATCCCGGTCATCCATATCTTTATTCTTTTCTTCTTGTTTTCGGTCTGACGCTGATCTGCGCTCTGCTTGCGGGATCTTCGTATTGATCGGAGCGTGAAAAACAGGAAGCTGCCGAACAGCGCAGAATCCAGGAGCTGCATAATGAATTTCTGACTCAGAAAGATTAAACACATGTTAAACATACGTGAAACGCCCTTTACCGGCTACGCCTTCAGCAGCACCTTCTGCCCGCAGACCGGGATTTCCTCGAGATACTTAAAATACCACTTCTTCCTCCGCGCCGAATACCGCACCACCACCGGAATCCAGCAATTTTCCACTTTCAGATACACATACTGCCCGGAAGCCACTTCCACCTCGCCGTTCTGCTGCTCTACAAATGCACGGTTTTTCTTTATTTTTACAATGCCTTTCGTCATAATGATCATCCTTTCTGAACGGGTTTGAAAAGATACTCTACCTGTATTGTATGCAGAGGGGATAGGAAATTTCCACTTTTCAGGGGCAAAAAAACAGGACACGGGATTCCCCCATTGTCCTGTTCTCCTTTTATCACACACCTGCTTACCCCTCAGCATCGTTCTGCTGCCAAACTTTATCGCTCGAATCAGAACAGCTGCCCCAGCAGTTTCAGCTTTTCCTTTTTGGGGAATGCGGCTTCAAATTTTTCAAAAGCTTCCGGGTTCTTCTCACAGATCAGAATCCGCCAGCTTACGAAAAATCGCCGCCATATATTCCAATGGTCCGCCCGCCAGATAATCATGATGAAGCTGCGCAAGTTTTGGATCGCGGTATTGTTCCAGCGTCAGCATTTTGCGAAAATTGGCAGAGAATGTTTCTTTCGTCCAATGCTCAAACTGCGCCATGCTGTAATCATGAATCTGTGCAATCGGGGTCTGCAGATAGAAGTGTAATGGGGTCTGGTACCAATGTGCAGCTCCTCGGTGTCCAGAAACGCATCCTTGTGATCGACTCTTCCGGCTTTCCGGATCTGGCCTGTCTGCGCTTTTTTCAGGCAGCCACATTCCCGGCAGCCCGACTCACTGATTATCGTAACACGTAACCTCTCTTTGTGAAACCCCGGAGTCAAAAACAAAAAATCTCAAAACCAGTTGCTCTTGTTCTCCTGGTTTTGAGATTTTTTATGCTGTGTATCTTTTATTTTTCACCCGCCATCGGCTGATGGTCTGCAATTTTCAGAAAAACAAATCCAAGCGCAAAGAAAACCGCCAGACATGCAACCGCTACGTTGATCGTTCCTCCCGCCAGCTTTACAACTGCAATGACTACAGATCCAAGGAAGGAAGCGCCCTTGGCAAAAATATCGTAGATGCCAAAATATTCTCCCGAATTCTCCGCCGGAATAATTTTGGAATAATACGACCGCGACAACGACTGAATTGATCCCTGAAAGCATCCCACTCCAAATGCCAGAATCGCAAAGTGCACCAGCGTCCGCAGTGTCAGCGCATAGAGGCAGATGACAAAATAGCCTGCGATACAGATCAGAATCAGGGATACCGTATCTTTTTTCCGCGACAATTTTGCAAAAAACAGAGATCCTCCAAAAGCGACAACCTGCGTGGCAAGCAGGAAAACAACCTGTCCGACCGTATTCAGATTCAGATCGGTTCCGATGTTGATGCAGTTGTCAATGATAGTTCCAACCCCATCAATATAGAGAAAGAATCCAATCAGAAAGAAAAATACTTTCCGGTCCGAAACTGCGATTTTTTTCAGGGTTCTGAATATTTTTCCAAATGTCTGACCGACGGTAACCGTTCTCATTTCCACGTAATTCTTCTGCCGATACTCCTTCAGCAACGGCAGCGTCACCACCAGCCACCAGAGAGCCGTCACGCAAAAGCCAATCATCTTAGAGACAAAATCCGGCAGCACCCCGACCATATCCGGCCCCAACACGTAAGCAATCAGTGCTACAAGAAACGGAATGCAGGATCCCAGGTATCCCCACGCATAGCCATAGGAGGATACCTCATCCATACGTTCCTCCGTCGTCACGTCATTCAGCATGGAATCGTAAATCGTCAGCGATGCATTATAGCAGACTCTTGTCACAATATAAATGACCAGAAACAGCACCCAGCTCGTCGCAACGCCATTCAGCACACATCCTGTGATGCCAAGACCTGCCGTTGTGGTAAAAAAGATCTTTTTCTTATCCTTACGATCCGCCAGCACACCGCAGACAGGACCGATCAGTGCCACCACCACCGTAACAATGGAAATGGCAATCGAATAATACGCCGTCGCCTGATCCGAACTGATTTTTCCCGGCCCTGTACCGATTGCCAGACTCTTAAACCAGATCGGAATCAGCGAACAGGCAAGCATAATAAATGCCGAATTTCCCACATCATATAAAACCCATGCAAACTCCTGCTCCGTCAGATTTCGAAACACTTTTGTCCGATGAAGAGCACGAAACAGACCACTCATACTCCAATCCCCACTTTCTTTTATTTTGTCATGCAGTATCAGTGTAGCATAGATTTCTTGATATTCAAAGTATTTTTTTGTATGAAAGTAGCCAAAATCATTTGCGAAACGCCAGTTTTCCCATCCTTCCATGATCCGCCGGAAATTTCACAGCAGATCATTTCGATTTCTCAGATTAATGCCGGTGTCTGCGCCAAAACGGAAAGGATCGCAATCACCGCAAAAATCACAGCAGCTGCCACTGCAGCAATCATAATTTTTCTTTTCATAGCATACCTACTTTCTCTATCATGTTTGCGGAATATTTTGTTTTCGTAATCATATCTTTTTTTCTAAAGACATTATACCCTATGCATAGGAATACATCAAACTTTTCCAGTCCAGGCCATTTCCAGACAGCTTTTAAAAACAGTCTGGCATGACTCCAAACGATTACAGGCGCAGGCGGTCATAACCGTCTGCGCCTGTAGTCGTTTCACTTTTTTTGCAGATGTTTTATAAGAATCTGATTACTATTTTTTTATTTCTCTGCTATACTTATGCTAAGATACCAGACACGCTCTTGCACCGGCCTGGCAGTCCGTGCATTGAGAAAAAATAAGAAAGCAGAGGATCAAAGAGATGACGAAAATCCCAAACAGACTTCACAAATACGTGCCATCTATGCTGCTGTTTCTGCTGTTTGAAGCAGTGGCAGTTACGCTGTGGCTCACAAAGGACAATTTTTTCTATCTGCTGAATTTCAGCTACATCGGAGCCTGCCTTGGGCTTGGAACGGCACTGTTTACCGCCGGGAAACGGTATGCCCGGCATTTCGTCCAGTTGGCGGTGGGCAGCTATATGTTGCTGTACCTTGGCGTGATTTCCCGTGAAAATATGCAGATCGAAGGGTTCTGGTACTACCTGTTTCTCGGCGTTTTCGAAGCAGCAACTATCCACTACGCGGTTGCAAAAATTTTCGGACCGTTGCTTTTTGGGCGTGGCTGGTGCGGTTACGCCTGCTGGACAGCTATGGTGCTGGACTTTCTGCCCTACAATCAGCCGCAGAAGCCACGAAAAGAAAAGCTGGGCTTCCTTCGCTATGTGATGTTTCTTCTGTCTCTGGCGTTGGTGTCCGGGCTGTTTCTGATGCAGGTGGCGCATTTGGAACAAATCATGTTCTGGCTTTTCCTTACCGGGAATGCGCTTTATTACATTGTCGGTATTGTGTTTGCCTTCCTGTTTCAAGATAATCGGGCGTTCTGCAAGTATCTGTGTCCCATTACGGTTTTTCTCAAACCCATGAGCTATTTTTCTCTTCTGCGTGTCCACTGCGATGAGGATAAGTGCGTCCATTGCAGGAAGTGTCTGCAGATCTGCCCCATGAACGTGGAGGTTAATAAGGAAACCCGCAGGCGGAAAAATGGAACAGAGTGTATTCTCTGCTATGAATGCACGAAAGTTTGCCCCTCAAAAGCACTGCATTAACCGTTTTCCTCTTCCGTAAATTTATTCCTCGCTTCAGCCGTCAGATCATTTAGTTCAGAGAAAACAGCGTGGCAATTAATTCCTTCTCTTCCTCTTCGGTCGGCAGATCTGCCATATCCATCCATCGTTCATATTCTCCGGCAAATCCTCCGGCAGCCATTGCCTCCATGCGAAAAGACGATACAGCCAGAAGTACGGATTGTCGCCACATCCGGACCCAGCGGATTCATAAAACCGATCCCTTAATTACCTATACATAATTTTACCTGATTTTTCATGAATCGTATATACTAATGGTTGGAAATCCCCCTGTTATAACAAAATTCCAATCATTATCATACCATATATAGTACATTAATGATTGGAATTATCTATATCTTCTTTTAGCATTCTACTGCTACCTTAATTACACCGTCCCGCTTACCTTCAAAGAGTTCATAGGCTTCCTCTATCCTTTCTAAGGAATAGGTATGGGTGATAAGCGGCTCTGTGTTCAGTTTTCCCTCTGCAATCAACCGTAATGTTTCTTCACAGTCACAGCCATCCACTCCTCCGGTTTTAAAGGTAAGATTTTTTCCATACATATCCGGAAGCGGCAGGATCTGTGCCTGATCATAAAGAGCAACCACCGTCACCAGACCATTGGGTCTCGCGCATTCCCAGGCCAGACGGAAGGTAGCTTCCGCCCCCGCAACCTCCAGCACAACGTCAGCTCCCCCATGATCGCTGTTTGCCCGTACAAACGCTTCACACTTCTCCGGAGAAACCAACAAAATCTCCGGATAATGCTGTCGGATAAACTGCAGACGATTTTTATCCTTTTCACACACAATAATCCGTCTTGGTTTTTTCAGCATTACCGAAAGCAGGGTACAGATACCGGTGGGGCCGGCTCCGATGATCAGCACCGTATCCTGCTCTGAGATCTCTGAAATACGCGCTGCCCAGTAACCGGTAGCCAGAACATCACCCACCAGCAATGCCTGTCGATCCGTAACGCCATCCGGAATCTTATTCAGTCCCTGATCTGCAAAGGGTACACGCACATATTCCGCCTGGCCGCCATCGATCCGGCAGCCCAGCGCCCAACCGCCATTTTCATCTGTACAGTTATTCACATACCCTTTCTTGCAGAAAAAGCATTCACCGCAGAAGGTCTCCACGTTTACTGTCACCCGGTCTCCCGGTTTTACCTTGGTAACTGCCTTTCCAACCTCTTCCACAATCCCCACCATCTCATGGCCAACCGTGATCCCGGGTACTGCCCGCGGAACGCTGCCATGCTTGATATGCAGATCGCTGGAGCAAATGCTGGCGAGTGTCACTTTGACAATAGCATCCCGCTCCTGCATCAGGGTCGGTTTTGGCTTCTCTCTTAATTCGAATTTTCCTTTTGAAACGTAGGTATACGCCTGCATATTTCTATTTTCCTCCACGTTTTTTATAATCCTCGTCTATACGTTTTTTCCAGTCTGCATTCAACGGGGCACTGCACCGGACAGAGCTGATTGCTTCGCTGACCACCTCATAATTCAACGCGGTTCCTTCACTGTCGCACTGATAGTTGACTGCACGGTCTGCACCGATTCCGAACTGGCTTGCGGTCTCTACCGCGTCAATATTGGCACCGAGGAACAAAAACTCCCAACCGTATTTCTCTTTCTGACGCTCGATCATCTGCTTCACTTTTTCGCTGTCATACCGGCGGCTGGCATTTTCCATTCCGTCCGTAGTGATTACAAACATGGTATGCTCCGGGACATCTTCCGGTCGTGCATACTTATGAACATTTCCAATGTGATGAATCGCACCGCCGATGGCATCTAAGAGCGCTGTGCATCCGCGAACTGTATAATCCCGGTCGGTCATCGGTCGGATTTTCTTTACATCTACACGGTCGTGCAGGACTTCACTCACATTGTCAAACAGTACCGTTGAGATCAATGCTTCGCCCTCTGCTTTTTTCTGCTGCTCAATCATAGAATTGAATCCGCCGATGGTGTCCCGTTCCAGTCCGTTCATGGAACCGCTACGGTCTAAGATAAAAACGATCTCTGTTAAATTCTTTCTCATATGCTTGTCCTCCTCCAAAAAGATCTCGCCCTTGCGGGCTCGCTGTCGCGGTATTCGCCAAGGTTTCGAGCAAGCTCGAACTTTGGCTCATTACACGCGCATATGGCTGCTCGGTTTTGTACCTTACAGTCATAGTATAGCGATTTTCTTTTGTGGAGTGGTCGCATGGAAAGCGACATTTCTTTGTTCTTATGCTCCGATCAGACTCTGGTCAAAGGCAAACAGTGCTTCATTGATTTCATACACATTATAGTTTCCCCGTTCAACAAAATATTCTACAATGATGTCGAATTTACTCGAATGGGACAATGTGAATCCTGCCTTGCCGAGCATCTCCTGCATCTGGGCAAGCGGCAGCTCCAAAGCGAGGGCAAATGCCAGCACCGTAGGTTTGGATGGCTTATAGAATCTATCCGAACGGATTTTTGAGAAGAGCTTTCTGTCAATATTTGCTTTCTTGTAGCACTGTGCATCCGTCATACCGCTTTCCTCAATCTTTCGAAGCAGCATTTCTGAAAAGCTCTCATCCATCTGTCCCAGCGCCTCTTCCAGAGACTGACTGCTGCAGGATTTACAGATTGCTTCGGGCGGCAGCGGGACAGATGCAGCTTCAAAGCAGGATTCCTCTTGCCATGCTTCGGAACACCGACTCTGTTCTGCCCTCCTGTCGGTATGTTCTTCCACATACCTGTCATCTATGTACACTGCGATGTCATCAAACAGCTTTCCGCTAATCTGATATGTCTTTCGGTCAAAAATAACGATATAGACCATCATCTCGTTTTCCAGCAGAAATTCGCTGATGGTATCGACTGCAACCTTCAGAGCCTGGTCTTTTGGATAGCCGTAAACACCGGAAGAAATCAGCGGAAAAGCTACAGACTGACAGCCATTTTCTTTCGCCAGATTCAAAGATGTCCGATAACAGGATTCCAGAAGCTCCTGCTCCCGATGCCTGCCATCCCTCCAGCGCGGACCGACTGCATGGATCACATATTTGCAGGGCAGGCGGTATCCCTTTGTAATTTTTGCACTGCCGGTTTCGCAGCCATGCAGCGTACTGCATTCTGCAAGCAGTTCCGGTCCGGCCGCACGATGAATGCAACCGTCCACACCGCCGCCGCCCAAAAGGGACGTGTTGGCAGCATTGACGATTGCGTCAACGTTCATTTTTGTAATATCGTTTCTGATCATTTGCAACGGCATGAAGCACCCCTCCCATTCGTCCAGCAGTTGAAAATCAACATTAGTAAATAAAATATCCCATAACATAAGCTTCTTTAAAAACACTTTGATTCTTGACTCCAGGAACTTTATCGAGATATTCCATGTCATTACTTGCAATCTTAACTCTTTTTAAGTTAAGATGCAATATTTGAGTTAAAAGTAGTTGAAAATCAACATTATTAAAAATCATTTTCGAAAAAAGTCCGATGTAGCATGAGCATTACACCCACACTGCACCGGACATTCCACATCATCAACTGCTCTGTCTATTTTCTTCTTCCTGCTCATGCAGCTGCTCTTTTTTCTACTCGTCCCCTTTCAGGATTTCTTTGCCACAATGTCAAGTGATGAATTAAAAAAAGACAAGCAACATCAAAGAAAAATTTCTTTCACAGCACTTGCCTTTTTCTATTATATTATCGTTATAAAAGCTCCTACTTGAATGCTTACAAACTGTTCTTCAAAATCTCCAATACCTCATCATGATTCAACACCTTATATCCACCTTCCATGATGATGGTTCCATTTGCAATACCATGCAACATTTCTTCTGTTGCCCCCAACTCATGGAGATTCATTGTAAGTCCCAGTTCTTTCATCCAAACTTCCATACAGGAAAGCCCTTCTCTGGCAACCTGTTCATCAGCTTTTCCAGCAGGATTGACCTCCCACACATTCACAGCAAAACGGCAAAACTTGCTAAGACCATAAGGCATAATATACCGATATTGAACTTATTATAAATGAATCTATATCACCTGAAATGTTTTCCATTTTCCGGACTTCTGCCTCCAGAAGAAAATGACCGCCCGAATGCTCCAGTCACAAACCATTGCAATAGCAATCCCGATCACGCCCATTTTCAAAACAATTCCCAAGAGCCATGATAAAAGCAGACGCACCGCTATCGTGGAGATAACCGAAACATACATGGTAAATTTCACATCACCCGCTGCCCGCAGCCCATTACTAAGCGCACCGGAAAAGGGATATGCTGCTGCATTAAACACGTTATGGATTAAAACCAGCCAGATTACAAGCCGTTTGGTCTCCGGCTGCAAAGCATAAAATTTCATAAAGAATGGAGTCAGAAGAAAAATCAAAAGATTCCATGCCGATGAAATCAGCAATGTGATTCTTGTCAATCTCTTAAAATAATGCTCCGCAGCATCTGCATCCCCATTTCCCATACACTGTCCAATGACCGTTATAAATACGGGACCCATAGCGACTCCCGCCAGCGCAGCCAATGACCAGATACTTTGTGCAACACCATTTGCAGCAATCTGATATGTTCCAAAAAGTGCAACGATACCGCTTAATGCTACTTTGACTAACTGGAATATACCGTTTTCCATCCCATTTGGAATAGCGATTTTTAGAATTTGTTTCATGAAATCCACATTCCACCGGAAAATCCACTTGCAGCGATAGAACACTTCATTTTTTCTCTGAAAACAAAGTACTGTAATCATCACGGCTGAAAATGTCCGAGCGATCAGTGAAGGGTATGCAACACCTGCAACACCTGCACGCAAAACAAGTACACCAATGAAATTTCCAATAACATTGATGATATTGGAAATTACCGACAAATACATGGTCACACTGGTTTTTCCAATACTGCGAAAAAGGGCAGCGCCAGCATTGTAAACCGCCAATGCCGGATAGGAATATGCAGAAATCCTAAGGTATGTAATACAAGAGTGCATCACAGAATCTTCCACTTTACCGAACATCAGACGAAGCATCCCTTCATTTCCAATTAGAACCATCACTACGATCAGTATGGAAAAAATCGCAGAAAATGAAAGAAGCTGACTGGCGGATTCTCCAGCGTCATCATTTTTCTTTCTACCAATATACTGGCTGATCACAACCGCCCCTCCAGATGCCAATGCTGTAAACAGATAAATAAAAATAGTATTGAACTGATTTACCAGTGAAACACCGGATACTGCCACTTCTCCTGCGTAGCTGACCACCAGTGTGTCCGCCATCCCTACAAGCATTATCAGCAGCTGCTCTAAAAACAGGGGAATAATCATAGCCATCAACTTCTCGTTTGAAAACAGAGTTGTTTGCTGATTCACGCCTTTTCCTCCTCTTATTGTTATTTTTTTGTTTTACAGATCATATAATCGATTGCATCAAGTGACTGCTGCTTTTCATGTACCTCATCAAGCAATTTGTACCGATATTTTCGCAACATCCTTATCTGCATTTCTTGATCTTCGCATCCTGAAATTTTTGCGATTTCTTCTTTGCTTAATCCGGCGTTTATACGGGAATCATAATCCGGTTTCATGAAATGGCACTCCCTCCTCAATAAAAAATATAGGTGCAGAAATTAAAGCTGTTTGCTTTATCTCTACACCTATATTATAATTTTCTAATTGAATTATATCAAATACTTAGTTTTTATGGTTTGTCCATGCCTAAAAAGCATTGAATATGTTTGATGAATTTTGTGGTTGCTAAGCTAAACGGCTGACCACGTTTCCATGCTAATACACTTGTTGCTGTAAGTGGCGGATCAAGCGGTCTGAATGTAACCTTTGATTGATTCCAGAACGGTACAGCCCCTTCAATCACCAATGAATATGCCAAGCCTCCATTCACCATAATTGCGCTGTTCGTACTTAAATTGCTGGTAAAAACAATATCCAGTTTCTCATAGTAGTTGCCAAACCAACTTGCCAACTCACTCTGCACATTCATACGCCTAGGAAGAATCAAAGGCAGTACAGACAAATCTTTTGCGCTTACCGTTTCTTTCTTGGAGAGTGGATCATCCGATTTCATCAGAACCACCCATTTTTCCCTTATATTCAAGCGAATAAATTCATATTTTTCCATATCAACCGGCTCAAGAAGCAAACCAATATCCAGTAGTCCCTTCTCCATTTGTTCCTTTACCAAATCTGCTGTGGCTGTAAAAATGTCAAAAGTAACACGGGGATATTTCCGACGAAAGGACTCAATTATTTTAGGAAGAAGTTGTACAGCAGCAATTTCTCCACACCCAATGGAAATTTTACCTTCCACCTGTTCCTCTTGCTCCACTAATTCTTTTTCTGTCTTATCTACAAGCTGCAAAATTTCTTCCGCACGACGGCGAAGAAGTATTCCTTCATTTGTCAATTTGATTTTCCGTGTCCCTCTATCAAACAGCTTTACACCAATATCTTCCTCCATCTGTGCAAGCTGACGTGAAAGTGTCGGCTGCGTGATATGTAAAACTTCTGAGGCTTTTGTGATACTTTCTTCCCTTACTACAGTCAGAAAATATCGAAGAACTCTAATTTCCACGAAAAATACCTCCCAAATTCATCATGCTTAATAAGTATATTTTAACGTATCTATACTCGAAAGGCAATAAAAAACATCTGCTCATCGTATGCTTACCGGTAATATAATTTTATGTAAAACTTGATAAACACCTATCATTTAATCGTTCTGTCTACATTGTAGAGCGGGGAAAATCGAAAAACAATGGACGGAGTACAAGTCCTTCCAAGAGGGATAAGAAAACTTCTGAATGGGTAAACAGTGCTAAAAAAGGTTCTGACATTGAAGCACAGCTCCATGTCAGAACCCATTTATTTCACAAATTATTTTTGTGGGTTGCGTCGCCCGGTGTTTTCCGAGCCACGCACTTCCTCATGGTAAAAGTAATCCACAATGACCGGGTGCCCAGGCTCTGCTCGTCCGTAGGGCAGCTCGTTGTCCACGAAGGGACAGCTGTTTTCTTTCGCCAGCCGTTCCGCTTGATCCTCCAAACCACGGAAGTAGCTTCTGTCTCTCTTGTTGTAGATAGCGTCGTACAGCGGAACCAAGTCAGGATATTTTTTACAAATATAGTCCATGATGTCTTTTTTGAATCCGCCTCGCAGGTTTAGATTTTCTAGCCATATCAGGTCGCATTGATTTCTGACCTGATGGAAGATAGCCTCAAAATCCGTGATACCCGGAAAGACAGGGGCAATAAAGCAGACGGTGCGAATGCCCGCATCATAGATCTGCTTCATGGCATCCAGCCGTCGCTTGATGCTGACGGCATTGTCCATATCGTTTTTGAAATCCTCGTCCAGCGTATTGATCGACCAAGAGACCGTGACCTTTCCCAGTTCTTTCAGAAGATCGATGTCACGGATTACCAAGTCTGACTTGGTGCAGATGAGAATTTCCGCCTCGCTGCCCCGGAACTGTTCAAGAAGCTTTCGGGTGTTCTGAAACTGAGCCTCCTGGGGCAGATAGCCATCGGTCACAGAACCGATGACTACGCGTTGCCCTTTGTACTTTTGCGGATTTTTGATTGCTGGCCAATGTTTCACATCCAGGAATGTACCCCACGGTTCGGTGTGCCCGGTAAATCGCTTCATAAACGAGGCGTAGCAGTATTTGCAGCCATGGGTACAGCCCACATAAGGATTGACGGAATAGCCGCCCACCGGCAGGGTGGATTTTGTCATAATATTTTTGGTTTCTACATCCTGAATCAGAATGCTGCTCTCTCTCACTTCTGCCACGTCTTCTGTTCCTCCAATACCCGGTAAAAAGCCGGGGGGAAATTCTTGTACCATCTGTGCCTCTCCCATGATAGGAAGCAGATCTTCCTTCATAAATACAGGGATGCCAAGCTCATGGGCCTGATGTGTCAGGTTCCACACCCATTCCGGTTTCGATACGGCTTTGCCCTTCCTATGTCCGGTCTCAGTCCCAATGACGATCCACTCAATTTAATACAAACGGCCACCGCTGATGCCTCCTTACCGTTTTAAGATTTAGCCTTCTGCCGCAGGTGCAACTTTCCCGAAGCCGTTCCAGGCATACAGCCCCTTCTTGTCCTCATCGCCCAGGAACTTGTCCACCTGACAGATGTGCAGGATATGGTCGCCAACTTCCACCGACTGCTGCAGGGTGGCCACCATCGCCAGACGAGTATCCACCGGAATCTGGATATCACTGCCATCCACAGCCATCATCTCGATGTTGTTGGCGGCCACCTTGTCGGTCTCGGCACCGGTAGATGCTCCGCAGGCCATTACTGCGCCTGCCAGACTCTCACAGGGAACAGTGACAATGACTTTGCCGGTCTCACGCACACGCTTGCCGGTGTGGGACTGTTTGCCAGTGGCGAAACCCACCATAGGCGGATTGAAGGAGAGGTAAGACACAAAGCAAATGGGAGCCAGGTTCGTAGAACCATCCTCCTTTTTAGAGCAGATCAATGTCAGCGGATTGGGGGAGGTCAGAACAGTAGCCTCCATAATGTTCAGTTCTTTCATATCATTCAGACCTTTCTGAGAAATTTCAGTCGTTGACTGCATGGCCAACCAGTGATATATTTATTATATCTGATAGTAATTTTTGTTCAAGTACGCAAATTATTTATACCTGGTATCAAAAAATATACTGCAAAAGACGAGGAACGATCCAATTATGACTTATGAAGAATTCAAAGAAAAGGTTGGCAGTGTCATTCTAACCGGCGAGGGAAACTGCCCGGTCACGCCGGTGGTTCAAATGCTGCAGGGCAAATGGAAACTCCAAATTCTCTATGAACTGTGCATCAAGTGTCCTATGCGGTTTGGGGAACTGAAAAAAGTTCTCAAACCCATTACCAACACAGCTCTGACCAACGCGCTGAAAGAGCTGGAAGCGGACGAATTGGTTCAGCGTATCCAATATAATGAAATGCCTCTGCGAGTGGAGTACTCCCTCACCGAAAAAGGGCGGGACCTGCTGCCGGTCTTTTACGCCATTTCCCAATGGGGAATGAAATATATACCATGATTCTAACTATATTAATATCTGCCTGATAATAGCCGGGAGGCATTGACAATTTGAGTCAACTTCCCGGCTTTTTATGCATTCTCTACTGCTGCAAAGGATTCAGGAAGCAACCTGATTCATGAGAGTTTATGCATTTGTATAGTCATTTTGAACCTGCTCCGAAATCGTCATACCTCACACGCCTCCCGGAGAGCAGGCAGCAGCTCATCCAGCCGCCCGTCCAGTCCGAAGGACTTCTCTTTGATATTGTCCGCAATGTAGATCTCACCAAGATTGAGGGTCACATAAGTGGCGTTTGGCTCGCCGGCCACCAGGCGCATCATCGGGGCCTTGATCAGCTGATTGCGCCAGCCAATGCCCAGCTCCAGAACCACCAGTTTCTTTCCGTGGTAGGTTTTCAGAAAGTTTTGGAACCGTGCCTGGGCAGCGGCATCCGGGATCATTCTCTGACCCGCGCCCATGTGGATGTCCATGGGACCTCCGCACTTGGGACAACGCGGCACCAACTCTGTAGGCACATGGCCGCCCTGTTCGGCAGCCGATAATTTTTCGGCCACCTCTAAACTTGAATAGAGGGTATCGTGGCAGGGGCGGGCACACTGCATAGTAATCCAGTTGCCCTCAATCTCATAGATTTTCGTCGGATCGAAGCCACACAGTTCAAAGTGACCTTCTCCGTTTGATGTGACGACAAAGTAATCTTTTTCTCCTACAATGGCCTTCAAATCGTTCATCACCGGCGTAGGCTGGTACTGCCCACAGTAACGATGGATGAGCCGGGCCCAGAAGGCCCATTTTTCCTCCTCGCTGGGCCATCCGGCCATCATGCCCTGCAAAATACAATGTAAGCCGTATTTTTGTTTGAAATCTCCAAACAGTCTTTCAAAAGTCGCATTGTCCGCAAACAAATGCAGTCCTTCGGTGATGGACAGGCCGTTACTGGCTCCGATCAGGATAGCGTCCGCTTCTCTGAATTTTTTCGCAATAGGGTTCCAATCAATCATATTCGTTCGCTCCTTTCTATTTTATGGTTGCTGCGATGGATCGCTCCTGCCGGAGGGCAGCCAGAGTTTCCGCCAAATCTCCTTGCAGATACAGGCTACGTCCCCGCAGATGCTCTGGCCTATGAGCTGCCTCTCGATTAAGACATGCATAAAAGACGTTTTCGTTTTTGGCAGTAAGTTCCCAGAAGGGCAATTTGATGATACTGGGTGTCATCTCACCCACGCCAAGTTCCAACAGCAGGACTTTTTTGTCGGACTGATCCATTATCCAGTGTCGCAGGAATCTATGGTAGCGATGCAGACTATCCTGCCAGAAGGTTCCCTCCAGAAAGGTATCATCTCGTACCCAGGGCACCAGCACCCGCCCGCAATCCGGGCAACGAGGAACAGCCTCCTCCGGCAGGCGAACACCTGCCAGGCAACCAGTCAGTTCCTTCACCAGTTCGCGGTTTTCCCCAATATCATCCCGGCAGGGCTGACTGCATTGGCAGTAGCTAAAGTCTCCCTGAAAGGCGCAAATTTGTTTCTGGGGAAATACTCGAAAAAACTGCTGATCCACATTGGTGGTCAGAACAAAAGCAGGTTTGTCCGCAACAAGCGCCTGCAGGTCCAGATAGGGCTGCCCAGTAGGGGCTTCCCACATGAAGCGAATATATTGACTGTAATACCCCCACTGTTCCCCATAGCTGGAAAAGCAATGGTAGAATCCAGCCAGCGGAGAGGTAAAGCCATACTGTTCGCGAAAGGGAGCCAATGCCTCCGAAAGTGCCGGGGACCAATGGTAGTGGTCGTATCCAGCCGCGCTTGACAGGCCGGAGCCGCCTCCGATCACAACGGCATCTGCTTGATCAATACGCTCAGCAAGTTCCTGAAGCGTCGCTTGGTTTCCACCCCTCATCGATCGTTATCTCCGCTGTCCATGGTATCCCGTGCATCCCGTAGCACTTGAGCAATGTCGGCCACAATGGTCATGCCCTTGTCCTCCAACTGCTTGGGCAGGAAGTTATACTTGTTGTTGACAGCAATATATCGAGCATGGGGAAAGCTGAGGGTCATGTTCCAGAAAGGTTCTTGGATAAACATGGGAGTCATTCGACCAACGCCCAACTCCAGGAACAGAATTTTGCTGTCTTTGTGTTCCAGTACGTAGCGAGAAATTTTTTCGTACTGTTCTTCATACTTCTTTCCTTGCAGGAAATTCCCATATCCTCGCACCCAGGGGAAAGCCTCTCCGCCGCAGTGAGGGCACCGGGGAATGAGATCCGTGGGAATCTTCGTGCCATCCCCCATAGCGGCCACCATATCAGCCACTGGCTTTACCGCATCCCAGGTGTCATCGGTACAGCAGGCGGCACACTGGAAGAACCGGTGATCTCCCTGGATCTCTGCCACCTTCTCCTCCGGGTAGAGTTTGACAAACTGGGTATCCTGGTTCGTGGTGAGGATGAAGAAGTCCTTGCCTTTCAGCAAAGCGTCTAAATCCAAATAGGAATGACGCACAGGTGCGGTCTGGGTGGTGTGAAGGAATGTGGCGAGATACCCCCAATACTCTTCCCTTGTCTTCCAGGGGTGCATCATCCCTGCAAAAGCACCTTTGAAGTGGTACTTCTCGGCAAAAGGGCGGAAGTATTTGCGGTAAGAGTCGTTGTCCTCGTAGTAAAAATCTCCACCACCGGCAGCGGACAGGCCGGAGGCCCCGCCCACTACCACACAGTCAGCTTCCTTTACCTCCTGTACCAAACGATGGATCTGTTCGCTATACGGCAGCGGCTTTTTGTCAGTCAGCTGATAAGGCGTACCGCCGGAAGCATAGATATGATAGTGCCTGGAATAATTCATCTGGGTCTGCATGACCAGATCATCATAGAAGTTCATTGTCACCATTCCTTTCAAGTGGGTGTTATTTTTATTCTTACTTCAAATTATTTTAGCATCCTCTTGCGTCACTGTCAATATGTTGTTATAATAAAAATAACATCAAAGTAAAAAAGGAGATCAGGCTATGAAATATTCTACCCGCCTTAGCGATGCTGTTCATATTCTGGCTTTTATCGCTCTGTACCCAGACTGCGACCTGACCAGTAACAAGCTGGCAGAGAGCATTCAGACGAATCCTGCCTATGTGCGCCAGCTCATGTCCGCCCTGCGGAAGGGAGGACTGCTGGTCAGCGTGAAGGGACATCCCCGCCCCGCTCTGGCTCGTGGGCCGGAGAAAATCACTCTGCTGGATGCCTATCGGGCAGTAGAGGGCAACAAGCCCCTGCTCCATCAGGACATCCACACCAATCCTGCCTGTGGCGTGGGTGTAAATATTCAACTGGTGCTGCGGGATTTTTACTTGGACATTCAAAAAACAGCGGAACAAAGAATGCAAGGAATCACGTTGAAAGATGTGCTGGAACAATATCACATGACTCCCATTGGTTACCCCTGTCCTTTTGCCAAACGTATGCGGGAGCTGGTGCAGAAAGAGATAGGTGATGGTGTCCGTATCTTGGATTACACCCATGACGCTGGTCCTGAACCAGAAATATTTCAGAAGTAAAGTTTCTTTTTCCTTCAGCCTATGGTAAGATAGACTTTAAGGAGGAGTGCTAAATGATTCAGAACCCCTTACCACACGACCACGGACAAACTATCGAGCAGGAACTGGAACATATGCCCCGCGTAGAAAACTTTCAAACCGTAGCTGATATTTTCAAGCAGCTGGGGGATGGCAGCCGTATTCGCATTTTTTGGTTGCTTTGCCACTGTGAGGAATGTGTTATCAATCTTTCAGCCATGGTAAATATGAGCAGTCCTGCAGTTTCTCACCATCTCAAGCAGTTGAAATCAGCAGGTCTGATCGTTAGCCGCCGGGACGGAAAAGAGGTCTATTATAAAGCGGCCGATACCGAGCAGGCCCGAAATTTCCATCACATGATTGAGTGGCTTGTAAAAATCGCCTGTCCGTCGCAAGTAGAAAAACAAAAAGGAACGCCATGAAAAAAGAAGAATCCAAAGTTATCGCTCAAAAATTTCAAAAGATTCCAAACGGCACACTCGCCTTGAAGCATTGCCGTGCTGGCGGAACGGGTACCACACTCTTTGGAGAACAGTTTCGAGCGGTTACCGCTGGAAAAGGGGTTATGGAGGCATATGAAACTTTTCCTGGAATAGAGGTATCCTTCAATGTTTTTCTTGCTTCAGAGATCAAGTTTCAGCATGATGCTTCGGATTCTGTTTTAGAAATTTACTATTGTCGCAGTGGTCGCGTGGGTTGGAATATGCAAGACGGTACTGCCGTCTATTTAGGTACAGGTGATGTGACAGCACACAGTATGGCCTGCTGCGCGGATTCCGCCATGATGTTTCCCCTAGGATATGCAGAGGGAATTTCCATTTCCGTGGATCTGAAACAGCTCTCTTCCATTTGCCCGGAAGTTTTAAAGAATGCCGGTGTGGAGGCAGACCAGTTACGGGATCGATTTTGCTCCGGAAAGCCATCCGCAATCCCGTCCTGTTCCGATTTAGAGCACATTTTTGCCCCACTCTTTTCTGCTCCTGTATCCGTTCGAATTTCCCTCTTGAAATTGAAGGTGCTGGAAATTTTGATTTATTTGAGCAACATGAAATCGGAGCATAAAGAATTGACTCAATACTTCTCCCAGCAAACCGAATTGATAAAAGAAATTCATCAACAGTTGACAGAGCACTTGGATCAACGATTTACGATCGCAGAACTTTCCAAACAGTATTTGATAAATACCTCCACTCTAAAGGAGATATTCAAGGCAGTCTACGGCCAGCCTATCGCCACCTATATGAAGGAATTTCGAGTGCGTCAGGCTATGAAATTATTACGGGAAACAAATGACACTATCGCGGATATTGCTTCCCAGGTAGGCTACCAAACCCAGGGGAAATTTTCAAGCGCTTTTCAGTCTATAGTCAAAATGTCACCCAGAGAATACAGAAAAATCCAGGGTATAGCTCCATCGGATTCCTTTAGCAAAACACTGTAATGAAAAATTCTGGTAGACTACTGCCAACAAAGCCAAGTTCTTCACTTTTGATGTATAGTCAATCAGCGTTGTCATCCTAATCTGTGCTGACTGCATCAGCAGCCGTTTTCCACATACTGAACATAGGAGATCAAACCGTCTGTTCTTACAGCATCCAGTGTTTTTACGCTGATTCCCAGTATACTGGCTGCTTCCTTCCTTGTAATCAGTTTATCCATCGCCTTCTTCGTCATAGTTCATAGCGAAAGCTCCCTTCCTGTGATAGCTACATACTACCACAAAAGTAATTATCTTTCACTGACAACTATCCTAACACACAGGGATAACTTGAATAGAGTAAAATGCTCGCATCTATCATTTCAAGCAAGAGAAAATGAAGTGAAATGCTTGCATTCTCTAATGATTATTATGAATTGATTTTTAGGGCAACACAATCCGTCGAATTATTTTGCGCTTACTTTCAAAAAATCTTGAAACGCATATTTTTAAAAATGCAGATGTAGACTGTCAAGGAGCTGGAAGCGGATAAACTGATCGTCCGCACCGAGTATCCGCAGATTCCGCCGAAGGTGGAATATACGCTTTCGGAACGAGGAAAAACGCTGATGACTGTGCTGGATCAGCTCTGTGTCTGGGGCGAGGAGAATCGACTGACAGAGTGACAACTTCCAATGGAGCAGTGAAGCACACTGCCGCCTGTGAGAAATCCTACATCTCTGGGGTGATAAGAAAAAGTACAGAGAAACCATATTTTCAGAAAGCACTGCCGGGTGCTGTATCAGCATGATACTTGGCAGGCTTTATCCATATCAGTGTATGGAGATTGGAGACAACAGCAAATGAAAGAAAACTGTCTATGGTATTGGCAAAAAAAGAGACAGGGCAAATGTCGAAAGGATAGTCCAGAATTAAAGGATGCACTCCTCAGGAGGATGCTTCCACCAAACAATGAATCTATTACCAAGATATCCAGAGAAGAAGGAATCTCTGAACAGACACTTCGTAACTGGCGGGATAAAGCCAGAAAGGAAGGCTATGCTGCTCCTGGTACGGATGCTGTTCCTGATGACTGGAGTACACAGGATAAATTTTTAGTTGTTGTTGAAACAGCAGGTATGAATGAAACGGAACTTGCCGAGTATGCCCGTAAAAAAGGTCTTTATATCGAGCAGATCAAAGCCTGGAAAGATGCCTGCATGAATGCCAATGGTGGCATCGCTAAAGAAGCTTCCCGGCTTAACCGCGAACTTAAGGATTCTGAGAAAGAACGCAGAAAACTTGAAAAAGAATTACAGCGCAAGGGCTACGTCTGCTTCCATCAATCGGGGCTTGACCGTATCGCCCAGACCGTCCTCGGCGGTCTGATAGATGATATTGAAAGGTTCAAGTGTCTCCATACCGGGCAAAGGCTTTCGATTGGTGCAAGCCGCCGCAAGGCGCATGGCAAAGTAGGTCTTGCCCTCGCCGGGATTACCCTGGATAATTGTCAGCTTTCGGGAAAGGACTTGCCGTAAAACTCTATGACAAAATCAATGGGATAGCCGCCCTTGCTCTGGCTGTGGCGAAACCACTTGTTTCCCCGGACGGTCAGACTGTCATGTTCTTTCCAGCGGTATTCTCGTCCGCTTTTTATCAGTGTCTCTCCCTGTGTGCGGAGAAAATCTTCCAGACTGACGGCATTTGCCCGGTCAATCTGCGCTTGGGTATAATTCATCGGGATAGTTCCTCCTTTTTCTGTCGTGTTTGGGGTCGATTTTGGAGCTTTTGTTCCTCTGTACGCTCGTTAAATCGGGCGGCAGTATCTACACATGACTTGACCTTCCAAAGGCGGTGTAAATCGTCTCTGACAGCCTTAAACTCGCCGTAGGTGCTTTCGTGTGCCTGTTCCAGCTCGTCATACTCGTCGGACAGCTTTTTCATATCCACCTTGCCGTCCGGGAACTCCTCGGTCAGCTTTCGTCTGGCGGCGTAGAACTGTATCAGTTCCGCTTCATGCTCTACCTTGTACTTGGCTCTGGGCTTCTCAAACTTGATTTTCTGCAAGCCGTCATAGACAGGCTTCAAGTTCTGGAAAGCGGCGGAGCTGTCATAGAGTTGCTTAATTGCTTTCATTCGGGCGGTCTGTTCGTCCAGCGTTTTCTTCAAGCTCTCTGTGGCAGCACTGTGTTCGCTGACACGGCTTTCCAAATCTTCAAGGGAGTAAATGCCGTTTGCCCGGAGATAATTGAAAGTCTCGTTCATCTCCTTTAGATTGCTGACCTTGCCTTTCTGCGAATATGCCCCGGCTCTGCGCTGGGTGTAATAGGCGCTCAGCAGCGAAACAAGGTCGGGTGCCTGCGGCTTGGCAAGCTCCGCTTTTGCTTCGGCAATCCAATCAAACAGGAGAGCGATTTTCTTCTTGATGTCCCGGATAACGGCATTGGTGGCTCTGATCCAGCGGTTGAACTCGCCTTTCTCGGTGCGTATGCCTTTCTTCTCCATTGCCTGGACGGTTGCGCCCTCATGGACGGTGGGAAAAAGCTCCACGCCCTGACGCTCATAGCTCCGGTGGTCGATACGAACATCAATACCTTTTTCCGCAAACTTGGCATTGCATAGCTCCGCCCATGCTTCACGCCAATGTTCCAGCGTTTCGGGACTGCCCCAGTCGGTAGTGGGAACGGCGTTGAACACAAACTTTCCGTCTGCGTCTCGGATACGGTTGCCGTCCTTGTCCAGCTCATACACCCGGCGTTGCTTTAGTCCCCATTTGCCGTTCTGCTCGATGGGGCGGATGGGGCAAAGCACATGAAAATGCGGATTGGGTACGCCGCCGTCCTCCCGGTCTGGCTGGTGTACGGCGAAGTCAACCACCATGCCACGGCTCACAAAGTTCTCCAATAAAAATTGCCTTGCAAGAGCGATGTTTTCCTCAAGGGAAAATTCATTCTGCAAGGCAATGTCAAAGCTGTATGCAAGCTGGGCGTTCTTTCCACGCTCGGCTTTTTCCACGGCGTTCCATAGGGTTTGGCGGTCTGCGTATTCTGGCGGTGCATGGGACGGCAAGAGAATGTCAGAGCAGATCACGCCGCCCTTGCGGGTGTAGTCGCTGTATTCGCCGTAATACTCGCTATACAATCGCTCCCCGGCTCGGTAGGCAGCAGAAGCGATAGCGGACTGTCCTGCGCTTCGCTTAGTCTGCGTGACGCTCAGATGAAATAGTGCCATCGGCTTTCAACTCCTTTTCTCCGTTTGCTTGGCTGATGTGGGTAATCGTCATGTGACGGACGGCTCGCTGGACTTCGGACAAAGAAAAGATTTGTTCCATCAGCTCTGTCATTTCGGTGCGTGTGAGATCTTTGACCTCCGGGGCAAGGCTCTCAATCGTGCCGCCCAGATTGCAAAGACGATGGGTGCGTTTCTGCCTTTCGCCTTTCTCCAGATATTTCTTTCTGTTCTCAAGACGGTTGAGCTTGTGCTGTTCCTGTGCAAGCTGCGTCTCGGCCCGTTCCTTTTCGGCTCGGAGCTGGTCAAGGGTTTTCGGTTTTGTCATTGTGATTGACCTCCTTTTTTGATTTTGGGGATAAAAAAAGACCGTCAACTTTTCGCATAGTGCGACCAGTCAACGGTCTGATTTTCGGTATTTGTTTTTCCAAACTTGCTGGCGGCGAACGGTTTGTCAAAACCGTTTGCGGACGGCAAGTACACAAGGGATAGCCGCATTAGCAGCGCAAGGGGGTGTAGCCACCTTGACGGAACGAAGTGACGAAACATTCTCGGTCATGCAGCTTTTTTCTGCTGACAGAGAATGAAGCTCCGCAGGACGCACGATACTCCCGATAGGAGAGTATAGAAGTGCGCCCTTTAGTTCCTAAAGGGATTTTATCAGTTCGCCAAACTTGAATCTGTCGTATTAGAGATTCTTCGCTTGCAGCTCCCTTAACGATTTCTTCGCTGGCGAAGTTGGTAGCGACCGATACATCACCGGCTACAAACTGTGATAATCAAAAATAAACACATTTGCCGATATTAAAGAAAGGAAGCCCCCTTTTTGGGGGCTTCCTTTCTTGTTTACTCCACCGATCAACGGCTCAATATTAAAAAATCTCCGAAACCAAGAACGCTACAACATAGCAGATCGGTTGGTGTATCATGTAAATAATAAGCGAATGTTTCCCTAAAAAGTTAATACCTGGAACTTTCCATTTTCCAAATAGCCGGTTAATCAGCCCCTTTTCCTGTAAGAAACTGTACAGGAAATATCCTGTTGCAAATAAGAAAATCCATGGGAGCAACGGAAAATAGTCGGTAGATGAAAAGCCAGCTTGCGGAAATCCAATATAAGCTAATACCGATTTCAACCATGTAACATTCAGCAAATTATCAGATAGTTGGATAGGGTCTTGCTTCGTCCAACTTCTGAGAATGAGGAATAGCACAAAACTAACACTTACCCCAACCCCAGCCGGGATTTTTTTCAGAACCTTATCCAGTAAAATCCATATCAAAATACAGCTGCCAATAAGCGTTAGAACACCGTAGCGCACCCGATCATTGGGAAGAACTATGGCGGTAACGAGCGAAACGACCACACCACCACCAAACGCCCACAATCCCCTTTTCATGTGTTTTTTTCCTAAATGCCAGCTGAACCCAGCCAGCAAAATAAAAGTCCAGCAAATGGATTGCTGCCAAATATAGGCACCGTGGGACTTATACCATGGAATATCTGCATTATACAGATAAACTAAATCCCATAAGAAATGATACGAAATCATTTCAATAATGGTTATACCTCTTATCAAATCAATAAACGGTAAACGCTGCTTTATTTGCGTTGTTTCCAGCAAAATTTCATCACCCCTTTTATTTACTCCAAAATCGGCTCCACCAGCTCCGGGGCGACTCTGGCTGCTGCCGTTCCGGCTCTGCCGGAGCTACGCAATCCTCTGATTTTCTTCATGTTCTGTACCTCTTTCGTAAATTCCGATTCATAATGTAAGAGTAAGGTCTATCCGGCCTTGCTCTTTTCTTTTAAAATGGAGATATGGTCTGACGAAATTTCCGATTGGGACATCACGCCCGCAGACAAATGTGTCAGCCAGCCTCCATTTGTTGCTCACTTTTCGTATTCAAATTGTACCATAAAACTTGTGAACAGTTCTACCGCAACTTTGGACTATATGAGAAAAGTCCGAACAGTTTTCTGCCCGGACTTCCTCGCTCAATCATAAATCAATTCCGCTTTCACAATCTCCTCTGCCTGTGCCTTGCAAGCGTTCATCTGCCGCACCCATTCCATTTGATTATCGGCTTTCAGTTGCTCAGTCACACCGTTTTGCTCTGCCAGTGACCGCACGATCTGCTCCATGCGGTTTCGTGCCGCTTCGTCAATCTCGGCACAATGTTCAAAGAGCTTGTCGGATAGCACCAGTTCATTGAACAGTATCGGGCGGTGCATTTCCAGATACGCCTTGCGAAGTCTGCCGTAGTGTCCGATGGGCTTGGTCTTGCGGATAACGATGTTCGGGATAAGATAATCTCCGTTCTGTGTGTAAGTGATATTCATGCTGTTTGTACTCCTTTCATCGGCTCTCTCTGCGGTAAACTGCTGACAGGGACGAACACGCCCTTTGCAATGTCCTCCGCACGAATGGCGGCTTTCTTAGCTTCAATTTCTGCCTTTTTCCGCTTCTTGATTTTGTCCTCGTATCGCTTCTGCGCTCCGCTGGCTTTCCGCTTCAAGTAGTTCTGATGAAGCCTGTCCTTGCGTTCCTCACGCTTGCGGATTTCCTCTAATTCCTCCGGGGTAAGCTCCGCTTCTCCAAACGCCGGGGGAACGAATCGCCCAACAAAATTGAAGTAAATCTCGACCTCCTGTGTGGTCTGTATACTGCCTTTACGGTCACGCTCATGCACAAGGATTTTCTCGATAAACTCGTTGAGCATAGCAATGGTCAGCTTGTCGAAGTTCTCATACTTGTCAATCAGAGCGATAAAACGATCAGCGTCCTTTTCGTGCTTCTCATAGCTCTTGACAGCCTTTTCCAGAACAGAGATTTCAGCGGTAAGCTCGGACTGTTCCTTTTCGTATTGAGCGTCCAGAGTGGCGTATCTGCTGTCGGACAGCTTGCCTAAAATGTTGTCCTCATAGATTTTGCAGAGCAGGACTTCCAGCTCGGAAACTCTCTGCTTTGCTGTGGCAAGGCGTGTACGCTGTTTCCTGACCTCTGTGGTCTGCTGGCTGGACTGCGCTTCCTGCACCACACGGACAAACTCGGCTCGGTCATGCTTGGCATACTCGGCAATGGCTTTCAGCATTTCAGAGACAAGGGACAGTACCACATCTTCATTGATACGGTGCTGGGTCTTGCAGAGCTTTCCAACTGGGACTTTGCTGTATTGGGAACAGGTATATTGAGAAATGCGCTTGCCGTTGTTGGTGCGGTGGACATACATCTTGCCGCCGCAATCGGCACAATAGAGCAAGCCCGTGAGGGGAGCTGCTTCGCCCCAGCCGTCCGGGTAGCGTCTGACATTTCCACGGATTTTCTGCACAAGGTCAAAGGTCTGCTGGTCAATGATAGGCTCATGGGTATTCTCAAAAATTGTCCATTCGTCCTCCGGGACATAATGGCTTTTCTTTTCCTTGAAGTGCTTTCGGGTCTTGAAATTGATGGTGTGTCCCAGATATTCACGCTTTTCAAGAATGTTGCAGATGGTGGAAGAACCCCAGCCGTACACATCTTTGAAAGTCTTGTTTTTGTTCACGCCCTCGCTGTGCTGGGCAAGGTAAGCGGACGGAATGAGGACTTTTTCTTCTTTCAGCTTGCTGGCGATCTGATACGGACCGTAGCCCTCAATCGTCATGGCAAAGATGCGCTTGACCACATCAGCGGCTTCGGGGTCAACCAACCATTGGTCTCTGGCTTCGTTCCAGAGATAGCCGTAAATGACCGTGCCTGTGAGGTGCTTGCCGGACTTGCCTTTGGACTGGAAAGTGGAACGGATTTTACGGCTGGTGTCTCTGGCGTAATACTCGTTCATAATGTTGCGGAACGGGGTAAAATCATCGTCCCCTCTGGCACTGTCCACGCCGTCATTGATGGCGATAAGGCGAACGCCACGCTGACGCAGAATTTCCATAATCTGACCGACTTTCAGATAGTCACGACCCATGCGGCTCATGTCCTTGATACACAGATACTCCACATTCCCGGCTTCAACCTCTTTCATCATGGCTAAAAATCCGGGGCGGTCAAAACAAGTGCCGCTGATACCATCGTCCGTGAAATGGACAATGTTTGTAAAGCCCTGCCGTGCGGCGAAGTCCTCCAACATAGCCTTTTGATTGGATATGGAATTGCTCTCACGCTGTTGGTCATCATCTTTGCCAAAGTCATCACGGCTCAGTCGTTCGTACAGAGCTGTGATTTTCTCATTTTTTCTCATAACTTGCGCTCCTTTCTTCGGTTTTAGGTTGTGTGTTCTAAGAGACTTCCCAACCGCTTGATTAAGAAGTCTTTTAGAGCATACAACACCGGCTGCCAGCTTATATTTCTTATACTGCCGCACTGCGAAGTGGTTTGGCTTTTCCGATTCCAGTGCATCAAACATCAGGTCTACGGGATTTTTGAACTCCTCGTCATCCTCCCGGACTTCCATGGCGTTGATGAACTCGATGAGGGTGGAGAAGTTTTGCTCCTCCACCGGAGCTTCATAGTGGATATATCCGATCAATGCGCAATACAGCAATGTTTCCGCCTTGACCCAGAAATCGTCTCCGGCCTTGCCCTCGCCTTTTGTATTAGCGATCAGCGTTGTCACCAGCTTCAAAATATCCTTTTCCGAGTGGATGTCGGGTAAGAGACTGGCATTGCTGCCAGCCCCTCCCCTAAGAACCGTA